>CAYGVJ010000192.1:0-7828 GCA_964353255.1 uncultured Solibacteraceae bacterium | reverse complement strand
GTGGGCGCCAAAAACCAGGCGGATGGCCTTGGTTTCCGTGGGATCATTGGCCAGCGTCCCGGTTCCGTGGGCGTTGATGTAGCCCACCTGGTCGGGTTGAATCCGGGCGTCTTCCAGCGCCGCCCGCATGGCCCGCGCCGGACCCTCCACCGAGGGTTGCGTGATGTGGTGGGCGTCGGCGGACATCCCGAACCCGACGATTTCGGCGTAGACGTGAGCGCCGCGCGCCAGCGCCGCCTCCAGCGGCTCCAGCACCAGCATGGCCGCTCCCTCGCCCAGGATCATGCCCCGGCGGTCCTTCGAAAATGGCCGGCACGTGTCCGGCGACACCACCCGCATGGCCTCCCAGGCCTTCAAATTCCCCAGGCTGAAGGGAGCTTCGCTGCCGCCGGTGAGGGCCAGCTCCGCCAGGCCGTGCCGGACCAGCCAGAAAGCCTGCCCCAGCGCGTGCGTCGAGGAGGCGCAGGCGGTCGAGATGGTGTAGCTCGGTCCCGTAATGCCGAATTCCACCGAGATGCGGCTGGCCGCGGCGTTGCCCATGGTGCGCGGGATGGTCATGGGGTTCACGCGCGAGCGGTTCTTGCGGTAGAGATCCACGAACCCTTCGTCCTCGGTGGTCTGCCCGCCATTGCAGTTCCCCGTGACGATGGCGGTGCGCTCGCGCAACGCCGCGCTCCACTCCAGGGCCGCGTCGCGGACGGCCTCGCGCGCGGCCACCATGCCCAGTTGCGCGAAGCGATCCAGCAGATCCAGCTCCTTGGGTTCGAAATGCCGGGCGGGATCGAAGTCGCGCACTTCGGCGCCGTTGGAGAACCGCAGCAAGCCGGGATCCACGGCCTGAATCAGCCCGATGCCAGATCGTCCGGCGGCGAGCGTCTGCCAGAACTGACGGGCGTCCAGCCCCAGGGCCGAAATCACCCCGACGCCCGTGATGGCCACCCGCCGCGCGCTCATAGCCTACGTCTGCGCCGCCGCGGCCGGCGGCTCCTCGCCGGAAACCACCTTCTCCAGGCTCTCCACCATCTGGCGCACGCTGCGGACGCCCTCCACCTTGTCGTCCGGGATGTTGATGTTGAACTCGTTCTCCAGCGCAAACAGGATATTGACGCCATCCAGGGAATCTATGCCCAGCTCCTCGAACGTGCTCTCGATGGTAATCCTCTCGAGCGGGAGTTTCTGAGCAGTCGCGATGACGGATATCACTCTCTGGGTCAGTTCCTCGGACATAGTAGCTCGCTGACGGTCTCGAAACCAAAGCCTCGCGCCTGAAGCTCGGGGAGCAGGCGCCGCACCGCTTCCAGCATCCGGCGGACATCCGGCTGCGGCTCGACTCGGCAGCCGTCGTGAAGGCACAGGATGGCGCCGTTGCGGGCGCCCCCGAGCAGGCGCCGGGTGATCCGCTGCGCCGGCAAGGCCCAGTCGCGCCCGATCACCGTCCACATCACGCCCAGCAGTTTCTGCCTTTCCTGGGCCGCCCCCAGGCCCGGCCAGCGCGTCCCGTCCGGCGCCCGGAACAGCCGGGGCGCCACCCCGGTGGTCTCCCGGATGGCAGCTTGCGCCCGCTCCAACTCGTCCTGGAAAAACCGGCGCCAGCGGAACCAGAAGCGCGGGTGGGTGTGGCTGTGATTGCCGATCTCATGCCCCGCCGCCGCAACCTGCCGCGCGATCTCCGGCAGCCGCCGGACGTTGACTCCGCAGTGGAAGAATGTGGCGCGCACCCCGTTCTGCTCCAGCAACTCCAGCAGCGCGGGCGTGGACTCGCTGGGGCCATCATCGAAGGTGAGTGCGATCGACGGCCGGCTGTCCGGGCCGCGCCACACGGAGGCGCCGAACAGCCGTGCGGACCGCCCGCGCACACCGTAGGCCATCAGCCCGGCTGCGCCGCAGCTCGCCCCGGCCAGAATCTCCATCAGCATGCCGAGTCCTTCAGGATAACCCAGTGGGGCATGCTTTAGCTTGCCAGAGACAAGCTGAAGCATGTCCTACCGCCCCGCCCACTTCACGCTGTGATCCGAGGTCACGTGCCAGGTCTCCGGCGGCTCCTCCAGCCGGAAACTGGACCAGGGGCCCGGAACCCAAGGGTATCGGTCGATGACCGACTCATCCACCTCGACGCCCAGTCCCGGCTCGCGCGGCACCACCAGCGCGCCCTTCTGAATCTCCAGCGGGTGCTTGAGAATCCCGGCGGCCAGCGGGAAAGGATACATGCCCGGCCGCGAGGGCTCCGAGTAGACCGGGTATTCGAGCCACTCGGCGACCATCTCCGGCCAGCAGATGCCCAGGTGGGCGGCGGCCACCACCTCCAGGGCCGTTCCCCAACTGTGGAAGGCAAAGCGCAGCCCCTCGCGGGCAATCTCGCTGAGCAGCAGCCGCCCGCTCGGGTAGCCCCCCTGGCAGACGAGGTCCATCTGGACGTAGTCCACGCAATGGTTCTGGATGAGTTCCAGGAAGCTGTCGTCGCTGGGCTCGTGCTCACCACTGGCCAGCGGCACGTAGTCGCGCTCCTTCAGGCGACGGTAGGCCGCGTGGTCCTCCGGGGGCAGCGGCTCCTCCAGCCAGGCGATGCGCCAGGCGCTCATCTCGCGCGCCAGACGCTCAATGGTCTCCGGCGAGTAGCTGCGGTCGCCCATCCGCCACCAGGCGTGCGCGTCCACCATCAGGTCCACGTCCGGACCAACCGCCTCGCGCATCAGACGCACGGTCTTGAGATCGTCTTCCGGGCCGAGGGCGGGCCGCATCTTGTAAGCCGGGAATCCCATTCCGGCGATGGCCGCCGCTTCCTCGGCGTACTTCTCAGGAGGCATGTACATGCCTGCGCTGCCGTAGAGCCGCATGCGGTCGCGCACGCGGCCTCCCAGCAGTTCCGAGACCGGTACGCCCAGCGCCTTGCCCAGCAGATCGTAGAGCGCCACCTCGACCGCGCAGTAAACCTTGACCCGCGCCGCATCCTGGCCCGGCCCCTGCATGAACAGCACCCGCAGCGCGTCCGGTTCGGCCAGCGTGCGGCCCGTCAGGAACGGAGCGATCTGTGTCTCGATGACCTGCTGCGCCTTCTCGCTGCCCTGACCGGGAGCGTAACCGACCAGCCCGTTGTCGGTCTCGATGCGGATCAGCATCGCGTCGCGCTTGAAGATGGTCCGCTCGCCGCCGTAGAACGGCAGCCTCAGCGGCTCCGGCATAGGGTAAGACATCAGGAACGAACGGATGTCCGATATTCTCATGGGCAACCCCTCCCAGCCCAGCCCGCACGCCCGAGAACCTCGCAGGCTACGCGGGCGGTGTTCACGTGGATGGCGACCGTGTCCTCCAGGTCGATGGCGTAGCCGCCAGCCAGCACGATGGCCACGGGGATCCCCCCCTGTAGCGCCTCCTCCAGCACCAGCCGGTCGCGCGCCTTCAGGCCCTCCAGCGTCAGCGACAGCCCGCCCAACTGGTCCTGGCAATACGGGTCGGCGCCCGCCACATACATTAGCAACTCGGGGTGGTGTTCGGCCAGGGCCGGCACGTAAGCCTCGCGCAGCCGCTCCAGGTATTCCTCGTCGCCGGTCCCGTCGTCCAAATGAATGTCAATGTCGGAGGCGGGCTTGTGCCCCGGGTAGTTGTTGAACTGATGGATCGAGAGCGTGAAAACCTGCTGGTCGCCGGCGAAGATGACGGCCGTGCCGTTGCCATGATGCACGTCGCAATCCACCACCATCGCGCGCTCGATCAGCCCTTCGCGCTGCAAGCGCCGGATCGCCACCGCCAAGTCGTGTATGGCGCAGAAACCTTCGCCGTGCCCCGGGAAGGCATGGTGGAAGCCCCCGCCGAGGTTGAAGCCTATGCCGTCGCGCAGGGCCAGCCGTGCCGCCAGGGTGGTGCCGCCGGCAGCCAGCCAGAAAGCCTCCACCATCTCCCTCGAGTAGGGCAGTTCGAGCTTGAGGACATCCAAGAAGCTCAGCGTGCCGGCCTTCAGGCGGCGAATCCAATCCTTCTCATGCACCAGCAGCAGGTCCTCGTCCGAGGCCGGCTCCGGTTCGAGGAAGTCCCCCGGCTCGGCGAACTCTTCCCCCAGCAAGCGGTCGCACACCAGCCGGTACTTCTGCGTGGGGAAAACGTGATCACCCAGGTGTAGGTCGTAGCCCGGATGGTAGACCAGCTTGAAGGGAAGCATCGCGTCAGGGCGCCGTGGCGCCCTCCGCCTGCACCGCGGTGATGACCGCCGTGGTGTAGACGTCCTCGGCCGAGCAGCCCCGCGAGACGATGTTGGCGGGCCGCGCCAGGCCCTGGAACAGCACCGCCAGCAGCGCGCCGTTGCCCAGGCGCTCGACCAGCTTGTAGCCGATATTGGCCGAGTTGAGGTCCGGGAAGATGAGCACGTTGGCCCGCCCGGCCACCGTCGAGCCCGGCGCCTTCGACTGCCCGACCGCGGGCACCAGCGCCGCGTCGGCCTGTAACTCGCCGTCCACGTTCAACTCCGGGGCGCGCTGGCGGATGTACCGCAGCGCCTCCAGGACCTTGTCCACCTGCTTGTGCCGGGCGCTGCCCTTGGTCGAGAAAGACAGCAGCGCCACCCGCGGCTCGGTGTTGAACACCGCGCGAGCCGTGTGCGCCGTGGCGAGGGCGATCTCAGCCAACTCCACCGCGGACGGGTCTACCAGGATGGCGGCGTCGGAAAAAGCCAGCAGCCCGTCGCAGCCGTAGCTACGGTCCTCGACGGCCATGATGTGGACGCTGGAGAGCCGGCGGAAGCCCGGACGCATGTCGATCGACTGTAGGTCCGCGCGCACCGTATCGGCGGTGGTGTGCACCGCGCTGCCCACCGTCCCGTCGGCATCGCCCGCAGACACCATCAGCGCCGCGAACCACAGCGGCCGCACGGCCATCTCGGCGGCCTCGACCTGGGTGATGCCCTTCGCCCGGCGGCGCTCGTAGTACAGCGCGGCGTACTTCTGAAGCAGCGGCGAGGAGCCCGGATCGACGAATCTCAGCCCCGCCGGTGTGCCGGCCGGCGGCTTGCCGACCAGGATCGGCTCCACCAGCCCCTCGGTAGCCAGCCGCCCGGCCGCCTCCCGCACGCGCGCATCCCCGCCCTCCGGGAAGACGATCTTCTTCTTGGCGCGAAACCGCCGGATCCGCTCGACCTGGGCGGCGATGAACACGCGCGCCGACTCGGGCAGGGACATAGAAGCTACTTATTGTAGCGGTTGTGGCGCGCGCGTGAATCCCCTCCGGGGTGCGCGACATAACGCTGCCGACTCGGCACCGTGGCGCAGGTTCTTAACCTGCCGCGCCGAGTCTCGACTCGGCGCACGGGTCGGGATGAGTCTCGACCCGGCAGCCTAAAGGCCAATGTCATTTAGTTTTTGTGGGGCGGGCCTCCTGGCCTGCGAGCCGACCCCCTGGTCGGCTCCCCGCGGACCGGAAAACGCCGGCCAAGGGGGCCGAACGCGGGCGAGGGCGCTCGCCCTAGCGAGCCGCTTGGTAGGGCGGACCCCCGGTCCGCGGCCGACGCCCCCGTCGGCCACCCGGCGGGTGACATCCGTTCCCACAGTCCAGGCTGTGCTGGCACGGGTCATTCGCGCAGCGCCAGACCTTGCGGGCGGATTCCGGGCATAGTCGATGGCCTCGGCCAGGAGGCGGGCGGCGGTGCCCGCGTGCGAGAATGAGCAATGCGTGGAGCAGGCTAAGAAGAGCCGGTACCGTCAATACATCGACGAGTCCGGCGATCACGTCTACAACTTGCTCGACGACCCCGCCCACCGCTTCTTGGCTCTCCTCGGTGTCTGGTTTCGCCAAGACCCCGACTACACCGCGTTCGCCGATGACCTCGAAAGGTTCAAACGCGCCATCTTTGGCCCCCGGCCTGACAACCCGGTCATCCTGACGCGCTCGGCGATCATCAACCGTAGGGGAGCATTCGGCGTTCTGAGCCAGCCACAGGTGCGGGAAAGCTTTGACTGCGGCTTGCTGGAAGTCATCAGGCGCCCCATGTTCACGGTCGTCTGCGTGGTCATCGACAAGAAGCGCCAACTGGAGGCGTACTCCGATCCTTTCCACCCCTATCACTATGGCTTGGTGGCTCTGCTGGAGCGCTACTGCGGATACCTCAACTACAAGAGCGCTACGGGCGACGTCATGGCCGAGTCCCGTGGCAGGGAGGAAGACATCCAGCTCAAGCAGGCATACCGCCGGGTGTATGAGAGCGGCACCGCCTTCATTGGACGTGAGCAGTTTCAGCGTGCTCTGACTAGCCACGACATCAAGCTGGAGAAGAAGCACGCCAACATCGCTGGTTTGCAGTTGGCTGACATCCTTGCGCATCCCGTGAAGCAATCCATGCTCGTTGCACGGGGTGTCATTCCCGAACCTGGCGACGTCTTCGGACGCGAACTGCTGCGCGCCGTGCGTGGGAAATTCAACGTGAACGAGCGCACCGGGCAGGTCGAAGGCTACGGACAGAAGTGGCTATAAATGAAACGGCCCCTTACGGGGCCGCCTTCACGCCAGCCCTTACGGGCTGTCCACCTGCGGAATTCCGCATTGCTTCCATTATCGGCCAGATCGGGCCGGATGTCCAGGCCCAGCGTGCACGGCGTTTGCCGCCCGCCTTGCCGCCACCTGCCCCTGGCGGGCGTAGTCGATGGCTTCGGCCAGAATGCGCGCGGCTTCCTGGGGCGCATGGAAGCCTTTCGAGCCGTCGGCGTTGACGAAATCGGTGCGGAACTGCGCGCGGCGCTGGAGCCGGCGCGCGGCCTCTGAGCCACCCCCTGCGCGCGCTTCATCAAGCAGCTCCACAATCGCCGCCAGCGCCCGGTCCAGCAGCGCCGTGGTGCGATCCTGGATGGCCTTGGCCCGCGCCTTCATTTCCTCGGCGCTGAACGCGTGGCATGCCAGGCAGGACCGCCGCGGATCGTCCAGCGGGCTGCGCACGTGGTGGTCGCTGATCTTCACCGCGCCCTGCCGCAGCCAGGGCATGTGGCAATCGGCGCAAGCCACGCCGCTCCGGGCGTGTACACCTTGGCTGTACAACTCGAACTGCGGATGCCGCACCTCCAGCAACGCCGCCCCCGTCTCGGCGTGCTCGAAGTCGCGGAAGCCGATTGTCTCGTAGTGCGCTTCAATCTCCTCGACCTTCAGCCCCTTCGACCACGGTAGCGTGACTTGGTTGCTGCCCGGCGCGAAGTAATACTCCGTGTGACACTGCGCGCAGACCAGCACGCGCATTTCCTGGTGGCTGCGAGCAGGACGCTCAAAATCCGGCCGCGTCACACGCAAAGCCACGCTCTGGCCGTCGTGGCAATCAAGGCAACCAATCGGCTGGCTGACGAACTGGCGGGCCTCGAAGTAGGACCGCGTGGCGAGCCCTACAAAGCCTTGCGGCGGGATCCCCCCGTGACAGTACAGGCAGCCGCCGGGCAGCGGTCGCAACTTGGGACGCCCGGCGAACAGGCGCTTCCAACGCGGGTCATGCGGCACAGACTCGTCCCGGTCCTTGAGCGAATAGGCGTGCCCGCGCTTCTCGCGCCAGCGAAGGTCTTCGCCGGCCGCCCGCTTCCATGCCTCGGTGTGGACCGGGAACCGCTGCTCCAACGAAGCGCCCCGTGGGACAGGCGGTTCCGCCTGTCGCCGCACCAACGGACCCGCTAGAAAGGCCGCCACCGCCGCGACGGCGCCCAGTCCCACATACGCCAGCCCCTTCACGACCGCCCGCCCAGCCGCTCGAGCGCACGCTCGGCAGCACGCACGCCCCGGTACTGCGCCTCCTCGATGATCGAGAATCCGCTCAGGTCCGAGTTCGCCAGCAGCAGGCCGCCATCCAGCGCCGCCAGCCGCCGCCGCTCCTCGG
>CAYGVJ010000191.1:0-8010 GCA_964353255.1 uncultured Solibacteraceae bacterium | reverse complement strand
GGTGAGCCGGCCGGGACTCGAACCCGGGACCCTCTGCTTAAAAGGCAGATGCTCTACCGCCTGAGCTACCGGCCCGACGAGCGGCGACTGCGGCTTCTCCCAACATAGCACACGACAGGCCATGGGCCTGTCCCTGGACTTTGGCCCTTAACTAGATAACACCCAAACCGGGCGGAGGTGCCCGCGACATTTCCGCCCGGTTGTGTCTCTTTTTCCTGGCGTTTTCCGTGATCTAGTTATATAACTAGATCATAGGAGACCCCATGGGATTCCCTACCAAAGTCCAGCTCATCCAACGCCAGGCCAGCCGACAGTGGTACATCAACTTCCCTTCGGCCCTCGCCCAAGCCATGGAGTTCACCCGCGGCGAGACCGTCGAGTGGCTCGTCGAAGACAAGTCTCTGCTGGCTCTCCGCCGCCTGGAAACTCCGCCCTCGGTGCTAAAAAAAACTCTGCCGGCATCCTCCAGGGGTTCCAGGAACTCTGGCGAAGCTGCGCGGCGCCCTGCTCCCAGCGCCGAGTCGAGGAGCGGGCCCAAGCCCTCGCGCTGAGTTCGCTGCTGTGCCTGGGGAGGAGAACCGTGACCGGGCTGCTTTCCACTTGCGGATTACAGTTTCAGGACTGGTCGGCGGCCTATCGACTGTTTTCCCAGCGCCGCCTCTCAGCCGAGAACCTCTTTGCCGGGGTACGCCGTGCCGTGGCCGAGCAGTGGCCCGAGCCAGCCCCGCTGTGCCTGGCTTTGGATGATTCCTTGCTCCGGAAATCCGGTGTCAAGATCCACGGCGTCAGTTGGCGGCGCGATCCGCTGGGCCCCAAATTCCAAGTCAACTTCATCCGCGCCCAGCGCTTCTTACAGTTTTCCGCCGCCGTGCCGGTCCCCGAACACGCCCAAGCGGTGCGCATGATTCCGGTCGATTTCCTGCACAGCCCCACACCCGCCAAGCCCGGCCGGAAAGCCACGCCGGAACAACAGCAGGCCTACCGCCGGGCTTGCCGGGAGGCCAGCCTGAGCGCACAAGCCATCCGGCGTCTGGGGGTGATCCGCGACAGCCTGCCACTCATGACCGACGGCCAACCACGCCCCCTGCGCGTCCTGGTCGATGGTCATTACACCAACCAGACGGTGCTGAAACATCTGCCCCCGCACACCGCCCTGATCGGCCGCCTGCGCAAGGACGCCCAGCTCCACTACCGGGCCCCGGCCGAGGCGGGCGTCCGTCGAGGACGGCACTTGTTATATGGACCGTTGGCCCCGACGCCGGAGCAACTTCGGCAGGACGAGAGCATCGCCTGGGAAACCGTGTCGGTGTTCGCGGCTGGCGCACAGCACCAGTGCCGCGTCAAGACGTTGACGGGGCTGCTCTGGCGCGCCGCCGGCGCCTGCCGCCCCCTGAATCTGGTGGTGATCGCCCCCCTGCACTACCGGCTCCGCATCGCATCGAAGATGCTCTATCGCCAGCCGGCGTTCCTCCTCTGCACCGACCCCGCCATGCACACGCAACAGGTCGTCCAGCACTACGTCTGGCGCTGGGACATCGAGGTGAACTTCCGCGAGGAGAAGTCTCTGCTCGGCGTTGGCCAGGCGCAAGTGCGTACCCCGGCCTCCACCCAGCAACTGCCAGCCATGCTCATCGCCTCTTACGCGATGCTCTTGCTGGCGGCCATCCGCAGCTTCTCCCCATCCACGCCACCCGCTCTGCTGCCTCCGCCTAAATGGTGCGTGCAAACCAAGCCGATTCGCACTTCCACCCAGCGCATCATCCATCAACTCCAGGCGGAGGTGTGGGGACGTGGCCTGGGGGTCGAAACGGAGAATTTCTCCGGCTTCACGGCGCGCAACCGCTCAGACCAGAAGCCCCAGAAATTCCTCCCCTCGCTCGCTGACGCCTTGCTGTACTGCAATACTTGAGCAGAAAACACACACGAAAGGGCCAAAGTCCAGCGACAGGCCATGGGCCTGTCCCAGGGCTGTGGGGCGTGGGCTGTAGGATGTGGGCGCCTACAGCCCGCCACCGACGATCCACGACCCTTTCCTGACAGGCCATGGGCCTGTCCTACTCGCGGTATGGCAGAATGGTGGCATGCCGGAAATCGTGCTCGTAGCCAGCGGAGATCTGCGCCTTGCTGCCAACCAGATGTGCTGGCCCGCGCAACAGAAAGCCGAGGAGGCCGTCATGGCGGCCATCCGGCGCGAGGGTCGCCAGGTGCGCCGCGGGCACCCCTACCAACCCGAGAAATGCCACGGCTTTATCGATAGCCAGAAGTACGGCCTGGAGGTGTTCCGCCAGATTCCGCCGGAGGCTCCTCTGGTGGTGGTCGAGGCGGTGTGGCAGTACAGCCATCACGTCTTTCCCGGGTTGCTGACCCACAAGGGGCCCATCCTGACGGTGGCTAACTGGAGCGGGGAATGGCCGGGGCTGGTCGGGATGCTGAACCTGAACGCGGGCCTCACCAAAGCGGGTGTTCTCTACAGCACGCTGTGGAGCGTCGATTTTCAGGACGAGTTCTTTGTCGGGGGCCTGAGGCGGTGGCTGGCCGGCGAGAGACTGGTGCATGACACCAGCCACGCGCGCAGTCTGAAGGGATTCAAGCTGCCGGTCAAGGCCACCCGGATCGGGCGCAAGCTGGCGCGGGAGCTTAAGCGCGACAAGGCCATCATGGGCATCTTCGACGAAGGATGCATGGGCATGTACAACGCCCTCATCCCCGACGAATTGCTGCACTCGACGGGCGTCTTCAAGGAGCGGCTGAGCCAGTCGGCGCTCTATGCCGCCATGCAGTGCGTGCCGGACGAGGAAGCCCGCGAGATTCGCGCCTGGCTGGACGCCAAGGGCTTGCGGTTCCTCACCGGCCCCAACCCGGAGACCGACCTCACCGACGACCAGATTCTGGCGCAGTGCAAGATGTACATCGCCGCCGTGCGCATCGCCGACGAGTTCGGTTGCGACCTCATCGGCATCCAGTACCAGCAAGGCTTGAAGGACCTCACGCCGGCCTCCGACCTGGCCGAGGGGCTGCTCAACAACGTGGACCGGCCGCCGGTGCGGGATGCGAAGACGGGCCGCCTGCTGTACAAGGGCCAGGCGCTGCCGCACTTCAACGAGGTGGACGAGTGCGCGGGGCTGGACGCGCTGGTGACCAACCGGGTCTGGCGCAAGCTGGGCCTGAATCCGGAGACCACGCTGCACGACGTGCGCTACGGTGAATCGTACACCTTGGACGGCGTAGAGCAGTTCGTCTGGGTGCTCGAGATTTCCGGGGGCGCGCCGCCCCAGCACTTCATCGGCGGGTACGCCGGGGCGGTGAGCGAGCGTCAGCCGGCTATGTACTTCCCGCTGGGCGGCGGATCGCTGAAAGGTGTCGGCAAGCCGGGCGAGATTGTCTGGAGCCGCGTGTTCGTAGAGAAGGGCAAGCTGAAGGCGGATCTCGGACGGGCCACGGTGATTCAGTTGCCCCAGGAGGAAACCGAGCGGCGCTGGCAGATCACCACCCCGCAGTGGCCCATCATGCACGTGGTGCTGCCCGGTATTACGCGCGATCAGTTCATGGCGCGGCACAAATCCAATCACATTCAGGTGGCCTACGCTCCGGATGCGGAGCGGGCCAGCCTGGCGCTGGCCGCCAAGGCCGCCATGTTCAAGGCTCTGGGGCTGGAGGTGAGCATCTGCGGCGGGGGGCATGGGTTGGAGCTGGCAGGCTTCTAGGAAGGGAGGATCGACACCTTGCGCGTAGGACTGATCGGCACGGGCGCCATCTCGCACAAGCACGCCCAGGCGTACAGCAACATCGGTTACCGGGTGACAGTCTGCACCGACATCAACCCGGCGGCGGGTCACGCCTTCGCAGAGAAACACGGCGCGCAGTTCCTTGACACCTACCAGGAGGTGTGCCGCCACCCGGAGGTGGATTTCGTAGACCTCTGCACCTTTCCTGATTTCCGTCTCCAGCCGCTGGAGATTTGCGCCGCCAGCGGCAAGCCCATTCAGGTGCAAAAGCCCATCGCCACCAACCTGGAGACAGCGCGCGCCATGCTCGAGACAGCGCGCGCCGCCGGCATCCCGCTGGGGGTGGTGAGCCAGCACCGCTACGACGATTCGAGCCTGTTCCTCCACAAAGCCATCCGGGACGGCCGGCTGGGCCGGATTCTCCAGGCCGACGCCTACGTGAAGTGGTACCGCTCGCCGGAGTACTACTCGCGACCGATCAAAGGAAGCTGGGCGACGGAAGGCGGCGGGGCGCTGATCAACCAGGCTATCCACCAAGTGGATGTGCTGCGCTGGCTGATCGGGCCGGTCCAGGAGGTTTACGGCTACTGGCAACTGGGGGCCCTGCACCGGATCGAATCCGAGGACGTGGTCTGCGCGCTGCTGAAATATGAGTGCGGGGCCACTGGAGTGATCCAGTCCTCGACCGCTTTCTGGCCGGGCTACACCGAGCACATGGAAATCCACGGGACCAAAGGCACCGCTATCATCTCCGGCGATCGGCTGACGAGCTGGGATGTTCAGGATGACCAGGGCGAGCCGGCGCCGGTAGCCAAGGACGTGATGTCGGGTTCCTCCGACCCCATGGCCATCTCGCTCACGCCGTTCGAGCGGCAGTTCCGGGAGTTTGGAGAGGCGATCCGGACGGGCCGGCGGCCGCCGATCTCGGGCGAGGACGGCTACGCGGCCCTGGAGATCGTCCTGTCGGTGTACCGCTCCTGCCGCGAGGGGCAGAAGGTTACGCTCGGCTAAGCTCCATGTCCTGGGCCACGCTTCGGGTACCGGCCTCCAGCGCCAACCTTGGGCCGGGTTTCGATGCTCTGGGCCTGGCGCTCGACATCTTCCTGGTGTGCCGCTTCCGCCGGGCGCCGAAGCTGGAGATTCGCGTCCAAGGGCGCGACGCCGCGCTGATTCCTACCGACGAGGGGAACCTGATTTGGCAGACGGCCCTGACCGTAGCCCAACACGTGCGGGAGACGCTGCCGCCGATCGAGCTCGAGATCGACAACCAGATCCCCATCGGCAAGGGCCTGGGATCGAGTGCCGCAGCGCTGACCGCCGGCGTGGTGATCGCCGACCGTCTGCTGGACCTGGGCTGGAAGCGGCTGCGCATTCTGGATGAGGCGGCGCGGATCGAGGGGCATCCGGACAACGTGGCGGCCTGCGTGCTGGGTTCCATCGTGGCCGCGGCCATCGATTCCGGCGGCGTGGCGCGCGCCGTGCGGCTGGAGCTTCCGGCACGGTTTGCGGTGGCGGTGGTGGCGCCGGACTTCGACCTGCCAACCACTACCGCCCGGGCTGTCTTGCCGGAAGCGTACTCGCGCGCCGATGCTGTTTTCAACGTGCAGCGGGCCGCTCTCCTGGTGGCCGCGCTGGCCGCGGGCAGCGTCAGCGCCTTTCCCGCGGCCCTCGAAGACCGCTTCCACCAGCCGTACCGTGCCGCGCTGGTTCCGGGGCTGGAAGAGATCCTCAAGTTGCGAGCGCCGGGCCTGCTGGGCTGCGCGCTCAGCGGCGCCGGCCCGGCCATCCTGGTGTTCTACGAGCGCGGCTTCGAGCAGGTGTGCGATCTGGTGCGCCAGATCTTCACGCTCCACGGGCACGCCTCCGAAGTCATTCCGACGCAGATTGCCGCGCGAGGGTATGAGCTGGAAGAGGAGTCAGAAGGGGCGCGGCCATGAAGTACGTTCCCGTTCTTCACGCCGTTCCTTCAGGGCCTTTCAGGCGCCGCGCTGCGGGAGGCGGTCGAGGCGGCCGGCCCGAACCCATCAAGACATGGTTTTCAAGGCGCTCGACGCGTTTCGCATCGAGCTCCACGAGATCGCGCTCTTCGAGTGTCAGACCGGGCGCCAGGCCGACATCGCCTACATGGTCGATCAGAGCCACAACCTCAAGGGGAAGATCGCCCGCGAACGGGGAGAGCGAAATGCCGTGGCTGGCGGGAGTTACGCGTAAGCTCAAACGCTACTTCCAGAGCTCCTGACGGTCGCCGCTCCGACCGGGGAACCGGGCCGCGGACGTAAGGTGTATAATTTGGAGCGAACCGGGGCCAAAACGGAAATCGCCGCTCAATTCCCTTGTTGCCGTGCAAAGCTTGCACCATAATTGGCTCCGCAGCGGGCCTCGGGAAGGAGGGTAAAGCGATGTCGTCCTATCGAAGCCGCTTAGGGTGGCACGTTTTGCTGCTGCCCCTGGTGCTGATCGGGGCAGCGGGATGGTTAGTGACTCGGCCTGCGCCAACTGGCGCGGCCACAGAGAAAGCCGGGCGCCAACCGGTGCGGCGACTTCTGGCGGGGTTGCCCCTATACTTCATCGAGAACCAAGGGCAGGCGGACGCCCGCGTTCAGTACTACGTGCAGGGGCGCGACACGGCGGTCCATTTCGGCACCGACGGCGTGGCGGCGGCGGAAGCCGAACGGCCCCTGCGAGATCGGGAGGCGGTGGAGGCGCTCAAGCAACAAGGCGCTTACGACAGTCTCCGAAGAGCCTACGACGCGGCGCGCTACCAAGTGGAGAGCGCCGGGCAAGTGGGCTGGTACCGGGTGCGGAACCGGGCGCAGGGGCTGGAGGTCGAGTTCGCGCCCGGCGGGGTTCGGCTGAAACACCGGGCCGGGGAGCTTCGGATGCGGCTGGCCGGCTACGGCTATGGCAAGCGGTGGAAGAAGGCGGTGGCGGCGCCCGCGCTGGTCGAAGGTAACCGGGTAGAGTATCGCCGGGGCGGGCTGAGGGAGTGGTACGTCAACGAGGCGCAGGGACTGGAGCAGGGCTTCACCTTCGAGCAACGTCCGGGGCGGCCGCGGGCGGGAGAAGCGCTGGTGCTGGTGCTGGAAACCGGCGGGGACCTGCGGCCGGCCGCGGAGGGGGGAGCCGATGGGGTGGTGTTCCGGGCGGGCCAGCAGACGCTGCTGCGCTACGGCGGGCTGAAGACCTGGGACGCGCAGGGGTGGCTGGTGCCGTCTCGGTTGGAAGTAGTGGGGCGGCGAGTGCGTATTGTGGTGGAAGATGCGGCCGCCGAGTATCCGCTGACGGTGGACCCGGTATTCACCCAGCAGGCCAAGCTGACGGCCTCCGACGGCACGGCGGGTGGCATGTTCGGCTTTTCCGTGGCCTTGAGCGGGGACACGGCGCTGGTGGGGGCGCCTTATGGCGGCGCGGATGCGGCCTACGTGTTCGCGCGCAGCGGCGCCACGTGGAGCCAGCAGGCCAAGCTGACGCCCTCCGACGGCGCGCCGGGTGGCTCGTTCGGCCATTCGGTGGCCTTGAGCGAGGACACGGCGCTGGTCGGAGCGTTTGGGGCCAACGTTGGCGCCAACGCCGGCCAGGGCTCGGCCTACGTGTTCGTGCGCAGCGGAACTACC
Organism: uncultured Solibacteraceae bacterium; assembly: GCA_964353255.1. GTDB lineage: Bacteria > Acidobacteriota > Terriglobia > Bryobacterales > Bryobacteraceae > VFZS01. The sequence continues at coordinate 671 of CAYGVJ010000191.1, read as the reverse complement.
TGGAGCGAGCAGGCCAAGCTGACCTCCTCCGACGGCGCGGCCTATGACTTCTTCGGCAATTCGGTGGCCTTGAGCGGGGACACGGCGCTGGTGGGGGCGATGTGGGACGACGTTGGCGCCACCTTCGACCAGGGCTCGGCCTATGTGTTCGTGCGCAGCGGCGCCACCTGGAGCCAGCAGGCCAAGCTGACGGCCTCCGACGGCGCGGCGTACGACTACTTCGGCACCAGGGTGGCCTTGAGCGGGGACACGGCGCTGGTCGGGGCGCCTGAGGACGACGTTGGCGCCAACACCGAGCAGGGCTCAGCCTACGTGTTCGTGCGCAGCGGGGCCACCTGGAGTCAGCAGCAAAAGCTGACGGCCTCCGACGGCGCGATCAATGACTACTTCGGCCATTCGGTGGCCTTGAGTGGGGACACGGCGCTGGCGGGGGCGATTTGGGACGACGTTGGCGCCACCTTCGACCAGGGCTCGGCCTACGTGTTCGTGCGCAGCGGCGCCACCTGGAGCCAGCAGGCGAAGCTGACGGCCTCCGACGGCGCGGCGGTGGACTGCTTCGGCTGCTCGGTGGCCTTGAGCGGGGACACGGCGCTGGTGGGGGCGCATTTGGACGACGTTGGCGCCAACTTCGACCAGGGCTCGGCCTACGTGTTCGTGCGTACCGGCTCCAC
>CAYGVJ010000190.1:0-8419 GCA_964353255.1 uncultured Solibacteraceae bacterium | reverse complement strand
GAAGGCCACGCCGCCGAAGTACAGTCCCTGCCAGCCGCTCTCGGAACGCGCCGCCAGGATGGCCTCAGCCCGCCCCTGCTGCGCGCCCTGCTCGTCGATCTCCGCATTGTCCACCCATACGCCCGCTACTTCCGCCGTGAGGTGCTGAAAGACCTCACTGGGAGGGAGATCCAGACAGTTCACGCCGACCCACCAATCCGGGAACTCCCCGACGACGGCCTGATGGATCTTCAAAAGGCTCTGAAAGGGAATGCCGTGGTTGATCAGGAATATCCCGTCGCAGGCCGCGCTCCGCGCCACCGCGGCGTTGCGGAGGGCCTGCTCCAGGGAGGCGACATGGATCACCGGCAGCAGCGCGTGCCGTTGGCGGAAGACGGTTCGGTACAGGCTCATAGGTCGGTCGGAGGCCGGTGATCCGGCAGGATGGAGTATACAGCATCGCGGCAGTGGGGCGCAGGAGGTGCGGACAGGCCTTCAGCCTGTCGGCAAACAGGACACTAGGCCACGCGCTGGCGGCGCACTAACGCCAGGCTGAGCAGCCCGCAGCCCAGCAGCAGCCAGGTTCCCGGCTCGGGGATCGCGTAGGCGTGGTTCTCGAGGAAGTCGAAACTTGCCGAACCCCCACCACCGACCGGACCGCCGTCCAGGGTGATGGTGTGCCAAACCCCGAGGACGTAAGCCGGGGGCGAGAGCCCAAACATGATGGAAGCCGTCAACCGGTTGTCCTGGTCGCCCTCACCGTAATGGGCGAGCTGGAGGAGCTGCAAGACCCCGGTAGCACAGCCGGGGAAGGTGCCGCCCACGCACAGCCAGGTCTCGATCGTTACGAAGCCCGGAGGCAAGGGCGTCTCCGCAGACATCTCCTCGTCGAAGCCCCGGATGATGACGGGCGGCGGGTCGATGTTGTAGCCCAATTCGAGAATCGCCTTCTGGCCCGCGCCGACAGAGAAGAGGCTCGAGGAGAAATGCAGACGCGGGCCCTGAGGGCTGGAGTATGGCTCGACCAATATGGCCGAAACGGGTATGTCGACCGGGACGTCCCCGGCGGAGGTGAACGAATACGAGAAGCCCTTCACGGTCAGGTTGCCGATGGCGCAAGTTTGGCTCAGATACGAGTCCAGGGTTGCGGTCGAACAAGCCGCGTACGCCGCAATCGGACCCGCCACGAGCGGCCCGCTCAAGACAGCCCCCAACGCAAGTGCCAAAAGCCAAGCTCTGCGATCCATCGGTGCCCTCCGGCCAAGATTGTGGAGCAGGATTGAGTTTAGTCTGGCTGGCGGGCGGTGTCAAGGTACTTGTGGCGCTGGTGGTACTGGTATAGCCTCCCCCGGAGACATCTGGGAAGTGCACAGGAAGCGGAAACATTCTCAACACTACTTGACAGTGTCATCTTTCCGGCGTATGCTGGAATTGTGAAGAACCGCCGCGAGAAGCTTCTGAGCCTGGAGGAGCTGGCGGCCGAGGCCGGCGTTCCGGCGCGGACCATTCGCTTCTACATCGCGCGGGGGCTGCTTCCGCGGCCCGCCGGCGCCGGGCGCGGTGCGGCCTACGGCCGCGAGCATGTGGCCCGGCTGCGCGCCGTCAAGCGGCTCCAGGGCAAGGGGTTGATGCTGGCCGAGATTTCCCGCGTGTTGGGAGGAGAAAAGCCGGAAGCCGGCCTGCCGCCGCCCTCGGCCTGGTGGAGCTACCGCCTGGCCGACGAGGTGGCGGTGTGGGTGCGCGCCGGCCTCAGCCCGTGGCGCACCCGGCAGGTGCGGGCGGCACTGGAAGCGGCGGCGGCGCGGCTGAATGCGATTTCCCGAGAGGAGGACAAAGAGGATGGCGACCGCTAGCGTCGCAACCCGGTTCATGCCGGTTGCGGCGGAAACCGGCCAGGAAATCCGTCTGGCGATGCAGAGACTGTGGCTGACGGGCCGGGTGCTGCCCGCCGGCGCCCGGCTTCAGGTGCACCACACTTTCCGGTCCAGCGAGAGCAAGCCCATCGAGGTGATCTACGCCTTCGGGCTGCCGCGCGATGCGGCGCTGCGCCGGTTCCGCGTGAGCGGCGAAGGCTTCTCGGTGCGCTCGGAACTGAAGGTGGTCGAGGAGGCGGTCAGAGCGTATGAACAGGGCATCCAGGCCGGCCACCTGGCGAGCCTGGCGCGCCAGTACGGCGACGGGCTGATCAATCTCACCCTGGGTAACATCCGCCCCGGTGAGACGGTCACGGTGGTCCTGGAGGTACTGGCCGGCGTGGAGGCTCACGACGATGGCATGCGCTTCCGATTCCCCTTCACCCTGGCGCCGGGCTACCACCGCCAGGCCCGCGCCGCGGAGGTGGCCCCAGGGATGGGCGAACTCGAGTTGCCTGAGAGTGAGTTCGGGGACCTGATTCTGCCGCGGTTTGCGGCGGACGCCTCCGACTTGCACGAGGTGGGATTCGACTTGCAGGTCTGGGTTCCCCAGCAGATCGAGGAAGTGGCCTCGCCCTCCCACGCCCTGCGCGTGGTGAAGGAAGGACCCGAATGCAGCCGGGCGTCGCTGGCGACCGAGCGGGACGTACCGGACCGCGACCTCGTGCTGGACGTGCGCGCGAAAGACAGCCTGGCGGGCGTGCTGGCCGGTGTGGACAAAGAGGGTCGCGGGCGCTTCGCCGCCATTGTGCCCTCGACCAGCTTCGGCGAGCGCGCAGGTGGTCCCCGGCAGGTCGTTTTTGTGCTGGACCGCTCCGGCTCGATGAGCGGCCAGCCCATCGCGCAGGCGCGCAAGGCCCTGGAGGCGTGCCTCGGGGCGCTTGCTGCTCAGGACCGCTTCGGCCTGGTGGCTTTCGACGACCGGGTCGAAGTGTTCAAACCGTCCCTGGCGGAAGGGACCGGTGAGAGCCGGGAGGAGGCCCGGCAGTTCCTGAAGGGCGTAGACGCACGCGGCGGAACCGAGCTGGCGGCGGGCGTGGTCGAGGCCGCCAGGCTGCTGGGTAAAGCGGGCGGCGACATCCTGGTCCTGACCGACGGCCAGGTCTTCGGAACCGAGGCCATTCTGGCGCAGGCGCGCGAGACCGGCGCTCGCATCCACTGCCTGGGGATTGGCAGCGCCAGCCAGGATCGCTTCCTGGCGCTGCTGGCCCGCGAGACCGGGGGTGTAAGCCGCTTCCTGACGCCCCGTGAACGGGTGGACCTGCCGGCGGTCGATCTGTTCGCCTCGATCGGCCGGCCGGTGGCCCGTGACCTGGAGGTGAAGTTGGAGGGGATTCCCGGAGGACAGATCGCGCCTGAGCCGCCGCGCGCGGTCTTCGCCGGCAGCCCCCTGGTGGTCTTCGGCGAGGCCGAAGGCGCGGCCCAAGGCGAGCTGGTGCTCCAGTGGGACAGCGGCAGAAAGGCCCTGCCGCTCCAGGTTGGGCAGAGCGAGCTCGGGGAGACTCTGCGCCTGCTCACCGGGGCGCGCCTCATCACCGACCTGGAGAGCCGGTACGCGGAAGCCGGGGAAGACGGCGCGGCGGGCCGGCGCCAGGAAGGCCGCCTGAACCAGAGGCTCGAAGCGCTGAGCCAGTCCTTCGGCCTGGCCAGCCGGCGCATGGCGCTGGTCGCGGTGGTCGAGCGCGCCGGCGACCGGCCCGGCGAGATCCCGGAAACCAAGGTAGTCCCGGTGGGCATGCCTCAGGACACCGAATTTGGCAGCTACTTCCGGCCCCCCGCCGCTATGCCCACTGCCGCCGCAGGAGGGCTGTTCTCGCTGCTGCTTCCGCTCGCCCGCCCGAGAGCTGAGATGATGCCGCGTATCTCGTTGATGGCTGGGCCGGCTGCCGAGCTTCCGGAGATGCTCGAACCGGAGACCGGCCCCAGCGTGGAGGACACGCTGCTCGAGCTGGCCGCCAGAATCGAGCCTGATGGTGGAATGCCCGGCCGAGACGATGAAGAGCGCGTGCAGGCGACCATCCTGGCGTTGCTCTGCTTCCTGGCCGAGGGGCATACGGAGCGCTCTGGCGCTTTCCGTTCTCACGTGGCCCGGCTGATGGCGTTCCTCGAGGCCGCCAGGGGCGTGCATCCGCTGGTTGGCGAGATCGTGGAGCTGGCGCGGCGGGGCCGGTCGCTCGAAGGCGACTGGTCGCAGCGGACGCCGGGTCCGGATGTGTGGAAGGAATTGGAAGCGGCGTTACGTCACGGCGGCGGCTCGGCGTCCTCGATGGCTTGATCCAGTAGCAGGCGGAAGCGCTGGCTCTTTTCCTCGACGCGGCGGCGCAACTCGTCCAGTTCGCCTTCGAGCGTGCGTAGCCGGTCGGCCAGATTCAGGCAGGCCAGCACGGCTACTCGCTGAGCGTCAGCGCTGGGGGACTTGGCGGCGATGGCCGACATCAGTTGATCGACGCTGTCGGCCAGTTCCTGGAGCGCCTGAGGGTCGGAGGCCAGCAGCGTGTAGGGCTGGTGGAGGATGGTGACCCGGACGGGCTTCTTCTCGGGCGGTGGGGGTTCCATCTAACCCGCGGTCAGCGCATCGATCTGTCCGAGCAGCTTCTCGACGCGGGCCCGGACCTGCGCGCGTTCGGCCTGTAGGTCAGCGAGTTCCTGGGCCAGCCTGGCCGTCTCGGCCAGCGCTGCGTCCCGCTCCCGGCGCAGGCGGGCCACCAGTTCGGCAGTTTGCTGGATGCGCTCCTCGAGCGCCGCCAGCGAGTCGGCTTCCTGTACGGGTGTGGGTTCCATCACTTCACCTGCGCCAGGCCGGCCTTGGCCTTCTGGACCAGAGCGGCAAAAGCCACCGGGTCGCCGGCCGCCATGTGGGCCAGCACCTTACGATTCAGTGTAACTCCGGCCTTCTTCAGCCCGGACATGAATTTGCTGTAGGAGAGACCCGCCGCCCGGCAGGCCGCGCCGATGCGGATGATCCAGAGGGAGCGAAAGTCCCGCTTCTTCTGGCGGCGCCCCACGTAGGCGTAACGCAGGGCCTTCTCGACGGCCTCCTGGGCCGCGCGGTGCAGCTTGCTCTTGGTGAGGAAATAGCCGGATGCGGCCTTCAGCACCTTGCGGCGGGAGGCCCGCCGCTTGGTTCCGCGTTTGACTCGAGGCACGTTTTACCTCCTTGTGGCTGGCGAGCCCCCGCCCGGCGGATCGGGTACGTGCCGAGCACTCCGTCCGCACGGGGCGATTTCAGCGCGGGAGCATCTCCTTCAATGCGGCCCGGTTCGCGCCCGCGACGACGACGCTCTCGCCAAGCTTGCGCTTGCGCGCCCGCGTCTTCTTCGTCAGGATGTGCCGGGCAAAGGCGTGGCGGCGCATGATCTTGCCCGTGCCGGTCTTCTTGAAGCGCTTGGCCGCGCCTTTATGGGTCTTCAGCTTCGGCATGGACTTCCCCAGTATAGCACGTGGGATAAGACTCCGGTCTTGTCGGCGCCGGCAAGACGGGAGTCTTACCCTACTGGTTTGCCAGCCACTCGTCGTACCAGGCCATCTGTATGGCTTCGAGCTTGCCTTCCGTCGAGGCGGCCGGGTCGTCGGCGAAGCCTTCGAGCTCGGTGACCCAGCGGTGGAGATCGGTGAAGCGCACGCGCAGCGGGTCCTGCTCGGGGAACTTCTCGCGCAAGGCGAGGGCGATCGGTTCGGGGTCTTCCCAGGTCATGTGATTGACGTTCCCTTGAGCGCCGTGGCGACCGCGGTGTTCATCATCATCTCGGCCAGGCGCATGGTGAGCTGGTTCAGCTTGTCGATGTGAGCGCGGATCAGCAGGTGATCGGCGGAGTGGTAAGCCATGAGCAGCTCGTTGAGCGCGGCGTCGATAGCGGCCTTCTCCTCGGCGCTCAGCTCCTGCCAAGCGGGATTGTCGCGCGCTTTTTCGACCGCGGCCTGTAGCCGGTCGGCCTCCAGGCGCGCCTCGCGGACCTGGCGCTCTTGGATATCCTCCGCGGCCCGCTCGATGGAGTCGCGGATCATGGCTTCGACCTGCTCGTCGGTCAGGCCGTAGGAAGGCTTCACCTCGACGGACTGCTCCTTGCCGGCGCGCAGGTCGCGCGCGGTGACGTTGAGAATCCCGTTGGCGTCGATCAGGAAGCGCACCTCGATGCGCGGCATGCCTGCCGGCAGCGGCTCGAGGTCCTTCAGGTCGAAACGCGCCAGGCTGCGGCAGTCCTTCACCAGCTCGCGCTCGCCCTGCACCACGTGGATCAGCACGTTGCGCTGGCCGTCCACGGCGGTGGTGAACACCTCGGTGGCGCTGGCCGGAATGGTCGAGTTGCGGTGGATGATCTTGGAGACAATGCCGCCCATGGTCTCGATGCCCAGCGAGAGCGGGGTCACGTCGAGCAGCAGCTTGCCCGAGACATCCCCGCTGAGGATCCCCGCCTGCACGGCGGCCCCGAGCGCCACTACTTCTTCGGGATTCAGCTCCGTGTGCGGACGCGCGCGGAACAGCTTCTCGACGGCCTGACGGACCAGGGGAATGCGCGTCGAGCCTCCCACCAGGACCACCTCGTTGATCTGCTCGACCTCCACCTGCGCGTCCCGGATGCAGGCGCGGCACGGCCCGAGCGTGCGCTCCACGATGTCGGTGATGAGCCGCTCGAACTGCTCGCGCGCGAGCTCGCGCTGGTAGCGCCGGCCGCGGTATTCGAACTCGATGGTGGTTGCCGGGACGAAGGATAATCGCTCCTTGGCCGCGATGATGACCCGGCGCAGGGTCTGCACCGCCGCGCCGTTGCGCGAGATGTCTTCCCCCCACTCCGAGGCGATGTCCTCGAGCGCGATCCTGATCAGCCGGTTGTCGATGTCATCCCCGCCCAGGTGCGTGTCGCCGTTGGTGGCCAGCACCTCGAAGATGCCTTCGTGGAGCTTCAGGATCGAGATGTCGAAGGTGCCGCCGCCCAGGTCGTAGACCGCCACGATGCCGTCCTGGCGCTTGTCCAGGCCGTAGGCCAGAGCAGCCGCCGTAGGCTCGTTGACCAGCCGCAGCACCTCGAAGCCGGCGATGCGGCCGGCGTCCTTGGTGGCCTGGCGCTGGGCGTCGTTGAAGTAGGCTGGCACGGTGATTACGGCCTGGGTAACCGGCTTGCCCAGCCAGGCTGCGGCGTTCTTCTTGAGCTGCCGCAGGATCAGGGCCGAGATTTCGGGCGGCGTGTATGTTCTTTCGCCCAGCCGTAGCCGGATGACCGATTCGCTGCCTTCGGCGACGCGGAAGGGGAACAACTCCAGCTCCTCGGCGACGTCGGCGACGCCGCGGCCCATCAGGCGCTTGACGGAGTAGACCGCGCGCTCGGGATCGTCGATCAGCTTGGCGCGGGCCGGGTTGCCGACAACCACTTCTGGCAGGCCATGGGCCTGCCCTACCCAGACCACGCTGGGAACCAGGGGGCGGCCGTCCTCGCCGGGGATGACCACCGGGCCGGTGAGGTCCATGAAAGCCACCAGGCTGTTGGTGGTGCCCAGGTCTATGCCCACCACCGGGGATTTCTCGGCAGGGCCGAAGTCGATCTGGATGAGGGAGGCCATGCTAAGGAGCCAACTCCTTCTCGAGCTGCTCGATCAGGTTGTGAATGTAGCGCCGGCGGCTGAGCAGAGATCGTATACCCGGCAGCAGGGCGCGGTCGGCAGTGCGGTCGTATTGCCCGAAGAGGCCCTCGAGCTCGCGATCCGCCTCCGCGCGCAGGCCCAGAAACTTCTTGTGCGCCTCCTGCAAGACAGGCCGATGGCCTGTCCCACGAGATTCCTCCAGCAGCTCGTTCAGCTCGAACACCTCTTCGAGCAGCTCCGGCGGAGCGTCCTGGCGGCGCGGTTGGGCGGGGTCCTCGCCCAGTTCTTTGAGAAGATACTCGGCGCGCGCGACCGGATCGCGCAGGGTGCGGTAAGCGTCGTTGAGGATGGCCGTGGCTTCCAGCGAGAATTGCTGCTCCCGCGGCATGGCCCGGAAGAACAGGTCAGGATGGAGCCGGCGGCTCAGGCTGTAGAAGCGGCGGTCCAGCTCTTCAACATCCAGGCTGAGCTGGTGCTCGAAGCCGAAGAACTCGTAGTAGTCCGGAGTGGGCCGCTGGAGGCTGTTGCAGAAGCGGCAGAACAGCGACTCCGCGGCCGGCGAGCCGCAGTGCCAGCAGGGATTCGGTTCCATCAGGCGGAAAAAGACGTGCCGCAGCCGCAGCTCTTCTGGGCGTTGGGGTTCTCGACGGCGAAGCCCGAATGCAGCAGCGACTCCTTGTAGTCGAGCGTCATGCCATCCAGGTACAGAAGGCTCTTCGGGTCGATGAAGATCTTCACGCCGTCGAATTCGTACACGTTGTCGTTGGGCCGGGCCTGGGTCTCCAGCCGGAACAGGTAGCTCAGGCCGGAACAGCCCCCGCCTTGCACGCCCAGCCGCAGGCCGCCGCTCACGCTGTGCTCGGCGAAAGCCTGTTTGATTTTCTGGACTGCTTTGGGTGTGACTTGGATCATGTTAGTGATTCCCGCCTTGCTTCTTCTTGTAGTCCTCG
>CAYGVJ010000189.1:0-8426 GCA_964353255.1 uncultured Solibacteraceae bacterium | reverse complement strand
GAGCTCGGTCGCGTACACTCGCCTCATTCTCAGGGGACCTGTCAAACAGGTTACGGGAGAACGAAGTGAAATGCAATCGGCTCCTGACTCAACGAACAGTCCCGCCTGGTCCACGTAGGGCTATCGGCCTCTTTACCCCCCTTCTTTAGAGCAGCTTGAAGCGCTCGGCCCAGTATGGATAAACTTGGAGGCGCGGAACCCGAATGCCCCGAATTGTGGACGAACGACCTTACGGCGGTGTTCGAGAGAAAATCTCACGACTGGCACTCGACCCCCTGGTGGCTGAAGTGCGCTCGATCATAGAGGGTTTCGCACTCTTGGTCAAAGAAGAGAAAGATGCGAACGGAGCAGCCACCCTGCGCAAGCTGATTGACGCCCGTTTCAGAGAAGCGGGTGGCTGGCGACAGAGGGTTTCGGGCTCGGCTGACTGGACGAAAACCAAGGTGGTGAACGGGGCGACGCTCCGTGTTGAGGTTGAGGTCCAGGTTTCCGCGCGAAGCGACCTGCTTATTCGTGACGTCATTCATCTGCGCGATTCGCTGGAAGAAGGGCGCATCGACGTGGGCCTTATTGTTGTTCCCAGCGACAGGCTCGGCCCGTACCTCACCGATCGCACGCCTCGAATGAGAGATGCGGTCCGGACCGTCAGGGAGGCCAGGGCCGAGAACCTTCCGCTTCTGCTGATGGCGATAGAACACGACGGCCCCGGGCCCCCGTTGCCGAAACAGAAGAAGGCCTGAAGCTCTACCCCTTCAAATCCCGGAAGGCTTCTTCGATTTCGCGCTTGGCGTCGGGGGAGGGCGGGATGAGCGGCAGGCGGGGCGGGCCGCCGTAGTAGCCGTTCAGGTCCATGGCGTACTTGAGGCCGGGGATGCCGTAGCTCGTGGTGACCAGCACCGCCGCGGTTGGCCAAGGCGTTGTTGACGGCCCCTCCCGGTCCTGTCCGTGTGGCCTGCGGCGCCGACTCTCCGGAGATCTCCCCCTAGGAACACTCCGCCAGCCAGACGCGAACCGCCTGGGAGATGCGGCGCGCCACAGCAACCGCCCACTCGGCCTCCTCTCGGGCCGGATAGCTCCAGGGCCCCGGGTACCTGACGTTCGTGGCGTAAGGCGTCAGTCGGGCCAAGTCGTCCACGGAGGCCGGCAGAGTCAGGGACACGGGCAACAACAGCCGCAGCTCTTCCAGGTCGTGCGTCTTCCCAAACGGGGCCTGTTCGCAGGTGAGCGCGGCCTTCAGGCACTTCTCCACGCACTGCTGCGCGTGGAAACAGACGCTGTCGTAAGGGCAACCCTCCGCCAGCTCCAGGGTGTGCTCCGCCGTGATCAGGTCGTTGGCCGCCTTCTCGAGCCACTGGCGGACCAGTTCGGCCACCTCAGTCCGCTCGCTCATACAGCAGCTTCCCTTCCCGCACCGCCGGCCAGACAATGGTGCCGACGACGTCTCGGTAGCGCTCGAAGTACTCGGGTGTAACCACCACGATGTCCTTGCCCAGGGGGAGGTCTGCGAGCGTCCGGCGGATCTCGACGGCTTGCTGGGAAGGTGACACAGCACACCGCATGACCACCAGGAAGTCCGCGTCGCTATCCAGTCCGGCTTGCCCGGTGGCGCGGGAGCCGAACAAGATCACCCGCTCCGGCTCGAAGCGTTCCACGATCCGCCGCACCATCTCGTCGATGGTCTCGCTGGCGGTGGTGAACCTCGATTGTACAGCCACGCGGCCCCCTTGCTGCCAATCCCTATTATAGAAGTGCCGCTACTCCCTCAACTCCCGGAACGCCTCCTCAATTTCCCGCCGGGCTTCGGGGCCTGCCGGGATGAGCGGCAGGCGGGGCGGGCCGCCGTAGTAGCCGTTCAGGTCCATGGCGTACTTGAGGCCGGGGATGCCGTAGCTCGTGGTGACCAGCACCGCCGCTTGCGCGATGCGGCTCTGCCAGTCGCGCGCGGCATCATACTCGCGCGCCCGGCAGGCTTCCCAGATGGCGAGGGTCGAAAAAGGGGCGGCGTTGGCGTAGGCCAGGATCGCGCCCGCGGCTCCCATCATCAGCGCGGGCGCCAGCGTCGGCGCCGAGCCGACCAGCACCTGGAAGCCCGGCCTCACCGTGCGGATCATCTGCATCACCTTCTCCAGGTTCCCGGAGCTCTCCTTCACCGCGACGATGTTGGGATGTTCGGAGAGTTCGGCCACCGCCTCGGCGGGAATGTCCACGCCGGTGGCCTGCGGCCAGTTGTAGATGATGATGGGGACCCGCGACTGGTCGGCCACCGCGCGGAAATACAGCATCTGCGCGGCTGCGCTGGCCAGCAGGTTCTTGTAATAGTGCGGCGTGCGCACCATGGCCGCCTGGTAGCCCAGTTCGGCGGCGCGGTTGGTCAGGGCCACCGTCTCGCGCACGCTCTCCATGCCCGTGCCGGCGATGAGCAGCTTCTCCGGCGCGGCGCATTCGGCCACCCAGCTCCAGAGCTGGACCTTCTCTTCGGCGGTGAGCATGACGCTCTCGCCGGTCGAGCCGCAGACCACGTAGCCGGCCAAGGCGGTCAGGTTCCACTTCCCGACGTTGTGCCGGAGCTTGGCTTTGTACAGTTCGCCGTTCGCGTCGAAAGGCGTGGCAATCGGAGGGTAGATGCCTTCGTAGGGGCGAGGCATGCCTCGCCCCTACGCCCGGACTTGCAGCAGAATAATTACCAGCGTGTAGAGCGCCAGCGATTCGATCAGCGCCAAGCCCAGAATCAGGGCGAAGCGGATCGACGCCGCCGCGCTCGGGTTGCGCGCCATGCCCTCGCAGGCGGCGGCCACAGCCTTGGCCTGCGCGAGGCCGCAGGCCGCCGAGGCGATGGCCATGGCGAATCCCGAAGTGATCCAGATCCAGTGGTTCATGGTTCGTTTCTCCTTGTCCGATGAAGTCGCATCCAGGCGGTGGTTCCCGTCATCCTCTTGCAGCCGGGCTCACACTGGATGCGGATAAGGCCAGTATCAGTGCTCGTGTTCCACCGCGCCCGACACGTACACCATGGTCAGCAGCGCAAAGACAAAGGCCTGCAAGAAAGCCACGAAGACGTGCAGGCCCATGAACGCCACTGGAATCACCAGCGGCGCGATTCCCAAGAAAGCCAGCGTTACCTGCTCGCCCGCGTACATGTTGGCGTAGAGTCGGATGGTCAGCGACAGCGGCCGCGACATGTGGCTGATCACCTCGATGGGCACCATCAGGGGCGCCAGCAGCGGCATCGGCCCGGCGAAATGCTTCAGGTAGCCGCCGATGCCCTGGGCCCGGAAACCCATCAGGTTGTAGTAGGCGAAGGTGGCCAGGGCGCAGCCCAGGGGGACCGCCGGGAACATCGTGGGCGATTCGAACGTGGGGATGATCCCCAACAGGTTGGAAAACAGGACGAATATGAAAATCGTTCCGAAAAATGCCAGGTACAGGCGGGCGTGAGGCCCCATGATTTCTTCGGCGGTGTTGCGCAGGAACAGGTAGATCAGCTCGAAGCAGTGCTGGAGCTTGCCGGGCCGGTCCACCGAGAGCCGGGGACGCAAGATCGCAAACACCACGATCACCGCCAGCGCCGCCAGGATCTCCATGGCGATGAAGTTGGCCCACGGTCGCGCGGGGTTCTCGGCGCGGGTTCCGACCCAGGCGAGAACCGCGTTGCCCGCTCCGGCGAGGTGGTCGTTCAGGAGGGCCGTAAACCAGAGTTCATGTTCCTGCATAGATCAGCTCGCAGATGATCTCCACGATGATCGCGGCCACGGGAACGAACAAACCCAGCAGTATGGCTGCGAGGCTCAAGCCGAGCAACTTCACTGTAACATACCCGCCCAAACCCAGCACCAGGTACCGCGTCGCCAACAGTACCAGCAGGGCCTTGCGGGGCCGGCGCCCGCCGGGCACCAGCGCTTCCACCAGCCGATGCAGCCAGTAGAAGTTCAGATACGAGCCGGCGGCCCCCAGCAGGAAACCCAAACCGTTGCGCCATCCACTGAGCCATAGCGCGACCACCGTTCCGGCGATGCCCAGAATCAGCGCGCCGCGGAAGATACGCCGGAGGGCGCGCTCGAGGAATACCTCCTCAGCTTCCGCCATTGCCCGCGTCTTTCTGCACCTCCCGGATCAGTTCGAGGAATCCGGCGGCGATTCCCAGCAGGAGAAACACCACGTAGAGGAAATCGGTATGAAACAGCCGGTCCAATAGATGTCCTAACAGGTAGCCGGCGAAGGTCGCCGCGGGCAGCGTGACGGCCAGCGTGGTGTACCGCCCGAGCGCGGTCCAACGGTTGTCCTGGCGACTCATAGCGGCGTCATCCGGCAAGTTTCTTGAGCGCGGCGCGCAGGTCCAGGTTGCTGACCAGCCGGTGAAGGTAGTTCGGATGCACGCCCAGCGCCTGGGCGGCCTCCGTGAAATTGCCGCGCGCCTGTTCGAGGGCCTTCAGCACCAACTCCTTCTTCTGGCGCCGGAGGGCCTCGTGATAATTACCCGCGGGCACGGAGGCGGCCGGGGCGGCCTCCAGCAAGGCTTCCGGCAAATCTTCCGGCAGGATGAGGTCCGCAGAACCCAGCACCACGGCGCGCTCGATGGCATTCTCCAGTTCGCGCACGTTGCCCGGCCAGTCGTACTCGGTCAGGCAGGCGCGCGCGGCGGGTGAGATTCCCGCGAGGCGCCGCTTGGCGCGCTTGCTGTACTTGACGGCGAAGTAGCTGGCCAGCAGGGAAATGTCCTCGCGGCGCTCGCGCAGCGGCGGCAGGGTGAGCGCAACCACGTTGAGCCGGTAGTAAAGATCCTGCCGGAAGGCCCCCTGCATGGCCGCCTGGCGCAGGTCGCGATTGGTGGCGGCGATCAAGCGGATGTCCACCTTGATGGGACGCGTGCCTCCCACGCGCTCGAACTCCCGCTCCTGGAGCACGCGCAACAGCTTGCTCTGGAAGGCCAGCGGGATCTCGCCCACCTCGTCCAGGAACACGCTGCCGCCGTCGGCCACCTCCAGCTTGCCTTTCTTCTGCACGATGGCGCCGGTGAAGGCGCCCTTTTCGTGCCCGAAAAGCTCGCTTTCGAGCAGGGTCTCGGTGAGGGCGGCGCAGTTGATGGCCACGAAGGGCCGGCCGGCGCGCGGGCTGTTGCGGTGGATAGCCCGCGCCACCAGTTCCTTGCCGGTCCCGCTTTCTCCGCTGAGGAGCACCGTCGAATCGGTAGGCGCCGCCTTGGCGATGAATGTGTACACCTCGGCCAGGCGCGGGCTCTCGCCGACCATGTCGTGCTCGAGGGTGGTCTCGGCGTGCAAGCGCCGGTTTTCGGCTTCCAGCCACTCCAGGCGGCGGGCATTCTCCAGGGCCGGACCCGACAGGGCGCCCACCGCGCTGAGCAACTGCAAGTGCTCCTGGTCGAAACACACTCTGGGGTCCGTGGAATCCAGGTAGATGACGCCCAGCGTCTGGTCCCCGCTGAACAGCGGCGCCGCCAGCACCGAGCAGACCCTGGCGCCGGGGGGCTCCTCGGGTGCGCCCGCAACGGGCTCGACCGCCACGTTGTTGCTCAGCACCGCCACGCCCTCTTGGAAGGCGCGCTCGACGAAGGCGCTCGATATCCACGCCGGCTCCGCCGGAGGCGCGCCCCTGCTCCAGCAGAAGGCCGCGGCGGGCTCCCGTACGCCGGGTTGCATCAGCAGGACGGCGCCGCGCCCCGCGGGGACCACCTCCGCAGTCAGCTCCAGCAGCCGCTGCGACAGAGCCTCCAGACCGCCGCCTGAACTCAGCGCCGCGCTGATCTTGAGCAGCACCGCCAAGGCGCGCGCCGGCCGGACGGCCGGGGCAGGAGAACCCAGCAACTCCTCCGGCTTCAAGTACACGGAGTCCTCGCGGCGCAGCCGGATCAGAGTTCGCTCATCGCATCTCGCGTCCCGCCACCGAACCGCACTGGGGCCGGCCTCCTCCTCTGCCTCCCCCAGCAGGAACACCAGCATGCAGTCCCCCAGCCGGATCTCGTCGCCGTGCTCCAGCCAGCGCTCTTTCACCGGCAGGTCTTTGACAAAGGTCCCGTTGCGGCTGTTCAGATCGCGGATCCGGAAGCGCCCGGGCGGTTCCCGCTCGATGGCGCAGTGCCGCCGGGAAACCGAGGGATCCGGGATCGAGACTTGGTTGCCCGGCGCCCGGCCGACGAACACCCGGTCTGCGGCGAGGAGGAACACCTGCCCCTTCGCCGGGCCTCCAACCGCCACCAGCCTGGGATTCGTCATCCGCTCAGCGCCTTTCTTGGTTCTCTAGCAGGTTGCTGAAAAAGCCTACAGGCAAGCTGAAGCATGCCCCACCTAGGCCGCAAGGGCCTGATCTGACGTTGTGGGACATGCTTTAGCTTGTCGCCTTCGAGCACCGGCAGGGCTTTCTCAGCAACCTCCTAGCACATATCTTAACCGAGCGGATAGGCTCTCTAGCCGGATGGTTAGACTTTCCGTGTCCAGCCAGCCATCTCCGGTTCCGCAGCCCAAGTCGCCGTAGAAGCACAACCCGCGCAGATTCAAGGGGATACGTCCGACCCCAGCCCCGCCGGCGTCGCGCGGTTGCCTTTGGCACGGCGATTGCCCTTCTTTCAAGCGCCGAACCGGAACAAAGGGTGGCGAGGCAATCGGTTGAGAAACCGATTCCACCACACGGAAAAAGGCGGCCGATCCGCCCCACCCGGTCGGCGAAAAACGCAAACGAGAGGAGATTCGAAATGAAGAGCAGAACTTTGACAATCGCAATCGCGGCGGCCTTGCTGGCGGTGACGGCAGGCTACGCGCAATCCAGGGCGCAGCTCATTGCTGACATCCCGTTCGAGTTCACCGTCGGGCAGAAGGTTCTCCCTGCCGGGGAGTACACGGTGAATGCGAGCGCAGCTCCCGGCGTGCTGGTCATCGGCGGCCGGGACGCGAGCGCCTTCACGGTGACGATCCCGTCGACCACGAACAGCGGCACGGTGCCGGGCAGCAAGCTGGTGTTCAACCGCTACGGCAACGCCTACTTTCTGTCGCAGGTCTGGAACGCGGAAAACCAGCGCGGATACCGGCTGCCCAAGTCCAAGACCGAGCGGGAGATGGCCAGGAATGCGGGCCGGACCGAGCTTGCGTCAGTTCGCGCCACCGTGCGGTAAGCCCACCGCGCCTGGCACGGGCACACAGCCACCTCACCCCAACTCGGGCGACAGCCAGCGGCAACCTGATCCACCAGGGTTCAGGTTGCCGCTGGACTTTTTTCACATTCCCCGGCGCGTGGAAGCCTCAACCTCCGTTGCAGGGATCGATGATAATGTCCGGGTCGTCCGAAAGACCGGACGAGAGCATGCTCACCGTGTACTTGTACTCGTAGTCCTCTTTCGCGTTCGGGTGAACCTGTAGGGGCGAGACCTTCCCTCGCTTGCTCTTGAGCACCTTCAGTCTGCCTGCAAACGGCCACTCCACGAAGGCAATCGTGAAGTCCTCGCCCGTCTTCGACTCCCACCCGACTTGGTCTTCGTGATGGGCGTGCTTGCCGCGTGCGAGTATTGTGTCCTGATCCCGATACGTAAACCTGCCGTCCTGGATCTCGATGTAGATCGTGTGTTGTATCGGTTGCCGTTTCCGTTTCCGTATCATCGCCGCTGTTGCCATAATGCGCCTCCTCTATCGCGCTGTTTGCCCTGGAGTTGCGGCGCTGCTGGACCGCATCAGCGCCGTGTAACGCGGATCCTGGCGCAGATCCGCCAGGTCCGGATGTCTTTCCACCTCTGCCCGTGAATAGCCTCCCCGCAATGCCTCCTTCAGAGTCTCGAGCGCCAGGCTGCGTCGGCCCGCCAGTTCATAGGCCAGCGCGCAGCGGAACAGAACAGTTTTGTTACCCGCCGCCAAGCCGCGGGCCTTTGCGGCTTCCACCAGCGCTCGCTGCCGCTGGTTCAGACGGGCGCAGTAGACCGCCAGGTGCGCCCGCACTTCGGCGTCCTTCGGGTTCACCGCCAGGTCCCTCTCCGTCAACTGGATCGCCCGGCGGTAAGCTTCCGGCGCCTTCTCCGCCTGACCTGGAACCCGCAGATAAGCCTCGGCCAGATTCCCCCAAATGGCGCGATTCGCTGTCCCCAGCTCCAGCGCCTTCTCAAAGGCTCGCGCTGCCTCCTGATAGCGCCCCTGAAAGGAGTAGATCGTGCCCAGGTTGGAGTACGCCCCGCCCGTCGGACGCAACTGGATGGAACGGTCGATCATGGCGATAGCCTGCTCGAACCGTCCCTGGTAGTGGTAGACCGCGCCGAGCACACTGAAGCCCCAGTAGTTGTCCGGCGTGAGTTCGGTCACCCGCCGCAGGCATTCCTCGGCCTTGGCGTACTCCGCCCGCCTGATGTAGAGCCGGCCCAGATCCTGGTAGCCGGCCCAGTCGTTAGGCCGCAACTCGATGGCTTTCCGAAACGTCAGCTCCGCGTCCTGGGACCG
>CAYGVJ010000188.1:0-8638 GCA_964353255.1 uncultured Solibacteraceae bacterium | reverse complement strand
CGTCCGGTGGTGTGGGAGGGTGACCGGGCGCAATCCCGGTCACCCGACCCGATCAACTTGTTCCTGAGCGCGGCTTATCTTAACGGCTATGGGTGAGGGCCCTGTGGGACAGGCTTCAGCCTTTCGGGGACCCGCGCGCTTAGTGACGCAGACACCGCTACGCGTCGGGTAACACCCGCATCACCCTGCTGCCGGCGCTACAATCAAAACGATGACCCGCACTGTGGTGGAACTGTTTCGGGAAGCGGCGCAGTTGCCGGAGGGGGACCGCGCGACGCTAGCTGGGTTACTCATCGAATCCCTCGAACCGGCGCCGGAACAGGACGTTGAAGCGGCTTGGTCGAAAGAGATCGCGCGGCGCGTGGCCGAACTCGATGCCGGAACGGTCGAAACCATCCCCTGGCATGAAGTCCGCGCGGAAGTGTTCGGCCGGCGAAATGACCGTTAGGTTCCATACACTGGCCGGGGCGAAGTGCGGGGGCTCTCCGGCGCCCTGGCGGCGGCTCGGTCCAGTCTCTCCAGCGCAACGACGCGGGGATTCAGTGAAAACCGGAGACACTCTGGAGAATCATGCGGGGTAGTGGCTGGCCTGGGTTTACCAGCCACCGTAGAACAGCTTTCCAGCGGGTTGGCGATTGTTCGCAGCCAGCGTGGACCCATCGCGCAGGCACTCCCGTCTGCGGCCTGACTGGCACGTAGTTTCGCCTGGCGTCACAAAGCTGGCGGTCGTGTCGCTGCGAGCATCGTCATCGGCCTGAGGCGGCTCAGCGAAGGGGCGGGAACAGCCAGCGGACTGGTCTACTGTTGACATCCGGGCCGAACGAGAGCATGATGACAGTTGTTGTTGTAGGATTTGGGTGCAGGGTGTGCGTGTGAGGAACAGATCCGGGGCCTACCAGCGATCCCTGCCACGCCCACAACAGCGATGGGTTCATCGCCCCGGATGGGAGCCGACGCCTTGTGCCAGCAGAGAGCGGCGCAATTGTGGACACCCATTAGTCCGCACAGAGTTCTGCGGGTAGGCTCTCGAGCAGGGCAGAAGGCGCTATTTCGGAGGCGGCTGCCAGCGGACAAGCTGGCGGCGGTTCCGCGTCATATCCCTGCGAACGGATCTCATGCGGGGCAGGAGAGCGACTCATCGGCAGGCGGGCCCCTCGGTCAGGTACCGGACGTGTGTGGGCGAGTCCGGAAGCTTCTAAGCGGCTAGCTGATGTGTGTGGAGGAGCCAAATGGCCAAGATAATTGTCGACGGAAAGACAATCATTCAGCTCGTTGTCGAAGAACACCAACGCTGGCGTGCGTCCGCTAAGGCTAACCTCACCTCGTATGGAGCCGCAATCGTCGGCATGAAGCGCCTGCTTCAACTGTACCTGTGTGACGAAGCGGAAAGGGATCTGATCAACGGCCTCACGGACACGGACCCATTTGTCCGCCGCTGTGTAGTATTTGCTCTGGGATGCCTGGTGCCTTCCATCGCAGTCGAACCGCTGCTCAGGACACTCAGCGACCCAGATCCCGGTGTTCGCAGAAGTGCCGCTCGTGAACTCGGTCACATGAAAGATGAACGTGCCGTCGCTCCTTTGCTTGAGCTTCTCAAGGGAGACGAGGCGGACATGAGACAGGCAGCAGCTTCCTCGTTGGCAGGCATCACGGGGAAGAGCTTCGTGTTCGGCAGCACGTCCTATGACAAATGGCGTTCCTGGATCGAAAGCCACAGGCCGGAGCTCCTGCGGAATGTCAGGTAAGGAAGAAGCATAGCCTGGCAAGGTACGCCCAGAAAAACGCCGCATCCGACCGCCAGAGTGCCAGTGCTCTTGTGGTGGGTGGCTCCTCAAGGACGATAGCAGGTGCGGCACTTCCGGACACCGGTTTACCCGGTGGCTCCGCAACCAAGGTTACTCTTCCTCTCGACGTTTGCGGTGTCGAGGTTTGCCGGCGCCCTGGCCGCGGCCAAGGGCATCGCCGCCCGCCGCTCCGCCGGCGGCGGTTCGGTGCAATCTCTTCAGCGGTATCGCGCGGGGATTCAGTAGGGCCCGTGGCGCAGAGCGGCGCAGCGGCAACCAAACCGGCGAGCTGAAGCTCGCCGCTGCACGCTCAAGACGGTGCTGGAAAACTCGCTTTCGGCTGCCGTGACGGACAAGCTGAAGCATGTCCCACACGCAGGCTCAAGCAGTTACGCGCCTGGCAGGTTAAGCTTCAGCTTGACCAGCGAGTTTTTCAGCACCCGCTCAAGCGCGCGCCACGTGTGGCGTGCTGCGGGCTTTCCGCTTGCGGACCCGTTCCGGGCAGCCCGCCGAAATCGTCGCGGCTTGCGAAGAATCTGGCGGTTAGCAGTACAGGCAGCTTCACATGCGGCGCGGCAGGGCGGGCGTCAACTGCCTACGTCCAGATCCAGCCAGGTCCGGAGAGCCAGATCCACCCGTGCCATGTCTTGCGGGGTGACGGCGCCTATGCGCTTGCCGATCCTTTCCCGCTTGACCGCCATCACCTTGTCGATCATGATCTGGGATTCGGCTTTGAGGCTATTGGCCGCGCTCGGCTTCAACGGCAGCCGGAACAGGGGGGCATCGACCAGGTGGGTCGTGATCGGGCAGATCACAATGCTCGCGTGCGTGGGGTTGAACAGGTCGGATTGCACCACCAGCGCCGGCCGCGGCTTGCCGTAGTCTCCGGGCGCGCTGCTGATGACCACGTCCCGGCGCTTCATTTCCAGTCTTCAGCGGCAGCTTTGTCCATCCAGAATCTCTCGTCCGCGGTAGTCACGCGGCTCGCCACAAGCGATTGCCGCCTAGCCTCCTTGGCCAGCGATGCGCGGTGCGTCTTGGTCAGGTACTCTTCGAGCGCCCGGTTGATGACCCAGTTCTTGCGCTTGCCAAGCTGCCGCGCCGTGGCTTCGAGGCGCAGCCGGAGGCTATCGCTGACCCGGAAGCTGGAGGTGACGGAGTTGGGCACAAGGGCAGTATAACACATTTGCAACACAGCCGGCCGATCTGCCTGCTCCTCAGCCGCGAGCCGGCGTTCCGGGACCCCATCCTCGGTCTCGCCGCCGGCCTCTCCCCGTTGGCGGGGCATGCCCAGCGGTTAGCCGCCCTTCAGCGGTACCACCGGTATCGCGTGAACACGGGCACACGCCCCTTCGCCCGCGTTGCCTTGCCAGGAGCCCGCCGGCGCGATACAATGCCGATCGTCTGACGTGAAGGAGGAACAGCATGGCGATTATGGTACTTCTCGAAGCCAAGGCCAAGGCGGAGGCGGTCGGCCCTCTCAAGGCGGCGCTGGCGGCCGCATTTCCGGATACCCGCGCTTATGAGGGCTGCCGGGGCATCACCGCGTATGCGAGCACTGACGACGGGCAGACTATCGTCTTCGTCGAGTTTTGGGAGTCGAAAGCACACTACGAGCGATACCTTGCATGGCGCACGGAGACCGGCGTCATGGCACAACTCGCCAGCATGCTCGAAACAGATCCCAGTATCCGTTGCTTCGAGCAAGTTGACGCCTGACTCCTGAACGTGGCCGCCCAACCCGGCGTTGCAGCGGGCGGGCAACCACCGCCCGGCGCCGCAAAGCGGCATGCCGCTTGATCGTAAGGTTTGTACTCAGGGTATGAAGACGGCGGTTTCAACTCCTGACGGCGCATTCGAACAAGCCGAGCGGCTGGCGCGGCGCACGAGGAAGTCGCGGAGCCGATTGTTCAGCGACGCGCTCCAGGAGTACGTGGCGCGGCACGCGCCCGAAGACGTAACCGAGGCCATGGATCAGGTCTGCGCCGGGTTGGGGGATCAGAGGGATAAGTTCGTTTCGTCGGCCAGCCGCCGCGTTTTGGAGCGAAGCGAGTGGTGATCTGGCAAGGTGAAGTCCGGTGGGCGAATCTGCCGTAGGTCCGCTGGTAGGCCATCTGAATATCGATGGGCGACAATCCCTGTCCCCCAACACCAGCACCATAGCGCCGGCCCCCGTCAAGCGGGATTGCACGAGCTTGTCCGCCCCGCAGCATCTCTCGCCAGCCCCCCTACCGCCCTCGCGCAGGCGGGCTGGGGGAGAACTCAAACACCGCGAACACGGGATAGTGGTCCGAGGGGTAGCGGCCGTCCTGGCTGCGGGTCACGGTTTCCGCCTCGACGGCCCGGAGTGACCCCCGGTAGAGGATCCAGTCGATGCGCGGGCCGGAGGTCTGGCCGGTGAAGCCACTGAGCGTGCACTCGGGCCCGGAGATGCGATCCGCCGAGGTGCGCGCGTCAGTCAGGGAGGTCGTCAGGAGCTTGTAGACGTCGCTCCCGGTCGGGGAGTTGAAATCCCCGGTCAAAATGAAAGGGATGTCCTCCGGCAGCTTCTTGATCCGCTCGGAGATCACCTGGCTGCATCGCAGGCGGGCCTCAGCGTCCTGCGGCCGGTGCGGGAAATGCGTGTTGTGGAAGTACAATCGCCGCCCGCTGCCTGCGATCTCGAACAGGCCCCAGGTCACCATCCGCGGAAGGCTCACGCTCCAGGACATGCTGCCTGCCACTTCCGAGGTTTCCGAGAGCCAGAAGTTGCCGGACTCCAGCAGCTTCAGCTTGTCGGGCCGGTAGAAGACGCCCATATGTTCGTCCTCGCGGCTGCCGCGGCGGCTGATGCCGAACCAGGTGTACTGCGGCAGCTTCTCGACGATGTACTGGCCCTGCTCGTAGAACAACTCCTGCGTGCCGAGCAGGTCGGGATTCCTCTCGCGGATGGTGTCCACAAGCAAGTCCCGCCGGTGCTCCCAGCGGTTCGGCCCGTCGGAGGGAGCCGGGTAGCGAACGTTGAAGCTCATCACCCGGAGAGCCTCCGCCGGGAACAAGGGGGAAGCGGCGGCTGCTATTGCGGCCAGCCAGAACGATCTACGCAACATGTGAGCGATCCTCCCAGACTTCCATGGTAGTGTAGCTTCAGAGGCTACACAGACTGGAAAGTCTGTGCTACGGAGGCGAGACGAGATGAAGGCCCTCCTGCTCAAGAAGTACATGGAACTGGAGCTGACCGAGATGCCGGAGCCGGCGCTCGGGCCAGACGATGTGCTGGTGCGGGTTCGAGCCTGCGGCATCTGCGGCAGCGACGTGCACGGCAGAAAGGGGCGCAGCCGCCGGCCAATAGTCCTGCGCTGGAGGATCGATCTGCGATAAAGTTGGGTTTCTATACGAGGTTCAGATCGTCCGCAAGGACCGTTGCCCGTGAACGCCCCTGAAAGACTCGCTGCTTGGCTCGCCAAGCATGAGCACCGCGATCCGAAGTTCGGCCACGTTTACAGATACCACCCCCGAAGTGATGCCCATTCCGTTGCCCTCTGCGACTTCATCATGGAGGATCTGGTGGCGGCCTGCTCGGTGTTGCGCCAGCAAGCTGAGCGTCGCGAGATCGCTTACGGCGTGAACGTCGTGTACCTTTGGCCCCGCAGTCAAAAGCGGAAGACTATCGACCTCGCCATCGGTCGGCCGCCTCGAATGGAGCTTCCTGATCCGCACTCCGGAAGGCGGATCATCAGGCAAGCGGAGATCGCCGAGGTGCTTGTCTCGTGCGAGGCCAAGACAGTCATGACCGAGCACCAGAAGTCCCAACCTCGCGTCTACGACGAGCTCAATTCCTCCCACCGAATCGTTCACGAGGGGCGTCGCGACGCGATTGCGGCGGGTATCACAGTGGTCAACATCGCAACCACCTTCGTCTCTCCCCTGAGGAACCAGCGCCCGGATCTGCCGCTGCACGTCACCGTTCACAAGCAGCCGCAGGCCGCAGACAACATGGTGAAGCACCTGCGTGGTCTTCCTATCCGGGACTCTGTTGACGAGGAGGGGTTCGATGCCTACTGCACCGTGGTCGTAGACTGCGACAACCAGTCCGGCTGCGATCTCTGGACCGCAGTGCCGGCGCCCCAGGTCGGCGACCGGGACCACTACCAGACCTTTGTGGAGCGGATCGCGCGGTTCTACACGCGGAGATTCAGCACCCTGACCTGACTTCGATCTTGGGGGGCCTGCCGAAGAAGGTATCGAGGTTGGCGGCCGCAGCCTTGACGCGCGCAACGCCGCGCCTGAAGTATTCCGAATCCAGTTCGTTGCCGATGCTGTGCCGGCCGCACTTCATGGCCGCAACAGTCGTCGTGAATGTGCCGGCAAAGGGATCAAGCACAGTGTCTTCGACGAACGAGAACATGCGGACCAGACGGTAGGCGAGCTTGACCGGAAACGGCGCTGGGTGATCACGGGTGGACTCGCCCGGGACGTCGGTCCAGAAAGAACGGAACCAGCGCGCGTATTCGTCCTTGGTGAGCTTCGAGCGCTCCCGTTGGGAATCCGTGGGCTGGCGGTACCCGCCGGACTTGCGGAGCATCAGCACGTATTCGATGTCGTTCTTGACGATGGCGTTCGGCTCGTACGGTTTGCCAAGGAATGACGAGCCGTTCTCGACCTCGTAGCTCGCGTTGGCGATCTTGTGCCAGAGGATCGGGGTGAGATAGTCAAGGCCGATGCGGCGTGTGCGCACGGCGATGTCGGCGTGGAGAGGTATGACCAGGTGCCGCCCCTTGTTGCGCCGCCGGGCCAGGCAGACATCGCCGACTACACAGACAATGCGCCCGCCCGGAACAAGAACCCGGAAGCAGTGCCTCCAGACCTTGTCCAGCTCGTCCATGAACTCTTCGTAGTCGGCCACCGCGCCGAGCTGGCCGATACGCTCGTTGTACTTCTTCAGCGTCCAGTACGGGGGCGAGGTGACGATGAGGTGGATGGACTCGTCAGGTATCCAGTCCAGCTGGCGGGCATCGCCGCAGTGAAGCAGATGGGACGTCTCGGCCTCACCGCAGCGCTCCCTGTCGAGAGCCTCCCGGGCTTCGGGAATGCTGACTGCAGCGGCTGCTGGCTGAATGCTCTCCACTGGTACCATCATAGCCGAGTCTTCCGGGAATCCCACACCCCCTCTGAAGCTCCAGCCCAACTGCTGCGCACCGAGCGCCATCACCCAGTAGAACGGCTGAATAGGTGGAACACTTTAGGCCTGAGCCCCCCGCGCTGGAGGTTCCATTCTCCGTTGCTGGCCTGACTCTATCGAGCCCGGCCGTGTCACCCCCCCCGGAGCACTGGCAGTAGACGATTGGAGGTGCGGCTTCCGAAAAGGATGCGCGCTGCGCTACCCGGCACACCAAGTCCCCTGGAAGAATGGCGGGCCATCGGATGTCCAACCATGTCGCCCCCCGGACGGGTCGCGTGCCCGTCGCATCGGAGCGCTTGAGCTGGCGCCTCGTTTAGTTGTCCCTCCCCAGGCCCTGGGATCGCCAAGGCCCGTTTCTCCACAAAAGGTGTTCAATTGACCTGAAAGTGAGGCAACTTGCTCGCAAACCAAGCGCCGCTAGCTCCAATCCTCGGGTTGGCCTCGCGCCCAGCAGCACGCGCCAGGCTCACTCTCCGAAAGCGCCGGATTGCCGGGCGACCCGCGGTTCAGAAGCCCTTCGAAGACGGCTCACAGAGAATATACCCGTGCCTTGTCCTCCAGCCCGCCCTCGTCAAGGCATGAACGCACGGGCAGCACACTTGCATGTCATACGACCAATTCTCGCGCTGCGTCACCAAGCCGAAGAGCAACTTTCGCGGCCTGTAGGCGTAATACACTTCCTGGCCTCCGCAAATGTACCTCGCACACGCCTCGCACTGCGTTGAGAACCGGGGCGGTGAGAGCGAGCCAGGCGAGAGCCAGCCAGGGAAACGGTGACGGAAACGGCCCTCTTGGATCAAGGTGTCCGAGCACTGGGAGTCAGTCACCAGAAACTTCGAATCGACACCCAGCAGGGCCCGGATGGCCCTCCGAGGCCCTCTAACGAAACAACAATCCTCGGGCGCCCAGATCCACTGTTGTCCGCATATATCGCAATGAGGCGTGATCAGGGGCGGCTTCAACTGCCCGCAGGTCTCACACCTCACGAAACCTTCACTAGAGGCACGAATGGAGATCCCCTCGATGCTGCTCACCTCGGTAGCCGTCCGGTGAAGCCATATTTCGCGACCTAGGGGCGGCAGCAGTGCGTGCCATTGGCCACGGGCTCTGGCGCCCTCCTCAAGCAGCCTGATCCAGCACGGCTGGCAGGCCAACACAAGGTCAGAGCCCCAGGGAGGCACTCCGAAAGCGAACGGCCTCCGGAACCGGTAAGAGCTCCCGGGCAGCAATCCGAAGAGTGACCTACCCGGCCGTTCGACGATGTAGCGGGGGTTCTGCCCCGAGATAAGGGCTCCGCACACGTCGCAGACGCGGCCAGTCAGGCGATGCGAACGCCATCCTCCTCGGCGGCTTGCACTAGACCCCGCGTTGGGAGTTTCCCCTACCATACCCCGGCAACCCACTTCATTGTAAGCCTCCAAACCGACGGGCGATGGCGTTCCCGGGAACGTTGAGCGCCACACGGACGGGACGCTGGGGGCCCGAACCCATAGCGGAGTCGGGGGCTCGGCCGTAGTGGTGTCTTCGACGGTTGGCGTACACCAGCGCCAGCATCCGGAAGTGGGTCGTTCGCAGCCGCGATCCCCCCGCGCCTCCAAACACCCGAGCCCGCTGACGCGCCCCTACCGCCCCCGCGCGGGCGGGCTGGGGGAGAACTCAAACACCGCGAACACGGGATAGTGGTCCGAGGGGT
>CAYGVJ010000187.1:0-8681 GCA_964353255.1 uncultured Solibacteraceae bacterium | reverse complement strand
GAAACGCTGCGGCGGTGGATGGTGGCGGCCGGGTTGTGGAGCCGGGAGCGGAAACGCAAGCCCTACCGGAAGCGGCGGCCGCGGAAGGCGCATTTTGGGGAGCTGGTGCAGTTGGACGGCAGCTTTCACGACTGGCTGGAGGAGCGCGGCCCGCGGGGTTGCCTGATCAACCTGGTGGATGATGCCACCGGGGTGACGCTGGCGCGCTTTGCGCCCGAAGAGACCACTTGGGCGGTGGCCGAGGCTTTGCGGGCCTGGGTGGAGACCTACGGGATTCCGCGGGGCCTCTACGCGGACTTCAAGAACGTCTACCAGCACGAGCCGACCGAGCGCCAGCAACGCGCCGGAGAGACGCCGGTTTCGCAGTTTGGGCAGATCTGCGCCCGGCTGGGGATCACGCTGATCGGGGCGGGTTCCCCGCAGGCCAAAGGGCGGGTGGAACGCAACCACGGGGTGCACCAGGACCGGCTGATCAAGAAGATGCGGCTGCGGAAGATCAGCAGCTACGAGGAGGCCAATCGCTTTCTGGAGCAGGTGTACCTGGCACAACACAACGCCCGCTATGCTCAGGCGCCCGCCGACCCGGTGGACTTCCACGAGTCCTGGCCGCCCCGGCTGGACTGGGAGGAGGTGTTCTGCCTAGAGCAGGAGCGGGTGGTGAGCAACGACTGGGTGGTGCGCTATGCGAACCGGCTGCTGCAACTGGAGAAGGCCCCGGGGGTGTACGTGCCGGCGGGTAGCCGGGTGGTGGTGCGGGAACTGCGGGATGGGAGCCTGCAACTGCTCTACCAGAGACAGCGGCTGGCGTGGCGAGAGATCCAGCAACGGCCCCTGCGGTCAGTTCAGCCGCTACTCAGGGTGCGACGGGTGCGGGTGGTCCCCCCGGCAGATCATCCCTGGCGCCGGCCGCTGCGGCCCCAACAACAGCCGCCGGAAACGGAAATCCACCGAGACAACGGGAGGCGCGCTGTGGAAATGACGGGGTGTGGAAAGCCCGAAGCAGGCTTTCCACACCCCTTGGGAAACTCGCCGACTACGCGAGTTTCCCACATTCCCACAGCGCCTACTACAACGGTCACGCACACACCAAAGGGGACATTTTTATCGAGCTAAGCAGGGGGACATTTTAATCGAGGCTTGACACAAGGCGCCGCCGGTCTTGACTGTGGAGTCCGCTTCCCATATACTCGCAGGCTCATAGGAGCTGGAGCATGAAAGTTCATTGGCTGCTCGCATTTGCCGCGCTGAGCGCCGGTGCGGCCGAGAGTCAGAATCTCGATTGTGACCTGCGCGAGTACAAGCCGGTGGACGGGCTCAGGGCAGCCCTCGCCGGCGGCGCATTGGAGGTGACTTGGCAGGGCGAACGGGCGCAGACACTGCGTGCCACGTTCGCGTCCGCCAACCGCCAGCCGGTGGTGCGGGAACTGGCCGTGCGCAAGGGGAACGGCAATTGGGTGGTGCTGGCAACGGACGTGAGCCCGGAGTTCGAGGTGGTCAGCGGGCTTCGTCGCATCTCCGAGCAGCAACTCCAGCCGATGCGGCGCCTGAAAATGGATCTCACTCCCGAGGTCCTGGAGAGAGAAGGTTGGAATGCTTTCTGGGACGCTCCGCTCGACGTTCCGGGGCGCAAGGGTACGAATCCAGACCTCCCCCGCCGGCCCGAAGAGATCCGCCGGGCGAAAGCCAGCTATGCCATCACCGGGTGTGCGGTGAAGACCGACGGGGCGCGGCTGGAAGTAACATTCCCCGGTCTTTCCATGGGAATCTTTGCGGGCCAGCTTAGGTTCACGGTATATAAGGGAACCAACTTCCTGCGGCAGGAAGCCATTGCCAAGACCGAGGAGAAACGGGTCGCCTATAAGTACAACGCGGGACTGAAAGGCTTTCCCATCGACAAGGTCAAGGGCGTAGTGTGGCAGGACGTGTCGCGCTCCTGGCAGAAGTACGAGTTTGGCGGTTCTATCAACACGGATCCGGTAGCCCTCCGGGCGCGCAACCGCCTGGTGATCATCGAGACGCAGGGCGGCGCGTTGGCCATGTTCCCGCCCCCGCACAAGTTCTTCTTCGCGCGCGAGATCGAGCTGAACCTGGGCTTCGTGTGGTATCGGAAGGACGACGAAAAGTCGTTTTCAGCCGGCATCCGGCAGGCGGAACGCGAAGAGGAATACCGGCCCTACGGGGTCTCAGACGAGCTCTGGGACCGGAGGGTGCAGCAGGCGCGCCGCAACTTGGCCAATTTCGCGCTCTACAATGCTCCCCCGGGCACCTGGCAGCACATGCCCGTTTACTACTACCTGAGCCCGGACGGTGTGGAGGCGACGCAGCGCGCGGTGTTGGCGTACACACATGATGACCGCTTCAAGGAACTACCCGGCTATCAGGTGCTGGTAAGCCATTTCCACACGCACTTCAACGAACAGTTGTCCGACGCCGGCACCCTGGATTTCCAGCCCACGTGGCTGCCGGTGTTTCGCGATCTCGGAGTGAACATCGCCATCATGGCGGACTTTCACTCCGACAGCCATCCCATGGATCCCGGCCCGATCCGGCTCAAGGAGCAGAAGGTTTACTTTGAGGGCTCCCGCCGGCACTCGGACCGCCGCTTTCTCATTATTCCTGGCGAGGAGCCGAACATGACGCTCGGCGCCCACTACATGATGGCCTTTCCGCGGCCGGTCTTCTACACGCACGTGCGGCAGCCGGGACAGCCGCTTGTGGAGCAGATCCCGGATTACGGCCAGGTGTACCACATCGGTTCGCGCGAGGACGAAATGGAAATGATCCGACGCGAACAGGCGTACGTCTGGCAGGGTCATCCCCGCGCGAAAAGCTCGACCGGGTATCCGGATGCTATTCGCGAAACGGAGCAATTCCGCAGTGAGCGCTTCCTGGGCGCTTCGTGGGAATCGCTGCCCGTGGACCTGTCGGAGGAGCGCCTGTGCGAGAAGCGCTGCTTCGGCACGCTCGACGACATGAACAACTGGGCCGGACCGAAGTACTTGATCGCCGAGGGCGACACGTACATGAAGTACCCCGACGACGAAACGTACCCCTACCTGAACGTCAACTACGTCAAGCTCGACCGTGTTCCGAAGTTCGATGAAGACTGGAGCCCGCTCTTCAAAGCCATGCGCGCCGGCGATTTCTTCGTCACGACCGGCGAAGTGCTATTCCGGAGGTGCGGGATCGAGGGGACGGGTCCCAGGCGCACGTTCACGGCGGACATCGAGTGGACGTTCCCGCTGGAGTTCGTGGAACTGGTCTGGGGGGACGGGAACACGACCGGGCGGCAAATCGTCCGCGCGACCGAGGTGGCGCCTTTCAGCAGCCGCCAGTTCCGGGTGTCCTTCGACACTGCCGGAAAGAAATGGGTCCGGTTTGCGGTCTGGGACTCGGCCGGCAACGGCGCATTTACGCAGCCGGTTCACCTGAGGTAGGCAGCGGGCGCTACCCTTCTACCACAGAAACTTCAAACCCGGATTTCCGTTTTGAGCACTTACTGATAACGTTTTGGCCGGCCACGAGGATGTCAACGACGCCGAGCGCCTGTCCCAAGATCCGACCTTCCGGCTCATCGGCTCGGAGAAGATCTTCCGTCTGCGGACCCGTGGCCGGGGGAGCGTGGGGCAACGCTGACTTCGCGGTTACAGTCGTTCGAGACCGAGATGCTGACCGAAGAGGAGAACTTCGCCGGGCTGGCGCGGATCAACCGCGACCTGATCAGCCGAGTGGAAGCTCTCGATTCAGCACAGCGCGCAGTGCTGGACATGGGCTTGAACGGAGGCAAACTCGGCGAACAGCGGGACAGGGGGCGGACAGGTGTCTGACAACCGGCTTGGGACAGAGGCACTCTTGGGCGCTCGAGGCCCTGGCAGGCGCCGGTATGGACCCATGCGGGCAATGGGGAAGCCCTCCGGCGCCGAAAGCCGTGCTGCGGGGTTGACACGCGGGGGTGGGGGGGGTGTATATTCAACTTGTCCGGGAGTCCAAAAGGAAATCCTGGTGTATACAGTTTGCGGGGGGGTACGTATGAAAAGGAGTGTATTCACGGCGCTGCTCATGGCAGCGTTGATGCTCGGGGCAGTCCCATTCGCCGCCGCCCAGTCATTTACCGGCAGCATCCTTGGCACGGTGAGCGACGCCACGGGGGCGATGGTTCCGCAAGTGCTGATCACAGTCACTAACATCGCCACCAACACACGAACGGAGGTTAGGTCCGACACCGGGGGCAATTACATCGCTCCGCTGCTTCCCCCCGGCGAGTACACAGTCGAACTCGAAGCGGTGGGCTTCAAGAAGTTCGTCCGCCGCGGAATCGTTTTGCGCGTGCAGCAGCAGGCGCGCGTGGATGTCCTGCTCGAACTGGGAGCGCTGACCGAATCGTTGTCCATCACGGCCGACGCTCCGTTGCTGGAAGGCACCACTTCGTCCGTCGGAAAAGTGGTGGAGAACCGCGCGATCATGAGTCTGCCTTTGAACTCGCGCAACGTTTACTCCCTGATCTTTCTCACTCCGGGGGTAAGCGGCAGCATCGGCGACAACTACAACAGCCTGAGTTACTCGGTGAACGGCGCGCGCAGCTCGATGATGGATACCATCGTCGACGGGGTTACCGCGTCACACCCGACCGTGCAGGGCTACAGCGGCATCTCCGTCTTTCCATCGGTGGACGCGATCGCGGAGTTCAAGGTGCAGGCTTCGAACTACTCGGCCGAGTTCGGGCGCAGCGCGGGAAGCGTGCTGAACGTGATCTACAAGTCGGGGACGAACGAGATCCACGGGAGCGCTTTCGAATTCCTGCGCAACTCCGTGCTCGACGCCAACAACTTCTTCGCGAATAAGCTGGGTCAGACGCTGGCCAGCTTCAAGAGGAGCCAGTTCGGCGGGATGATCAGCGGCCCGATCAAGCGGGACAAATCGTTTTTCATGTTCTCCTACGAGGGCTTGCGGCAGCGCAATTTCTCCTCGAGCACCAGCACAGTCCCGACCGCGCTCGAGCGGCAGGGCGATTTCTCGAAAACCTTCGCTTCGAACGGGCAGATGATCCGCATCTTCGACCCGTTCACAACCGGCAGGAACCCAGACGGGGCGGGCTACATTCGCGACGCATTGCCGGACAACCGGCTGCCGGCGCCGCGCTTCGACCCGGTGGCCGTGAACGTCATGAAGTATTTCCCGATGCCCAACACCGCCGGGAATCCGGTCACCAACCAGAACAACTTCTACAGCGCGGGCTCCCGCTCGCTCAACAACGACAACTATGACGTGCGGGTCGATCACAATCTCTCGTCGCGGCAGCGGTTCTTCGCGCGATATTCGCACCGCCACGTGCTCGACGTTCCGGCAATCCTGGTCCCGCGCGATATTGCCATCGCCGAGGGCCGGGTGAATCCTGAGAACCGCATGAGGAACGCCGTCGCGGACTACACCAACACCTTGTCCCCGACCACGATTCTGACCGCACGGCTCGGCTTTGCCCGCAGCGGGTACTTTCACAATAACCAGTCGCTCGGCTTCCTCCGCACGACGCTTGGCCTGCCGAAGGATCTTGAGGTCTGGGCCGACCAGCCGTTGTTCCCGATCTTCGCCCTCAGCGGCTACAAGACCCTGGGAGGCGGAAACCACCGATGGAACACGTTCATGAGCTACTCCGCCCTGGCCAATGTTACCAGGATCCAGGGGCCGCACTCACTGAAGTTCGGCTTCGAGGGCCGGATGATCCGGGTCAACAACCGGGAAGCGGAAGAGGGCATGTTCAACTTCACTTCCGGCTTCACCCAGGGTCCAGACCCCAATCGTGCCAGTTCGACCGCGGGGAACAGCCTCGCCTCGTTCCTGCTGGGAACCGGCAGCTACGGCAACTTCATCCAGTCATACAAGAACGTGGCCACGCAGAGCTTTTATCTTGGATGGTACGTGCAGGACGACTGGCGGTTCACCCGCAAGCTGACGCTCAACCTCGGTCTGCGGTACGACTTCGACGTGCCACGCACCGAGCGGTTCAACCGCATGAACTACTTCGATCCGTTCGCGCTTTCCCCGCTGGCCGCAAGAGTGCCGCAGTTCGCGAACCTGCGCGGCGGCGTGGTCTTCGTCGGGGTCGACGGCCGCAGCCGAAGCCAGTTCCCGCTCGACCGGAACAACCTGGCGCCGCGCCTGGGCCTGGCGTACCAGGCCAGCCGGCGCACGGTGATCCGCGCCGGATTCGCCCGCATGTTCGCGCCTTCGAATCATGCTGCTCACGGCACGGTCGGAAACAACGGCTTTAAGACGGAGAACGAATGGATCACTTCGCTCGACGGCATCACGCCCTTCAACCTCTTGCGGAACCCCTTCCCGCAGGGCTTCCGGCCTAATCCGGGCGCCAGCCTCGGCCTGCTGACCGAGACCGGGGGCATGCTGTGGGTCGACATGCGCGACCAGCTCACTCCCTCGTCGCTGCAGTGGAACCTGACAATCCAGAGGGAACTGCCGTCGCAGCTCATGCTCGAGGCGGCGTACGTTGGCACGCGGGGTTTCCACCTCTCCCGCAACGGGGAAAGCGGGCTGACGCTGAACCAGCTTCGGCCGGAGGACATGTCGCTGGGTTCGCGGCTGAATGAGCTGGTGGACAATCCGTTCTACGAGGCGGTCGGCCGCGGAGTGCTGGTCGGCCCGAAGATGAGCCGCGCGCAGTTACTGCGGCCGTACCCGCAGTTCACCGACATCGTGCCGCTGTACTCGAGCGGCTCGTCCTCCACGTACCACGCCTTGCAGGTGTCCGCGAGCAAGCGCCTGTCGCACGGGCTCCAGTTCGACGGTTCGTATGCCTGGTCGAAAATGATCGAAACCGGGATGACGCACCAGGACAGCTACAATATCGCCGCCTCGCGAGCGCTTGCGAGCATTGACATCGCCCACCGCCTCGTCATGAGCTACATTTACGATCTGCCGTTCGG
This sequence comes from uncultured Solibacteraceae bacterium, assembly GCA_964353255.1. Taxonomy (GTDB): domain Bacteria; phylum Acidobacteriota; class Terriglobia; order Bryobacterales; family Bryobacteraceae; genus VFZS01. The sequence continues at coordinate 1,743 of CAYGVJ010000187.1, read as the reverse complement.
GCGCGGCAGGCATTTCGGGGCGGACGTTTCTGGCCTGCTGAACACGCTGCTAGGCGGCTGGCAGGTGAACGGCATCACCATTTTCCAGTCGGGCGCTCCGCTGGCGCTCAGCGCGAACAACACGGCGGGGATCTTCAGCTACAAGACGCGGCCGAACAACAACGGCAGGAGCGGGAAACTGGAGGGCCCGGTTCACCAGCGCCTGACGCGCTACTTCGACACCAGCGTCTTCAGCCAGCCGCTTCCCTTCGTCTTCGGCAACGTCGCCGAGCGCCTGCCCGACATTCGCGGTGACATAACACGGAATTTCGATCTCTCGGTGTTCAAGCAGTTCTCGCCGGTCGAGCGTCTGCGCATCCAGTTCCGCGCCGAATTCCTGAACGCCTTCAACACGCCCCGGTTCGGCAACCCCAACCTCTCGGTCACGTCGAGTTCGTTCGGCGTCATCAGCTCCCAGGCGAATGCTCCCCGGCAGATTCAGTTCGGGCTCAAGTTCCTTTGGTAATCCAATCCGGGAGGCCGCGCCGACCGTTCCGGCAGCGGCCTTCCGACTTCCATCCGAGGCAATTTCACGATGCTACGGAGACTTCTGCTGTCTGCCGCGCTCGTCCTGCTGTTCGGTATTTCGGTCCCGGCGCAGACGATCCGCGTGATGACCTTCAACGTGCGGTACCCGGCTCCCGGTGACGGGCCGAATCGCTGGGAATACCGGCGGGACATGGTGGTCAGAACCATCCGCGAGACGAACCCGGACATCTTCGGCACACAGGAACTCTTCTATGAGCCGGGTCTCTACATAGCCGACAAGGCTGCGGAGTATGCGTGGTTCGGGTCCAGCCGGCTGGGCAATCTGAAAGACGAATACAAGGAAGGCGAAAGCCCGGCCGACGAGCACAATGGCATTTTCTACAAGAAGGCAACCTTGCGGCTGCTCGAATCGGGCGATTTCTGGCTTTCGGATACGCCCGATACCCCGGGTAGCAATACCTGGGACCTCAGTGAGCAGAGACTGGTGACGTGGGGACTGTTCGAGATCAAGGCGAACAAACGCCGCTTTTACCTCCTCGATACTCACTTCCCGCATCGCCGGCAGGAAGCCGAGGCACGGCTGAAGAGCGCACGGTTGATCCTAGAGCGAATCACGCGGCTGAGGAAAGGCGTTCCGGCGATTCTGACCGGCGACTTCAATTCCCCTGCGGGCGGTGAGGTGTACAAGGTGATCGAGGCGGTATTGACCGATGCCTGGCCGGCCGCCATGCGCCGTTCCGGACCGGAAAGCACGACCAACGGGTTCCGCGGCGCAACCGGTGGGCCACGCATCGATTGGATTTTCTTTCGAGGGCCGCTCAAGGTTCTCGAGGCGGAAACGATAACCCACAGCGAGAACGGGCGTTACCCCTCGGACCATTTCCCCGTCCTGGTTGTGTTCCAGTTTTAGCTGTGACCGTTCGGGCGCGCAGATCCGTCTGAACTTGACACGACCGTCGTTGTCGGAGAGCAGCAGCAACCCGGGGGTCATGCAGCTAGAGCTCGAACCCGGAACAGCGGGTACCATCGCCGAAAGACTCCTTCCAATTCGTCGTTCAGCACCTTGGTCCGGGACTGCAGCAGTAGGTGCGCGCCTCGCAGCGTCCAGTGCATCTGGTGCTTCTTGACGAACCGTCTGCTCACCACGTAATTGATCGTGGATTCGACCCGGATTTCCGTTTTGAGCACTTACTGATAACGTTTTGAGGTCCTCGG
>CAYGVJ010000186.1:0-8693 GCA_964353255.1 uncultured Solibacteraceae bacterium | reverse complement strand
CAGCGCCACCAGCTCCTGCATCAGCTCCGCGTCGATGTGCAGCCGCCCGGCGGTGTCCACCAGCAGCACGTCCCGGCCGGAGTTGGCCGCCTCGCGGCGCGCCGCCCGCCCCAGTTCGACAGGTTCGCGCTCCTCCGCCGTCCCTTCGTACACCGGCAGCTTGATCTCCCGCCCGATCACGCTCAACTGCTTCCGCGCCGCCGGCCGGTAAACGTCCACCGAAACCATCAACGGGCTGTGCCCGTTCCGTTCGAGCCACCGCGCCAGCTTTCCCGCCGTGGTGGTCTTTCCACTCCCTTGCAGGCCCACGATGAACATCACGCTGGGCGGATCGTTGGAGAACCGCAGCTTCACCTGCTGGCTCCCCAGGGTCTGGATCAGCTCGTCGCGAACGATCTTCACCACCTGCTGCGCCGGCGACAGCGCCGTCAGCACTTCCTCGCCCACCGCCTTCTGCTTGATGTTCTCGACAAGCTGCTTGACCACCCGGAAGTGTACGTCCGCCTCCAGCAGCGCCACCCGGATCTCCTTGAGCGCCGCCTCCATGTTCTCCGCCGTCAGCCGCCCCTCGCCTCGGAGGCTCTTGACGATCCGCTGTAGCTTTTCTGACAGGTTCTCGAACATGAGTGCTATAGACGCAGCCGCTGGCCGCGTTCTTCCGGCAATCTTTCCATTATAGCGTGCCCGCCCAAGCCGGGACGGTCCCGGCCAAGGCGGGCGGGTGTATACTGAATGCCAGGAGCAATACCAAGGGGGCGGCGTCGTCCACGCGCTCATCGCCACGGAAGGCCGGCGTAAGCGCACAGCCTCAGTACCGAATCTACGAGCAGAGTTCTGATCTGGCGTCACCGCAGCCTGACGTCACTTCAGGGAGGAGGAATACCATGAACGATGGTCACTCAGGGGCGCACTCTCTCCGAGCGATCGGCGCCAGGCGCGGCGCCGCGCTCCGGCCGGCTTCGCTTGCGGCGGCCGCTCTGATGCTGGCCGGCCTGATCCACGCCCAGACATGTTCGCCCGGGGCGCTCGCCACGCCCAAGCGGCAAGCTCTGTACCTGTTGTTCCCGACCGCCAGCAGCAATGTTACGGTGGCGGGAACTACGTATACCGTCGGAAGGTTCGACGTGGCCGATCTGGACAACTCGATCGGCACGACCGCGCAGCTCAGGAACCGCATCTTTGAGATCGTCCGGGACACCTACTGTGAACTCAGCGTCGAGGTGAAGCAGACGACGGCCGTGCCGGCGCCGGCCGAAGCCCGCTTTGAGATCGTCGGCGTCGGCAGTGATGTCGGCGGCGGCGAGTTCGGCAATGCTTACGAGATCGACACGGGAGACGCCCACGCCCAGAACTTTGCGCGCGTATACGCACAGCAGTTCCAGAGCGATTACGCCGGCACGGGCGGCGCCCTCAACGGCGCCAACTCGACGCTGGAGCGCTGGGCCACGTGCGTCAGCGGCACCTCGGCGCACGAAGCCGGGCATAACTACGGTCTGGTGCACGGAAACGCCCAGCCCCGTACCGGCACCACTGAGGACGCGGCCCTGAACCACGTCCTGGCGACCAGCGGCGATTTCGGGAGCACCACCTTCGAACGAGGTGATAATCGCGCGAGGCGCATTCGCCATTTCAGCGATACTTCCTTCGAGATCCTGGGGCACAACATCGGCCTCACTTCCGCGACCTTGTCGAACTGGGATTTCGTCAATCCCAACAACACCAACGCCACGACCCTGCGGATGCGGCTCCTCAGCAGCGCGGCGTCGCTGACCCTGGGCTGGTTCTATTCCGGCAGCCTGAGTCCGTGGACGAATCCCACGCTGGCCAAACAGCCGGGGACGCAGACCCTCCAGGGCACGAGCTACAACATCTACGACCTCACCTTCAGCACCGCCCAAACGTGGAGCGGCGGGACATACCCGGCGGGTACTGTCCCACCCGGGGTGAAGTTCCACGTGGGTGCGGCGGTATCGGATGCCGCCATTGTCTATGAGGTGACACTCGGCGACAGCTCGGGCAACCTCCCGCTCAAGCCCCGCATGTTCGGCTACGACGCTGGCACTGCGACCACGGACGGAGACTTCTCCGTCGCCTTCTTCAATCCCAATCCCCGTGACGGCGACCTCATCCTGCGCGACGTCCGGATCCTGTTCCTCCCTCGCGGCATCGACATCAACAACATGGTCCAGGGCGGAGAGCTGATCACGCGGGAAGGATTGCGCGTCACACCCTTTCCCCGGCAGCCCGCCGGCGGGGAGGGAACAACCCGCTCAGCGAGGACCAGCAGCCAGCAGGCCGTCGCCATCCAAAGCCAGATCCGAGAGCTGACGGTGGCTGGCAAGCCGGTCTCCGTCCCCATCGCGCGGTTGTCGGACCGGCGACACGTGGACCTTTACTACTCCCGGCGGGGATGTGAGCCCGGGATCAAGACTCCGGCGGGTCTCAAGCCGTACTCGCGCGACATCGATGTCGGCGAGGTCGTTTACTGTCCCGAAGGCCCCGCTCTCAGCCTCTTTCCAGCCACGTACACTTACGTTATGGCCACGGTGGTCGATCCCAAGGCCAAGTACTGGGACGCCGCACAGGGGCGCTTTGTGACGGGCCCGCTGGAGTCCCACCTGTTCTACCAGCTCGCAGGGACTGTTCCCGACTTGAATCACAACGGAACCGACGATCTGCTCGACATCCGCACCGGCAAGTCGCGTGATGCGAACGGCAACGGAGTGCCCGACGAGGCCGAAGGGCGGAAGGTCGCGGCCAGCGCACGGATCGGCGTCGCCATGCCGCACGCCAGCGGGCTGGACCCAGGGGTGAGCTTGAACCTGGGGCTCGAGTACTACGTCACGCCCAACGCGACCGTTGAGGGCGTACTAGGCTACCACCGTCTCAGCGCCCCCGGTCCCGGCTCCGACCTCGCGGTGTGGCAGTTGTCGGTCAACAGCCGGTACTATGTGCCCCGGCCGGGGCCGCTCAAGCCGTTCGTCAATGCCGGGGCCGGCGCCTATTTCCTGAGGCCCGGAAACACGGAGTTCGGTCTCAACGTGGGCGCGGGCCTGCACTACGAACTGCGACCTCCCCTGGCGTTCGAGGCCGCGTACAACTATCATCACGTAGGACCCGGCGGTGCGAACCTGAAGTTCTCCACCATGCAGCTCGGCCTTTGGTGGCGGTTCTGAGGTCGCCCGGCGGCCCGACGGAGGGCCTGTTAACCGGATGGGCGCATACCGCAGACAGCAGCGATCCCCGAAACGGCGGTCCCGGTCGGCCGCCGGAATCCTTCTCCTGGCGGGCGTCCTGGGTTCGATAGCGCCCGCCATTGATTACGAGCCGTCTCCCCTCGATCGCATGGTCGGCCTGGCGGACGCGATCGTCTACGGCCGCATTGTGCGTGTCAACGAGGCCACTATTACGGTGGCCGCCCGGGACGCGCTGGGACGGCACTTCGAAAGCGATCGCCTCCAGATCATCAAGTACCGCACCTATGACGGTCGGCGGTGCACTGCCCAGTACACGCCGGGCCAGACGTTCATCTGGCTGCTGTCCTGGCGACGTGAAGCGAGCATCGTCGGCTCCCGTCCGGGGTGGCACGTTCTCGGCTTCGAGGGGGAAGGAGAACTGCCCGCCGACGCCGCCCATGTCTACTTGAGAGGGGGCTTGGTGGCAGGGTTTCCCGTGGAGGAACGCGAGGTGTACGGGTGCCGGCAGCGCGTCCACGTAGCTGATCGGTCTGTCTTCTGGGGGGCCGTGGCCGGCTATCGTCAGTGCTTCCAGTGGGCGCCGAGCAAGCCGGCGGGACCGCCTCGGCCGCAGCGCGTCTGTTCGGAAGAAATGCTGGACCGATACCGGGTCAAGTCTCCCCTCCACCAGTATCTGGCCTCGCAGTCATTGGAGGTCAAATAGGCCCGCCGGCCCCCGGCCCGTCACACGACCAGCATGCAGTATCCGTGCCAGTAGAAACGCTACCGCGCCTCTATGCAGAGATCTGGTCGGACCCCCCGTGGCGCTGGTCCGCTACTGGGTTGCACAAGGAGTCGAACATGGCATATCCTCGCCGCATGTACCTCAATCCCGCACGCATGAGAGGAGCTGAAATGACCATGACCAGAAGAGACGCAGCCAGAACCGCTGCCCTGAGCGCACTTTCCTACTCGCGCGTGATGGGGGCGAACGACAGGATCGGGCTCGGCTTGATCGGCGCGGGCAGCCGCGGCCGCTACGTCATGAGCAGGTTCCAACTCAACCCCGACGTAGAAGTGCTGGCAGTCTGCGACGTCTACGGCGCGCGCATCGATGAGGCGCTGGCCAAGGCGCCCGGCGCGAAGTCCTTCTACCACCACGAGAAGCTGCTCGAAATGAAGGAAGTCGATGCCGTGCTGATCGGCTCGCCCGACCACTGGCACAAAGACCACGCCGTCGATGCCATGAACGCGGGGAAGGACGTCTATGTCGAGAAGCCGCTGTGCCGCACGCTCGAGGAAGCCCCTTGGATGGTGCAGGCTGCGCGGCGGAACGACCGCATCTGCCAGGTGGGAGTTCAGCAACGCTCGGGACCGGTCTACCTAGAGGGGCGCGACCAATTCGTGAAATCGGGCCAGATCGGCAAGGTTACCTGGGTGGAGTGCGTCTGGAACGACGGCCCGCCCCGTGCCTACACGCCGCGGGCAAGCGTGGCGGAAAAGCCCTCCAACCTCGACTGGGTGCGTTTCCTCGGCCCGGTGCGCTACCGCGATTGGAACCCGCGAATGTACTTCAATTTCCGGGCGTACCTGGATTTCAACGGTGGACGCATGACCGATTTCGGCCACCATTGGCTGGACGTCGTGCACATGTTTCTCGGCGAGAGGGCTCCCGACTCGGCCGTCGCGGCCGGCGGCATCTACCACGTCCAGGATGGCAGGGACGCGCCCGACACCATCTCGGCGCTGTTTGAGTATCCGGGCTTCACCGTGTCGTTCCAGTCGGTGATCGTCGGCAACCCCTTACCCTACGGGGTCACCTTCTATGGCGACAAAGGCAAGCTCTGCGTCAACCGCAACCGTTACGTATTTACGCCCGTGGAAAAAGGCGCTCCGCTTATGCAGAAGGACTTCCCGGGCGACGTCACCACGGATCATGTGCGCAATTTCCTGGACTGCTGCAAATCCCGCAAGCTGCCTAACGGCGACGTAGCCCTGGCCGCTATCTCCGTCGTGCCGCCGCTGCTGGCCGTGAAGTCATACCTGGAGAAACGCCGCATCCGCTTCGACGCCGAACACAGCTTGGTTCTGCCGGACTGAGCCTACATGATCAACATGCAGTCCCCGTAAGAGTAGAACCGGTAGCGCGCCTCAACGGCGTGCTGGTAGGCCTTGAGCGCCAGCTCCTGCCCGGCGAAGGCGCACACCAGCACCAACAGGCTGGAGCGCGGCAGGTGGAAGTTAGTCAGCAGCGCACCGGTGGCCTGGAAGCGGAAGCCGGGGTAGATGAAGAGCGAGGTCTCGCCTTGGAACGGAAAAGGGGACAGGCAGCCCTGACCACGAGGGTCAGGGTAGCCTGTCCCCTTTTCCAGCGCCACTGTTTCCAGCACCCGCACGCTGGTGGTCCCCACTGCCACCAGCCGGCGCGCCGCGCGCAGCTTCCGGGCGGTCTCCTGGCTGATCTCGAAGCTCTCCGGGTGAAGCCGGTGCTCCTCGATCGTCTCCGTGTGAATGGGCTGGAAGGTGCCCAGGCCGACGTGCAAAGTCACGCGGGCGATCTCCGCGCCCGCGGCGCGGCACTGCTCGAGGATCTCCCCGGTGAAGTGCAAACCCGCCGTAGGGGCGGCCACCGAGCCGACGTGTGCGGCGAACACCGTCTGGTAGCGCTCGCGGTCGCCCGGCTCGTCGGGCCGCCTGATGTAGGGAGGCAGCGGCACGTGCCCGATGCGGTCCAGCTTCTCATACAGGTCTCCCGCGAAGTTGAAACGCAGGGTCCGCTCGCCCAGCTCGCCGCGTGCGACGACTTCCGCTTCCAACTCCTCGTCAAACCGCACCCGCTCACCCAGGTGCATCTTGCGGCCCGGCCGCACCAGGGCCTGCCACACCCTCGGATCCCCCGCCTGCGGCCGGAGAAGCATAACTTCCACGAGCCCCTGGAGATGCCGCTTCCGCGCGGGGTTCTTCTTCCCCACCCTCAGGGCGCGGACTCCGGCGCGATGGCCGAGCAACCGCGCCGGGAAGACCTTCGAGTCGTTCAGCACCAGGCAGTCGCCGGGCCCCAGGAACTCCGGCAGCTCGCGAAACATCCGGTCCTCCCAGCGGCCCTCCTGCCGGTAGAGCACCAACATGCGGCTGGCGGCCCGGTCCTCCAACGGCCGCTGTGCAATCAGCTCGCGCGGCAGGGGATAATCGAAGTCGGACAGGCGCATGCTTCAACAGCAGCATAGCAGGCGCATCCTGGGCATCGAAACCTCCTGCGACGAGACCGCCGCGGCGGTCGTCGAGGACGGCGCCACGGTGCTCTCCTCGGTGGTGGCTTCGCAGCTTGCGACCCACGGACCTTACGGAGGCGTGGTGCCCGAGCTGGCCTCGCGCGAACACCTCCGCGCTATCGTGCCTGTGGTGCGTCTGGCGCTGGAGCACTCAGCTACGAGTTACGACCGCCTCTCGGCGGTGGCCGTGACCGCGGGTCCCGGCCTGGTCGGCTCGCTGCTGGTGGGGTTGACCTTCGCCAAGGCCCTCTGCTGCGCGCGCGGCCTGCCGCTCATCGGTGTCAACCACCTGGAGGGCCACATCCACGGGGTGGTGGCCGAGGCTGACGCTCAAGGCCGCCCCATCGAATTCCCCGCCCTGGCCCTGGTAGTCAGCGGCGGCCACACACACCTGTTCGAGGTACGCGCGGGCTTCGCCTACCGCCTGCTCGGGAAAACCCGCGACGACGCCGCGGGCGAAGCCTACGACAAGGTAGCCAAGTTGCTGGGCTTGGGCTATCCCGGCGGCCCGGTGATTGACCGCCTGGCTCCGCACGGCAACCCGCGGGCGGTAGCCTTCACCCTGACCCGCATGAAAGGCAACGCCCTGGACTTCAGCTTCTCGGGCCTGAAGACCGCCGTGCTGCGCTGGGTCCGGCAGCAGGACCTGGCCACGGAGATCGAGGAGCGTCGTCGCCTGCTGCGGCAGAACCCGCGCCCGACCCTGGAGGAGTGGCTGGCCTTCACGCCCCGGCGCACCCTGGACCTGCTGGCCTCCTTTCAGCGCACCGTGATCGAGGAGCTGCTGCGCCGCGCCGCGGCCTCCGCCGAGCAGATCGGAGCGCGCTCGATCATCATCTCCGGCGGCGTCGCCTCCAACGCCGGGCTCCGCCGGGCCGCACAGGAGGCGGGCCTCCCCTGCCCGGCTCACTTCCCCACACCCGCTCTGGCCACCGACAACGCCGCCATGATCGCCGCCGCCGCCTTCCCCAAGCTCGCCCGCGGCGAGTTCGCCGATTTCTCTCTGGCCGCCCAGGCCGGCCTCACGCTGGCGTGAGGCGGAAGGCCCCAGCGCTAACATGGAAGCAATGGAGCCCACCCGCGCCGGCGAGCCGCCCAGATTCCCCATCCCCGGCGTTCACAACCTCATCGCCGTAGGCTCGGGCAAGGGTGGCGTCGGCAAGACCACGGTGGCGGTCAACCTGGCCATCGCCCTGGCCCGGCTGGGTCATCAGGTGGGGTTGCTCGACGCCGACGTTTACGGCCCCAATGTCCCGCTGATGGTGGGGACCGCGGACCTCCCCGACGTGTCGGGCGCGCGCATCCAGCCGCTGGAGCGCCACGGCATCAAGCTCATGTCCATGGGCTTCCTGAGCCCCGGCGACCAGCCGGTCATCTGGCGCGGTCCCATGCTGCACCACGTCATCCAGCAGTTCCTCAGAGACGTGGACTGGGGCGAGCTGGACTACCTGGTGGTGGACCTGCCGCCCGGCACCGGCGACGTGCAGCTCTCGCTCATCCAGACCGTCCCCATCACCGGGGCCATCGTCGTCACCACGCCCTCGGATGTGGCGCTGGGCGACGCCCGCAAGGCGGTGCGCATGTTCCGCCAGGTGCGCGTCCCGGTCCTGGGCATCGTCGAGAACATGAGCTACTTCATCTGTCCGCACTGCCAGGGGCGCGTGGACGTCTTCAGCTATGGCGGAGGCCAGAGAATCGCCGCCGAGATGGGCGTGCACTTCCTGGCCGAGCTGCCCCTGGACCCGGAGGTGTGTGCCGGCGGCGACACGGGCCAGCCCGTGGCCCTGCGCGACGGCCAGGACCCCCGCGCCGCCTGGTTTCTGGAGCTGGCACGCCGCACCGCCGCCCGCGCGAGCGAGGCCGGCGCACCGCAGGGGCCGGTCATCGAGGTCAGCGACTGAGCCGGCCCAGGAGCTTACTCAGGCGCTGAGGCTCACGTGGGAGACGATTATCCCCAGTTGGCGGACATCGGCCTCGCTGGGAGGGAGGGCTTTGTCCAGGGCGAACTCCACCAACGCCGTTTTCTGCCCCAGCGCCTCGGCGGGAACCCGTACCACGTACTTGTGCTTGGCGGCCCGCGCGTAGGTCTTGCCAGCCAGCGCGACCCCGTTTACAGACGCCCGCACGGTAATCGTTCCCAACTGCTCTTGCGCTACCGGCGGATAGTAGAACTCCAGGCTCAACTTGGCGCGCGTCTCCGGCGGGTTTTCGAAGAGCACAGAGAAGTGCTGCTCGGTCCAGCACC
>CAYGVJ010000185.1:0-8828 GCA_964353255.1 uncultured Solibacteraceae bacterium | reverse complement strand
CGAACTGGGCGGGCTCCAGGCGGCCAACAGCTACGTCAAGATCAACCTCAGCCTCTTCGATCTCTATCCCCGCGCCCACTGCCCCACGGTGCCCCCGGAGATCGTCATCCTGCCGGGCGGGTTCCTCTACCAGATGTCCTCCTGGACGCGGGCCATTCTGGCGCCGCTGGCTATCGTGCACGCCCACAACCCCAGGCGGCCCGTCCCGGCGGGTTTCACGCTCCAGGAGCTCTTCCGGCCTGACCGGACACTGGACTACCGGCGGGACGAGAAGCCTCTTAGCTGGCGCAACTTCTTCTTCATGGCCGACCGGCTCCTGAAGTGGTGGGAAAAGCACGGGTCAAGGAGCTTGCGCCGGCGCGCCATCCGCGCCGCCGAGCGCTGGATGCTGGAGCGGACGCGCCATTCCGACGGGTTGGGCGCCATCTACCCGCCCATGATGTACATCATCATGGCGCTGGACGTGCTCGGTTACCCGCCCGACCACCCCGACCGCGCAGAAGCTCAGCGCCAGTTCGACGCGCTGATGGTGGACGACGGGGATCGGTTCTTCTTCCAGCCCTGTTTCTCGGTGGTGTGGGACACGGCCATCGCCGCCTTCGCGCTGGGCGAGTCGGGGATTCTGCCGGAAGGGGTCCTGGAGAAGACCGCCGGCTGGCTGCTCAGCAAAGAGGTGCGGCGCAAGGGCGACTGGGCCGTCAAGAGGCCCCGCACGGAGCCCTCGGGCTGGTACTTCGAGTTCGCCAACGAGTTCTACCCCGACATCGACGACACGGCCATGGTCCTGCTGGCCCTGCTGCACGCCCGGAGCGCGAACGAAGAGGCGCAGCAGGCGGCCGAGCGGCGGGCGGTGCGCTGGCTGCTGGACATGCAGTCGAAGGACGGAGGCTGGGCGGCCTTCGATGTGGACAACGATTGGAACCCGCTGAGCTACATGCCCTTTGCGGACCACAACGCCATGCTCGACCCTACCTGCCCGGACATCACCGGGCGGGTGCTGGAGGCGCTGTGCCGCCTGGGGGTCGGGGCCGAGGACCCGGCCGTACGTCGGGCCGTGTCCTACCTGCGGCGCACGCAGGGACCCGACGGCAGTTGGTACGGGCGTTGGGGGGTGGACTACATCTACGGGACGTTCCTGGCGCTGCGCGGCTGGCGCGCCGCGGGAGAGAGCCCTGACGAAGCGCACATATTGCAGGCTGGTGAGTGGCTGCGCTCGATCCAGAACCCGGACGGCGGCTGGGGCGAGAGCTGCGCCAGTTACGAGGAGAACCGGTTCGTGCGCGCCCCGAGCACGGCCTCGCAGACCGCCTGGGCGATTCTGGGCCTGCTGGCCAGCGGAGACTCAGCGAGTCAGAGTGTCGCCAAGGGGATCGAGTACCTGCTGGAGAAGCAGAACCGGCGGGGCACCTGGGAGGAGGACCTGGCTACGGGGACGGGCTTCCCCAGGGTGTTCTACCTGACCTACCACCTCTACCGGCATTCTTTCCCGCTGCTGGCGCTGGGGTGCTACCTGAAGGCCAGACGCTCCTCGGAAGGGGGCCAGCCGTGAGGTTCCCACTTTCGATGACTGCCGCGCTGGCGGTCCATGTCCTCAAGCACAAGCTGATGAGGAAGCGCTTCCCGCTAGTGCTGATGCTGGAGCCGCTGCACGCCTGCAACCTGGCGTGCGCGGGCTGCGGACGTATCCGGGAGTACCAATCCACGATCACGGAGAAACTGTCGCTGGAGCAGTGCCTCCACGCCGTGGACGAGTGTGGCGCGCCGGTCGTGTCGATTTGCGGCGGCGAGCCGCTGCTGTACCCGGAACTGCCCCAACTGGTCGAGCAGATCCTCGCGCGCGGCCGGCACATTTACCTGTGCACCAACGGCACCCTGGTGCGCAAGCACCTGGCGGAATACCGCCCGCACCGCCGCTTGTTCTTTAACGTTCACCTGGACGGCCTGGAGGAGACGCACGACCGTGTAGCGGGTAAGGCCGGCGTTTTCCGCGAGGCGGTCGAGGCCATTCGCGCGGCCAAGGCAGCGGGTTTCAAGGTGAGCACCAACACCACGGTCTATAAAGACACCGCGATGCGCGAAATCGAGGCGCTGTTCGAGTTTCTGGAACCGCTTTGCCTGGACGGCCACATGCTCTCGCCCGGCTACGGCTACTCGGCGGTGAACCAGCAAGAGATCTTTCTGACTCGCGAAGACATCCACGTCAAGTTCCGCGAGGCGGACCGCCTGGGCCGTCGTTTCAAGTTGAACAGCACCCCGGCCTATCTGGAGTTCCTGCGAGGCGAGCGGGAGCTGCCCTGCACGGCCTGGGGTAATCCGACCTACAACGTGGGCGGGTGGCGCCGGCCCTGCTACCTGATCGCGGACGGGCACTACCCGACCTTCGAGGAACTCATGACCAGGACGCCCTGGGAGAGCTACGGGCGCGGCAACGACGCCCGCTGCGAGCACTGCATGGTGCACTGCGGCTTCGAGCCTTCGGCGGCCCTGGGGATCAATGCGCGGCCCGGTGATGGCTGGAAGATGCTGCGCTGGGTCCTGCGGTGATTCCTGTGAAGCCCACGCTGGTGACCGGCGCATCCGGCTTTGTCGGGTGGCACGTGGCCCGCCAGCTCCTGAAGCGCGGGCACCGGGTGCGGGCGCTGGTGCGGCCCTCCAGCCGGCTCCGCGAACTGGACGCCGAGGTCGCCACGGGGGACCTGCGCGATCCGCGTTCGCTGGAGCGGGCTGTGGCCGGCTGCGGCGTCCTCTTCCACGTCGCTGCCGACTACCGCCTCTGGGCTCGGGACCCGCAGGAGCTGTACCGCTCCAACCTGGACGGCACCCGCAACATCCTGGAAGCGGCCCGAAACGCGGGAATCGAGCGCGTGGTCTACACCAGCACGGTCGGCTGCATCGGAATCCCCAAGGGCAGCCAGGGCGACGAACAGACTCCGGTGAGCATCCGGGACATGACCGGGGCTTACAAGCGCTCGAAGTTCCTGGCCGAGCAAGTAGCGCTGGAGTTCGCCCGCGGCGGTCTCCCCGTGGTGATCGTGAACCCGACCGCGCCAGTGGGCGATCACGACTTCAAGCCCACGCCGACCGGCAAGATCATTCTGGACTTCCTGCGTGGCGGGATGCCGGCCTACATAGACACGGGCGTGAACCTGGTGGATGTGGCCGACGTGGCGGAAGGACACCTTCTGGCCTTGGAACATGGCCGGCCCGGCGAACGTTACATACTAGGGCGCGAGAACCTGACGCTGGCGGAGATTCTCGGCAAGCTGGAAGCCGTGAGCGGCGTCCGGGCCCCGCGGCGGCGAATTCCCTACGCGGTAGCTTTCGTTGCCGGGGTTGTGACGACGGCCTGGGCGCGGCTGGCCGGGGGCGAGCCGGCGGTACCGCTGGATGCGGTGCGCCTGGCGCGCAAGAAGATGTTCGTTTCTACCGAGAAGGCCATTCGGGAGTTGGGTTTTGCGCCCCGGCCCGTCGAGACTGCGCTGGCGCGGGCGGTCGAGTGGTTCCGGGCAGAGCGATACTGCTAGATGCGAACCATCCTGCTGGTGGCGGCCGAGGCGAAGGAGCTGCGCGGCATTCTCCGGCGATGCCAGCGGCCGGAGAGGCTGGGTTGGCCGCTGCGGTTCTCGTGGGCTGGCGAGCTGGCCGGTCAGCGATTACTCATGGTGGCAGACGGCCCTGGACCGGAACTGGCGCGAGGGGCAGTGCGCCTGACCTTGGGGCGCCAGCGAGTGGACGCGGCCGTGAGCACCGGCTGGTGCGGGGCTCTGGAACCGGACTTCGCTCCAGGCGAGATCTTTGTGGCTTCCCGGGTTGAGGCTGCCGGGGAGCACATGAGTTATACTGCCGGAATACCCCGCACGGGGCAGAGGTTCCGGTCGGGGTGCCTGGTGACGGTCGATCGGGTGGTCCGGACCGTCGAGGACAAGGTGCGACTGCGGCAGGCGGGCGCCGCCGCAGTGGATATGGAAGCGGCCGCTGTGGCCAGCGAGGCCCGCGCCGCGGGCATGCCGTTTTTCTGCGTGCGCGTGGTGCTGGACTTGGCCGGCGAGGACCTGCGGCTGGATCTGGAAGCTGCTCGAGACCGGCAGGGGCGTTTTAGCCGCAGCCGTATCTTGCGTGCGGCGCTGGCGCGACCGCGTCTGTTGATCCCGGAGCTTATCCGGCTGGAACGGCGCTCGCGGCTGGCGGCGCGGGCCTTGGGAGATTTCGTAGCGGAGTGCCGGTTTGAACCCTGACGTCCCACGCGAGATGCGGGCGGCGGTCTATGTCGGCAGCGGCCGCTTGTCGGTGGAGGTTGTGCCGGTGCCGGCGTTCGGGCCTGGAGAGATGCTGGTCGAGGTGGAAAGCTGCGGCATCTGCCACACCGACTTGAAGAAGATCGAGCACAACCTGCTGCCCCCGCCCAGGATCTTCGGGCACGAGACCGCCGGGGTGGTGGCGGCGGTGGGCCAGCGAGTAACCGAGTACCAGCCCGGCGACCGCGTGGTCCTGTTCCACCATGTCCCCTGCACGGACTGCTTCTACTGCCGGCGCAAGCTGTACGCGCAGTGCGCGACTTACAGGAAGGTGGGGGTCACGGCGGGCTTCGAGCCTGCCGGCGGCGGTTTCGCGGAATATGTGCGGGTCATGGACTGGATTGTCCAGCGGGGCGTGGAAAAGATCCCGGACGGCGTGAGTTTCGAGCGGGCCTGCTTGGTTGAGCCGGTGAACACCTGCCTGAAGGCGGTAGTGCTGGTGGATCCGCAACCCTACCAGTTGGCCCTGATTCTTGGGCAAGGGCCGATTGGGCTGCTTTTCACCATGCTGGTGCGGCGCACCGGGGCCAGGGTTGTGGCGACCGAGCCCATGGAGCAGCGGCGCCGTCTGGCGTTGCGTTCCGGGGCTGAAGCGGCCTGGGATCCCGGCGAGGGCGACATCCGGCCGAAGATCGCGGCCTTGAGCGGGGGGCGGGGCGCCGACCTGGTCATCGTAGCCGCGTCATTTCCCGGCGCGGTCCAGGAGGCCATCCGCTGCTCGCGCCCGGGCAGCCGGATACTGCTGTTCTCCCAAACCTCCGGTCAAGAAAAGGTAGAATTGTCAGGAGTGGACATTTGTGTAGGTGAAAGGACGATACTGGGGTGCTACAGCGCCTCAATCGATCTCCAGAAAGAGTCTGCTAGACTGGTTTTTGACGGCGCGCTTCCGGTCGAGGACCTGATATCGCACCGGCTGCCGCTGGACGAAATCAGCCGGGCGATCGAGCTGGCGTTGCACCCGGACGAGAAATCCTTGAAAATAGTGGTACAACCGCACAGAAGGTGGTCACAGTGAGAACAGAGATGCTGGCTGCCGTTCTCTATGGGAAGGAGCAGCTCCGCATAGAGCCGGTCGCCGTGCCGGAAATCGGCGCCTCGGACGTGCTGGTGCGCGTGAAGGCGGCCCTGACGTGCGGCACCGATGTCAAGGTCTTCCGGCGCGGCTACCACGCGCGCATGATTATTCCCCCGGCGGTGTTCGGCCACGAGCTGGCCGGAGACGTGGTGGCCCTGGGGCAGAGCGTGACAGGGCTTCGCCTGGGCCAGCGGGTGGTGGCCGCCAATTCCGCGCCTTGTCGGGAATGCTACTACTGCCAGCGCGGCCTGGAGAATCTGTGTGAGGATCTGCTGTTCAACAACGGGGCGTATGCCGAGTACATTCGCATCCCTGGGCGGATCGTGGAGCGCAACACGCACGAGCTGCCCGCGCACGTCAGCTATCAGGACGCGGCGCTGGCCGAGCCGCTGGCTTGCGTCCTGCGAGGTTTGGAAGAGACGGGGATGCGGCCGGGAGACGATGTGGCGGTGGTCGGGCTGGGGCCGATCGGGTTGATGTTTGTGCGGCTGGCGAAGACGCGGGGCGCGCGGGTGATCGCCCTGGGCCAGCGGCGGACGCAGCTTGAGCACGCCGAGGCGCTGGGGGCTGACGAACTGTTGCTGGCGAGCGAGATCGAGGATCCGGTTCGCGCGGTCCGGGACTTGACCCGCGGTCGCGGCGCCGACGTGGCCGTCGAAGCGGTGGGCAAGCCGCAGACTTGGGAGCTGTGCGTGCGACTGGTGCGGAAAGGCGGCACCGTGAACTTCTTCGGCGGCTGCCCCAGTGACACGCGGGTTTCGCTGGCTACCTCCCTGGTGCACTATTCCGAGATCACCTGCAAAGCCAGCTTCCACCACACGCCGCTACACATCCGCAAGGCGCTGGATCTGATCGCCCAGGGAGTCATCACCGCCCGCGACTTCGTCAACCGCGAAGAGCCGCTGGCCAACCTGCTGGGCGTGATGCGCTACCTGATGAGCCACAACGGCCACCTCAAGACCGCCATCATCCCGTAAGATTTCGTGTACCTGGCGCCCAAGGACTTTGTGCGATCCGAGCAAGCCCTGGCGCGCACCTACAGCCTGAGCGAGGCTGAGCAGTACACGCGCTGGCTCGCCCGGCGGCACTACGAGAACTTCCACGTCGTTACCTTTTTGCTGCCCCGGCGCCTGCGTCAGGATTTCTACAACGTCTATGCATTCTGCCGCTGGGCCGACGACTTGGGCGACGAGCTAGGCGACCCCTCCGAGAGCCTGCGGAAGCTGGAGTGGTGGCGCGGTGAGCTGGAGGCGATGTACGCCGGCAGAACCACCCACCCGGTGTTCGTGGCCCTGCGTCGAACGGTGGAGCGGCATGAGCTGCTGATGGAGCCGTTCGCCGATTTGATCCAGGCATTCGTCCAGGACCAGACGGTCACCCGCTACCGCACCTGGGAAGAACTGTTCGCCTACTGCCGCTATTCGGCCAACCCGGTCGGCCGGCTGGTGCTGCACCTGTGCGGCTACCGGGACCAGGAGCGGCAGAAGCTGTCGGACGCCACCTGCACCGCCCTGCAACTGGCCAATTTCTGCCAGGACGTCTCGGTGGACCTGGCAAAGGGGCGGGTGTATCTGCCGCTGGAGGCGCTGGAGCGGCACGGCTACCCTCTCGCGGACCTGCTGGCCCGCCAGAGCAGCCCGGCGTTTCGCGCGGTAATGAAGGAGCTGGTCGAGGTGGCCCGGCAACGGTTCCTCGAAGGGCTGCCGCTGGCCGGCATGGTGGACCGGAGGCTGGCGGTGGATATCGAGCTATTCAGCCGAGGTGGGCTGCGGATTCTGGAGAAGATCGAGCGCCAGGACTACGACGTGCTGCGGCGCCGCCCCGCGATCTCGCGCGTGGAGCGCGTCCGGCTGCTGGCGCGAGCAGTGGCCCAGGCATTCCTGCCGGTGTTCATGGTGGTATGAGCCTATCGCTGGAGCAATCCTACTCGTACTGCCGCCGGGTGGCCCGCCGGCGCGCGCGTAACTTCTACTACGCTTTCGTGCTACTCGAACGGTCGCAACGCCACGCCATGTGTGCGCTGTACGCTTTCATGCGGCGGTGTGATGATCTGAGCGACGAGCCCGGGGCGGCCCGGGCGGCCATCGAGGTCTGGCGTGCCGAACTGGAGGCGGCGCTGGAGCGCCGCTACAGCTCTCATCCCCTGTGGCCGGCGTTCCACGACAGCGTGCGGCGGTACGGCATCCCGCGCGAGTACTTCTTCGAGATGATCGAGGGCGTCCGCTCGGACCTCGATCCGCGCCGCATCGAGACCTTCGAGGAGCTCTACCGGTATTGCCACCAAGTGGCCTCGGTGGTGGGCCTGGCGGTGATTCACATCCTGGGTTTCCGCTCCCCGCAGGCGCTCCCTTTGGCGGAGAAGTGCGGGGTGGCGTTTCAGTTGACCAACATCCTGCGGGACCTCCGCGAGGACGCCGGGCGCGGACGGGTGTACGTGCCCGCGGAGGATCTGGAGCGGTTCGCAGCTACGCCCTGGGAACGCACGCCGGCATTTCTGGAACTCTTGCGGTTCGAGGCGGCGCGGGCGCGCGGCTACTACCAGGAGGCGCAGCCGCTACTGGATCTGGTGGAGCCGTCGGGCCGGCGGTTTCTGTGGGTGTTGGTCGAGATCTACCGGCGTTTGCTCGAGCGTGTCGAGCGCGCCGGCTACGCAGTGCTGGATCGGCGGGTGAGCCTGCCGGTGTGGGAGAAGTGCCGGGTGGTGCTGAGGGGACGGTTCGCCTGAAGAAGTGACCTGGGCTATTTCAGGGCAAGATAGTAGCGGACTGGGACGACGTCGGCCCGATAGATCGATTTCCCAGGTTTCTCCGCGGTGAGCAACAGATCGGCCCGGAGTAGGCTGGCGGCGGCCACATGCAGAGCGTCCATCGGTGCGACACCGCAGCGAGTTGAGATGCCAACCGCCTCGCCAACAATCTGCCTCGTGTTCTCAAGCGACACGGCGTGCCGGAAAAACAAGGCATAGAACTCCAGTTCCAGGCTGCGGTGGTTGAAGGCTGCCTGGGGCACGACTTCGAGGTGCACGAAGGGGCTGCTCAGGAGTAGCGACTGGGGATCCTCCAACCAGCGGAGCGCGATGTCGCGAACACGTTCCTCACCGCGGGCGGCCAGGATGAGGACACCGCTATCGACGAAAACGCGAGGCATGCAAGGCTAGTCCGGAGCCGCGGCATCCCGGGCGGCGCGCTGAACGTCGTCGATCGACAGGGGCTTATCGTTGGAGGCGGCGATCTGGTCGCTCAGCCGCCGGAGCGCGCGGCCAAATTCCGAGGCCGGGCACTCGGCTGCCGGACGGCGGGGATCCGCGACAGCCATGTTCGGCGAAACGTCGTTCATATTCCAATCATACAACGCGCCGCGCCTTGTCCCTGTGGTGAGGGAGGAGGCGCAGCCGCTACTGGATCTGGCCGTAATCCGTACGTAGCGAGGGATTGCCTGGGCGGGACGCCCAGTGGCGT
>CAYGVJ010000184.1:0-9351 GCA_964353255.1 uncultured Solibacteraceae bacterium | reverse complement strand
CAGCGCAGGTGGCCCTTCTCCATGTTCACGAGCCAGCATGGCCGCCCTGGGGTGGCGCCCACTGGCATCATCCATCGGTGTGAGCCTCAGTCTGAAAACGCCTGCACGAGACCCCCGCATGCGGTCTCAACGAGCTTTCGGAGGCGCTCCCGGCGATCCCTCAGGAAATCGTGCCAGCTATCAGCCGACAAGAGCTCGGGATCAATCTGGTGGCTCCGAAGGATCGCATCGAATCCCACACCATCCTTCAATCTGAGGCGGAAATCCCTCACGTACCGGGACGGCCTCTTCCCACCGATGCTGCGGTTGGCCGCCGCACTGATCAAGGTCCTGTTAATGATGGAATGAGCGCGAGGGTCGGTCACGCCCAGATCCGCAAGCGCCGCCAACGGAAATATGTGATGGTGATCCTGCCGAGTGTCAAAGAACAGGGCTGTCGACAACTTGCCCCCGCCGCCAAAATCAAGTGCGCCATCTCGTGCCAGCAGACATAAAACACCCTTGTACACTGCGTTTCTGATTGACCTGACCTCCTGAAGAACGTCGGCCCGAAATGCGAAGGCCTTGACCACGTCCGGTGCATCCCCACCCTGCACCCAGGCGACCACCTGCTCGAAGTCCTTGGCGGCGGTCGTCTCCACTTGAGCGCCGTAACGCTGGCTGAAGACCGAGCACCAAAACCACCGGCTCACCTTGCCCCGCGCCGCGCCGACATGAACATCCCCTTGCCGGTGTCTCACGTGGGAAAAAATGGCAGTCAGTGGAATCACCAGAGTCGAATACGGTAGCATGCTCTCAGATAGAACCCCCTCGTCTGCAAGAAACTTAGCAGCCTCCTTGTACCCTTCCACCAGCACGGGCCACCACTTCCCCACCGTCGCGGCCTTCATCGCCAGCAGATCCTGTTTTCGACAGGTCACGCCAACCTGCCCATGGTCCCTGGTGAGCTTCCGATCTAGCGAGTCAAGCAACGACAAACCCTGAAGGAAGTGCGTCCCCTCGGGCCTGTGCATCGGAAACACTTGAGCCAGTTCCTTGCATGTCTTCTCCCACTCACGATTCAAGCGGAACCCTTGCGCCCACAAAATGGCCGTGCAGAGATCAAACACGCCCAGTGGGACACCAGTGCTGTTGACCTTTTCAAAGATATGGCAGATGGCGCCAAGGGGCATGTCGGGCCGGAGTTCGACCACCGGGAACGGGTAAGTCCGAATGCGATGGAGCCAGGGCGCAACGAGTCTCTCCCAATCCTGGTTGAGACTGAGGAACCGCTGCATATCGTTGCCCGACCGAGCTACGAGGTATGCCGTCCTCCATTCCGACAGTTGATCATTTGTCTCGAAAAGCAGATTCATGGGTAGAGCGCCGGCCGCAAGTTCCATCTCGCGCGCACTGAGTTCGTAGACCGGGGTGAGCCCCTCGTACCGCACACGTTTGCCGCCCTTCTCCTCCGTCACATAGAACAGGGCTCGCTCGAAGTGAGGGTCGCCAACCTCGATGCCGTCGCGATCTGCCAGCAACTCGTTGAGGTCAAGATAAAAGTGGCCGTTACGCCCGTTGGACCTGACTCCGTCACTGGCGTACAGCGCTTGGTAGAGGCTGGTCAGTCGCTGCTGCCCATCGAGAACCATGAGAGTGGGTGTTGCCTTGAGGGAGTCGCCGGCCCCGCAGAATGGGCGCAGTGCGAAACTGGTGTGCGTAACCGGCATCGTGAGCAGACTTCCGGCAGGATACCGATAGGCTATGGAGACTATGAGATCGCGTACCATCTCTGGCTCCCAGATCCACGGACGCTGAAAGTCCGGGAGAGCCACTTTGTGGTTATGGATGCCTGTGAGAAGTTCGATCAGCGGCTCTGGTTTAGCCGTGAATATGTTTACTTCGCTCGGGACGTACATGGTTGGTTCTCCGGAGTATCATTGGGCACGCCGCAGTGGGTGCCGGTCGCGCGCCGCGCAACTTGGAACCTCATGGCAAGAAGCCCCTCCAGTCCGGCCAGGCGCCCGCCGCATCGCAGTTGCCCGGTTCATTGGGTCCCAGCCCGTGAAACCCGGCAGACGGAAAAAGCGGTAGCGGCCGTCACCGGCGGGCGCCTTTCTTAGGGTCGCACCTCGGCCGGCAGCCGCGCAAGGATAGACGCGACGACCTCGCGCGCCAGGGCCCAGGCGGAATCCCCCTCTTCGAGCGTTGGGGTGACTATCTCGCCGGGGTAGCGCAACAGCCAGGCATAGTCGGTCAACCCAGTGATGGGCGCGAGACAACCCTCCAGGGAACTGTCGATAGCAGTGCATCTTTCGCGCAGTTCCCGCAAGTCGTGAGTCTTGCGGAAGGGACGGTCATGCCAGGTCAGAAACCCCTTTAGCGCCTTTTCGACCGCTTGCTGGCAATGAAACAAGGCATCCTCGGGCAGAGGAGGCTTCGCGCTCAGGTCAATTTCCGCTCCGCGCAGATCGATAGCAACCTTCTCGAACCACTCCCTTGTGGCGGCGATCCGCGCCGCTTCAAGAGGCATAGAGCAGCCTGCCTTCCCGCACGACTTCCGCGGGCAAGCACGCCTTCAGAGGCAACTGCTCCTCAAAGGCACTCCTGGTCCAGACGAGCACGTCCGTGGAGGCGTCAAGCCCACGGAAAGCGTCGTAGGCCCTCACGCTCCGGCGCAATTCCCGAGGTGTGTTGTCGGCCACCAGAACCATGAGGTCATAGTCGCTGTCGGGACCGCCTTCGCCGCGGGCCACCGAACCGAACAGGTAGATCCGCTCAGGATGGTACACTCCGACTAAGCGACGGACGATCTCCTGCAAGACCGGGCTGTCGGGCGCGGCAGGGGTGAGGGCCTCGAGGCGTTCTGCTTCCGTCATCTCAGGTCCGCGTCCCTCCCCCACTATCAGCATTACACGCGGATCGCCCACCCGCAAGCGTGGCCCGCCTCACCCCAACTTCTCCCTGAGCAGCCGGTTGACCGCCGCCGGGTTGGCCTGGCCGCGCGTGGCCCTCATCACCTGACCCATCAGGAAGCCGAAGACCGTGGTTTTGCCGGCCCGGTACTGCTCGACCTGCTTGGGGTTGGCCGCCAGCACTTCCTCGATGACCTGACTCAGCGCCGCCGCGTCGCTGATCTGGCGCAGCCCCTCGCGCTCGATGATCGCGCGGGCCGGCTCCCCGCTGCCGAACATCTTGGCGAAGATCTCCTTGGCCAGCTTGCCGGAGATCTCGCCCTGCCCAATGAGCGTGAGCAACTCCCCCAGTTGCTCCGGGCGGACCGGGCATGCGGTGATCTCTCTGCCCTCGGCTTTGAGCGCCCCCATCAGCTCCCCCATGACCCAGTTGGCGGCCGCGCGGGCGTCGCCCGAGGAGAGCGCCGCTCCCTCGAAGTAGTCGGCCAGCTCCCGGCTCTGGGTGAGCACCTGGGCGTCGTACTCCCGAAGGCCGAACTCGCGGACGAAACGCGCCCGCCTGGCCGGCGGCAGCTCCGGCATCTCGGCGCGCAGCCGCTCTCGCCACTCTTCGTGGATGCGCAGCGGCAGCAGGTCGGGCTCGGGGAAGTAGCGGTAATCGTGGGCGTGCTCCTTGCTGCGCATCCCGGCGGTCTCGCCGGTGTCCGGGTTGTAGAGGCGCGTCTCCTGGGTGATCGTGCCGCCGGCCTCCAGCACCGCCACTTGCCGCGCGATCTCGTAGTCCAACGCCGCCTTCAGGAAGCGGAAGGAGTTCAGGTTCTTGACCTCGGCCCGGGTGCCGAACTTCGCGGCCCCGCGCGGGCGCACTGAGACGTTGGCATCGCAGCGCAGGTGGCCCTTCTCCATGTCGCAACTGGAGACCTCGACGAACTGCATGAGCAGCTTCAGCTCCGTCAGGTAGGCGTAGGCTTCATCCGAGCAGCGCAGGTCGGGCTCGCTGACGATCTCGATCAGCGGCGTGCCGCAGCGGTTCAGGTCCACGTAGGTGTAGCGGTCGGAGTCGCGGAAACCCTCGTGCAGGCTCTTGCCGGCATCGTCTTCCAGGTGCACGCGGGTCACGCCGATGCGCTTCGTCGCCCCGTCCACGGTGATCTCCACGTAGCCGCGCTCGGCCAGCGGCTGGTCGTACTGGCTGATTTGATACCCCTTGGGCAGGTCGGGGTAGAAGTAGTTCTTGCGGGCAAAGCGCGAGAAGGGACGGACCTCGCAGTTGAGCGCCAGCGCCGCCTTGATGGCCATCTCGACCGCGGCGCGGTTCAGCACCGGCAGCGGCCCCGGCAGCCCCAGGCAGACCGGGCAGACGTTGGTGTTGGGCGGGGCGCCGAAGCTGGTGGGGCAGCCGCAGAAGATCTTGGTCCGCGTGGCCAACTGCACGTGGACCTCCAGGCCGATCACCGGCTCCCAGCGGGCCAAAACCTCGGGCGCAACGTTCACGGCGGCCCCCAGAACATTCATCCATTATAGGGTGCTGCGGGTGGGCAGGCCGATTGCGCTCCCCGCCGCGCCTGCGCTTAGATGGTAGTTGTGAACGAGCTGGTTTTTGAGGTGATCCAGGAGGCCGATGGCGGATATTCGGCCGAGTGTCTCACGGAGAACATTTTCACCCAGGGTGACTCCTGGGAGGAGCTGAAGGCCAACGTGCGGGAAGCCGTGACGGCCTTCTTCTTTGACCGGCCGGCCCCCGAGCGCATCCGGCTTCACCTGGTCCGCGACGAGATGCTGGTCTTGGCATGAAGCTCCCGCGGGACCTGAGCGGCGCGGATCTGGTGACCGTTCTGTGCCGGGACTGGGGCTACGTGAAGGTCCACCAGGTTGGCAGCCACGCGGTGCTTGAGACAGCCGAACCCTCCCATCAGCGCATTGCGGTACCCCTTCATCATCCGCTGCGGGTCGGCACATTGAACGCGATTCTCCGGGCCGTGGCGCAGCACAAGGGCGTTCCCCGGGACCGTCTCCTCGAATCGCTCTGAGGTTTCCGGTTCCGCTGGGGGGCAGGATCGGCTGGACAAGCAGCCGAGGAGCCCGTTCTCAAAGCCCGCCGGAAACCTCGCAAACCGCGTTGGACCACGGGGCCACGACCTGCCGCGTGGCCGGCCTCAGGCGCTCGACACGCCAGTCGCTTGCTCGTCTGATCGCACCGTCCCACGGCCTTGCGCGCAGCCCTCATCAGCGGCCCCGGCAGACCCGGGCACACCGGGCAGGCGTTGGTGTTGGGCGGGGCGCCTTCGCTGCTTCTGAGGCTAAAACTCTACCCGAATACCGAACGCGATCCAGCGCGCGGCGTTGGTGCGGTTAGGTGGCGTGTAAGTTCCGGTAATCACGCCAAAAGCGGCCGGGTTGGTATAGCTGGCGGCCGGGTTGGCCAAGTTCTGGTGGTTAAAGATGTTGAAGAAGTCGGCGGAGAACCGGGTCGTGATCCGTTCGGTGACCGCGGTGATCTTGCCGACGCTCACATCCAGGTTCCAGAAGCCCAACCCACGCATCGGGTTGGCGCGGCCGGTCCGGGTGTCCTGGCTCAACTGGACGGGCCGGAAATTCGCGAACACGGCGGCGGGATCGGTGAACAAGTTGAGGCCGGTGCCATTGGCGGCGCTAGCGTTGGTGCCGACCCCGCCCGATCCGGGTATGCCCTTATTCACACTGGTGGAGGCCACCGGATTGATCGGAACCAGGGCCGAGTTCTGTCCCAACTGGACGCTATCGCCCCAGACCTGGCTGCCTTCCGTCACGGTGAGAGGCGCACCCGCGAGGTCGCTCACAATCCCCGAGGTGTACCAACCGCCGATCACACGGTCGAGCACCGGATTGCTGGAACTGAACTTACGCCCCTTGCCGGCAGGCAGATCGTACACCCAATGGGCATTGAAAACGTGCGTGCGATCGTAATTCGAGGGCCCGTATTCGACGCCAGGATGGAAGCTGTTCGTATAGATCGATGCGCTGTTCTGCCACAGCAGAAAGTCGTCCAGCGTCTTGGAGAAGGTGTAATTAGCGCCGAACTGGAGGCCGTAGGAAAACCGCTTGGACAACGTTACCAGCAACCCGTTGAAATTGCTATGGCCGATGTAAGTGCGCATCAACTCCAGTTGCGCTTCGTCGTTGTTGTAGGGCTGGAGGCCCAGTGCGGTGCGGTAAGTGCCGAGCGATTGGAAGATGCTGCTCACGTTGCCGTTGCGGAAGTTTGAGGCCAGCGCCTGGGCAACGTACGCGGTGGCGGTGCCGCTGTAATTGATCAGCTTGGGATAGCCGGCCAACTGGTTCTCAAACCACGGCTGGGTGGCAGGGGTTCCGCCGGCCCGCAGCGTATTCGCTACGGCGTCGAAGGCCTGCGCGAAACTCTGGCTGGACGCCGAATCGACGAACATGTATGGCGACTGGGTGAAGTTGATCGAACAGGGCAGGCGCCGGGCGAAGCGGCCCACATAGGCAGCCTCGAAGATTAAGTTTCCAGGGATCTCGCGCTGGATGGTGAGACTCACGTTGTAGCTGCGGCCCACCTTGGTGTCGGGATCGACTTGGAAGGACAGCGTTTCGCCGAACGGCCTGGAGGGAATCACCGGCGTCGTGACCGCACCAACGGTCGGCAACGGGATGCTGCCGTCCACTCCGACGCGGTAGCTCGAGGCGCCGACATTGGCGGTCCCGGCCGACGCATTGCAGTTGGCTCCCGGCGTGCCAGAAGCGTTGCAGGCCGGCCTCTGGATGTTGATGGTCTGGCCGAAACCAACGCCGAGCATCGGGATCATCACGTTCTGGACGATGTTCGACCGGTCATACACGATGGCGAAGCCGCCGCGCAGGACCGTCTTGCGCTCGCCGAGCAACCGGCTGAGAAAGCCCTTCTCCCGCGTTGGGACCCAGGCTAAAGATACCCGCGGGGCCAGATCGCCCCAGTCGATGTTGTACACCGGAACGTTCGCCTTCTTGACGGGCATCCAGCCGATGGTTGGGTTGTAGATCTGTCCGGCCAGAGCCCCCTTCAGCTTGGCGTCCAGGAAGGCCGCGGCGGTCTGAAGCTGGCCGGTGCCGGCGTCCACCTGCACCGTTTGCCGCCCCAGCTCTTCCGTGGGCGCGGTCTGCCAGCCGTAGGAGAGGCCCAAGGTCAAGGTCAAGGACTTGGTTGCGCGCCACTGGTCCTGCCCGAAGAAGTAAGTGGCATACTCCTTCGTTTGGTTCACCAGGGAATTGCCGAAGGGGAGCGGGTTCATCTGGCCATCCCGGACCGCCAGAATACTCACATTGTCCACCAGGCCGAGCGTCGAGGCATAGAAACGGTCCCAGTTGGTTGCATCCGTCGAGCGCACGCAGTTGGTGGTCACGCTTCCACCGCAGCTGACCGGGCGGTTGGCCGCGGAAACGGTGAGAAAGCTCTGGTCGCCGTCCACCAGCGCGACGAGCGAGGTCAAAGACCCAATCACCTTGTCGGCCCGGGCGTGCGTGTACGGCAAGGAGCGGAATTGCCCCCCAAACTGCATCGTGTGGCTGCCGCGGATCCAGGTGAGGTCGTCGATCAACTGGTAATCCTTGTTCCAGTTCTCCTGATACCGGGCGCGTTGCGTGTCGAGGTCAATCGGAGAGTCGAGGAAAGCCGTCACGCCGCTCCCAATGGAAAGGGCGACCGGACCGGCACTGGTACTCGTGCCGGGAATGTTCATGATGCCCGCGGCGACCGTGGGCGGGGTCGCTTGGTTGGCGTTGGTGTCGCGCACGTAGCCAAAGCGAGACACATTGAACAGTGTCGGCCGGATCTGCCAGGTGAGGCTGCCCATCATCACTTGGCCACGCCGCGGCGAGCTTACCATGGATCGCGGCTGCCCGTTCATGATCGAGATGTCACCCGCTCCCTGGGCAATGCGGCGCCAATAAGTGTAGCTGCCGTTGAAGGTCAGTTTTTCGGTGACGTTGTGGTCCAGGCGCCACACTCCGTAATCCTCCTGAATTGGCGTGGGAATGTTGGCCAGGTATCCGGTGGTGTTGAGGCCATCACCGCCGGCGACATTGCCGGCAGGCATCAATGCCCACTGAGCCTTCACCGCCGGGCTGATTCCCAGGCCGCGCGGATCGCAGGGTTGGTCTCCGGAAGGACCGCACACGGCGGTAGTCGCCAGATTGTAGCTGATGACGTTACCGGCTGTATCGCGGAACCGCACGATGCCCTGCTTCAGCGTGTCGGTAGGGACGGTTCGGGTGGCCTGGGTCACCTGAGAAAAGCGGCGTCCTTCGTAGTTGGCGAAGAAGAATGTCTTGTCTTTGATGATCCGGCCGCCAAAGCGCCCGCCGAAACGCTTGTCCATGATATCGGGCTTGGCGATTCCGGCGCGGTTGTTATCCCAGGTGGCGGCGTTGAGCACGGAGTTCTGGAAGTACCCGTAGCCGGCGCCATGGAACGTGTTCGTGCCGCGGCGTCCGACGAGCATCATTTGGCCCCCGGAGGACCGCTCCAAAGAGGCGTTCGGGTTGGCCAGATTGAGACGGAACTCCTCGACGCTGTCAGCCGGCGTAGGCACGACGGTGTCCGCCGCGACCACGCCCTGGGTGATATCGATGCCATCCATCGTGACCGTGTTCTGATCTTCGATCGCACCCGTGATCCGCAACTGCAACTGCGTGCCGCCACCAACGGTTGGGACCGCCCCGGGTTGCAGACCCATCAGCTCGGTGACGTTGCGTTGCAGCGTGGGCAAGCGCAGAACTGAATCAGTCGAGAGCACGTTTCCGATCTGCGCGTCCGTCGTCTGCAATTCCACAGTGGCAGTCGCCCGGACCTCGACGATTTGGCTTTCCCCGCCCACTTCGAGCGTGACCGGCAGATTGTAGCTTCGGTTGACCTGAACAGTCAGGTTCGGCACCGTGGCCGTGCGGAATCCGGCCATTTTGACGGTGATCGTGTATGCCCCCGGCGTGACGCTGGGAAAAACATACTGGCCCGCCTCGCTGGTGGGCTGAGTCAAAGTTGCGTTGGTCCCTACATTGACGAGTTGCACTTCGGCCTTAGGCACCACCGCGCCCGAGGGGTCGGTGATGGTGCCTATCACCTTGCCGGACGTGGCGGTCTGAGCCGCGGCCGTCGATGAGAACACTACGATTGCCCACAGCGCGACCAGAAGCAGGGTCCACGCTGCCACAGGCTGCCGCACGGACCCTCGCGCGGGCAAGCCGGCTTGATTGATGTCCTCTCGCTTGTTCATCGAATCACTCCTGCGAATCCTCTCTTGCTGTTAAGCCGCCCGGACTGGGCGCCTATCGGATGCCTACACGCTCGCCGCGTTCCGCATCCTGGATTTGATCTAGTATACAACTCCCTGATTCCGTTGCAAGCCTTTTTTTATCGTGCCCATCCGGCCGTAATCCGTACGTAAGAATCTGTCCGGCCAGGGGGCCGGACGCGGACGGGGGC
>CAYGVJ010000183.1:0-9472 GCA_964353255.1 uncultured Solibacteraceae bacterium | reverse complement strand
GCACGCGCTCGTCCTCGAGCAGCCGCTCGACCACGCGCCCGATCTCGGCGCGCACGCGGTCCTTGGGGATCGTCGAGACGCGGTCCAGGTTCAGCACGCCGATCAGCTTGCGGTGGATCTCCGACTTGAGCTCGAAGTAGCGGTCCGGAGCGCGCGCAGGCGCGGGCAGGTTGTTCGCAGGGCGCAGGGAAGACTGAGGACGGTAATTACTTCCCACCGCGTCCATTATAGCATGCGGTCACTCCCCCACCACCGTGACGGTGACTTCGCGGTCGCGGGGGCGGTCGTCGAAGTCGCAGAACACGATCTGCTGCCAGGTGCCGAGGTGCAGCGCCCCGTTGCGCAGCGGGTAGCTCTTGGCGGTGCCCATGAGCGCGCTGCGGAGGTGAGCGTAGCCGTTGTCATCGCCCCAGCGGGCGTTGTGCGCGTAGTCGCTGTTGGTGGGGGCGACCTTCTCCAGCGCGCGGGCCAAGTCGGCCAACGCCCCCGGCTCGTACTCGATGGTGGTTACGGCCACGGTCGAGCCCATCCCTGAGACGTTGATCACGCCGTTTTTCAGTTTCGATTCGGCCAGGATGCGCTGCACCTGGGGGGTGATGTCGAGCATGTCGCAGCGGCCGCGAGTAGAGATGCGGAAGCTCTTCTGATAGACAGCCATAGAATTCTGCCCGTTGCTAGAGTATACAATTGCCTCATGCGATCGGTGGCCGCTCTGAGACTGGAACTGAGTCCTGAGCAGATGCGGGCTCTGGGCTACCGGGTTGTGGACGCCATCGTCGAGCACTTCACCACGCTGCGCGACAAGCCTCCCTCCCGATGCGGTCGCCGTGCGGACCTCGAAGCGCTGCTGCGCGAGCCGGCGCCGGAGCAGGGAAGCGACCCGGAGGCGGTCGTCCGTTTCCTGACCGACCACGTCTTCAGCAGCATCATGCACATCGACCACCCCCGCTTCTTCGCCTTCGTTCCCGGCCCCAGCAACTTCGTCGGGGCGATGGCCGATGCGCTGGCCAGCGGCTTCAACGGGTTCGTGGGGAGCTGGTTCTCGGGTTCGGCCATGGCCGAGCTCGAGCTGGTCACCGTGGACTGGCTGCGCCAGCTCTGCGGGTTGCCGGAGAGCGCCGGCGGGTTGTTCGTGAGCGGCGGCTCGATGGCCAACCTCACCGGGCTGGCGGCAGGCCGCAAGGTGCGGCTCGATGACCGGATCGAGAACGCGGCGGTCTACTACTCCGACCAGACGCACTCTTCGGTGGAGCGCGCCTTGCGCGTACTGGGGTTCCAGCCCGAACAGCTTCGCAAGCTCCCCACCGACGACAGCTTCCGGCTGGAGACGGCGGCTCTGGGGCGCGCCGTCGAGGAAGACCGTGCGGCGGGGACGAGGCCGTTCTGCGTGGTGGCCAATGCCGGGACCACCAACACCGGCGCCGTGGATCCGCTGGCAGAGCTGGCGGGCTTCTGCCGGCAAGAAGATTTGTGGATGCACGTGGACGGCGCCCACGGCGCAGCCGCGGTTCTCGTCCCCGAGGGGCGCGCCCTGTTGGGGGGCCTGGAGCTGGCCGATTCGCTCTCGCTGGATCCACACAAGTGGCTGTTCCAGCCCTTCGAGATCGGCTGCGTGCTCGTCCGCGAGGAGCAGTGGCTGAAAGACACCTTCCGCATTCTGCCCGAGTACCTGCGCGACGTGCACCGCTCGGAGGAGGAAGTCAACTTCTGCGACCGCGGCGTTCAGTTGACCCGCAATTTTCGGGCGCTCAAGCTCTGGATGTCGCTGAAGGTCTTCGGGCTGGCGGCCTTCCGCGAGGCCGTCGGCTGGGGCATTCATCTGGCGGAGGTGGCCGAGCGGCTCTTGCGCCAGTCGTCCAGCTTCGAGGTGGTTACCCCGGCGCAGTTGGCGATTGTCTCATGCCGCTACGCCGCGCCGGGTCTCTCGGCGGAGCAACTCGAGGAGATCAACCAGCGGCTGGTCGGCGCGATGATCGCCGACGGTTACGCGGTGCTCACTTCGACGGTGCTGCGTGGCCAGACCGTGCTGCGACTGTGCACCATCAACCCGCGCACCACCGAAGAGGAGATCGCGGAGACCATCCGCCGCCTGGCGCGGGCTGGGGAGACGTTGAGCCAGGTGCGGTGATACACTGAAGCGGGGCTGGAAGGTGATTCGCTCGGCGGATTGGCTCAGGCAGGCGGAGCGGGACTT
The DNA here is from genome assembly GCA_964353255.1 of uncultured Solibacteraceae bacterium. Lineage (GTDB taxonomy): Bacteria > Acidobacteriota > Terriglobia > Bryobacterales > Bryobacteraceae > VFZS01. The sequence continues at coordinate 7,278 of CAYGVJ010000183.1, read as the reverse complement.
GGCGGCGGCGCAGAACGCGGCAGCCGCCGGCTTCCACGAGTGGGCGGCGTTCGCGGCCCAGCAAAGCGCCGAAAAGGCAGCCAAGGCCCTGGTGGAATCCCGTCATGGTTCCGCGCGCGGCCACTCGACAACGGCAATCCTCCGTCAGATCCCCCTGGATGTGCCCGAGGCTGTGCTCGATGCGGCGCGGGAACTGGACCAAGTCTACGTGACGGCACGCTACCCGAACGGGTTTGCCTCAGGCGCGCCTGCCGACTACTTCACTGAGACGACCAGCCAGCGGTTGCTCGCAGATGCGCGAAGCGTTGTTGACTTCTGCCGAAGTGCGATTCATTGACCGGGAGCAGATCCTGGAGGACCTGCGGCGTGTCGCGGCTCGGGCCCGGGCGCTGCATCCGGAGATTCGGCGTGTGTTCCTGATCGGGTCGTTGGCGCGGGGCGATTGGACGGCCGAGAGCGATGCGGACTTGATTGTGGTGGTGGATCTACGAACCCCCGACTTGCTCGAGCGCTGCCGGTATCAGATCCACTCGGAGCTGATCCCCACTGATACTCTGGTGTACTCGCAAGGCGAGTACGAGGCACTGGTCGGGGAACCTTCGAGTGCCTTGGCCCAGGACGCAGCTTTCGCCATTGAGCTTTGAAACAGGTTTCAGCGTTCCTCGCCGGCCTTCTGCTCGTAGCTCGCCATGCGGTCCAGCAACTCGAAGACGAACTCGCGGTCCTCGCGGCGGAGTTCGAGGAACTTGACGTCCATGACCAGCGTGAGGCTGCCGCCGCTGGCCAGCCGGATGGTCCGGGATTCGGCTCCCGAGACCCTGGCGGGCGCGCTGCGAGCGCCGGCGCGCCGCGCTCCGGCCCGCCGGGTCTTCCTGCGCAGCAGGACCGACATGGGCAGCTCGGCGTAGCTGGCGGCTTGCAGGAAAAAGGAGATGGCCTTGCGCAGCGTGGCGCCGGTGAAGCCGTAACGCCGCATGGCCTCTTCGAGCTGGCGCGGCGAGGTCTTCGCGAGGTCCAGGGCGATCAGGTCGGGGTAGCTCTTTTCCAGAATGCGCCGCAGGCCACGCCGGCGGGCCTCGGGGTTCGAGGCCAGCTCGTGTAGCGCAGCGCCGGGGCTGCCGTCCTCGTCCACCAGACCCAGGAAACGGAAGGCGGCCAGCAACTGCCCCTGGGCGGCCCCTGAAAGCGAGGGCCACAGGGAACGATCTATGCGGTTGGGGAGGCCGGCTTCGAGTCCATCCAGGGCGGTAAAGAAAGTCCTGAAGGGAACGTAGGGTGCGGCGCGCCCGGGTTGGGGATTGGGTGGGGCCATTTTATGCCTTACCACATTATGCCTCTTCATGCCGCATGGAAACCAGGGGCGGACTTTTTTTGGAGATGGGCGGCGGCAGCCCTAGAATGTGAGGTGGGGGAGCGAGGCCAGGGTGTCGTCGGCGGGCAGAGCGCAAGATGTGGGGCAGGGAAGCCGGGGGCTCCCATATGCTGTATGGCGCTTTACTTTTTGCTCCGTTGCCGGTAGCATGGTTCTAATCCCCCGAAACCGGGCCCAAGGCGGGCCCGGAGCAGTCTTGATGAGGAATTGACTTTGCTGAGACTCAAGCGCGTAGAACTTCAAGGCTTCAAGTCCTTCCCGGACCGCGTCGAACTCCGCTTCAACGGCACGGGGATTGCCGCCATCGTCGGACCCAACGGCTGCGGCAAGTCCAACTTGGCGGACGCCATCAACTGGGTGCTGGGCGAGCAATCCGCCAAGACCCTTCGCGGCGGGCGCATGGAGGACGTGATCTTCTCCGGCACCCGCGACCGCAAGCCGGTCAGCCTGGCTCAGGTGACTCTCACGCTGGTGGAGCCCTCGCTGCACATCGAGCGGGTGGTGGAACCCGCCAAGACCAACGGCGCCGGCAAGGTGAACGGCTCCGGCTGGCGAGGTGTCGCAGGAGCCGGGAAAGCCGGCCAGATCACCGTGGCGCGTCGCCTGTTCCGCTCGGGCGAGAGCGAGTACCTCATCAACGGACGCCAGGCCCGGCTGCGCGACATACTGGACATCTTCCTGGGCACCGGGCTGGGCCCGGAGAGCTACGCCATCATCGAGCAGGGGCGCATCGGCCAGATCCTGAGCTCGCGCCCGCAGGACCGGCGCGCGGTGATCGAGGAGGCGGCCGGGGTCTCGAAGTTCAAGCTGCGGCGCAGGCTGGCGGAAGCCCGGCTGGAGGGCGCCAAGCATAACCTGGAGCGCGTCTTCGACATTTTGGAAGAGGTCGGGCGCCAGGCGAACTCGCTGAAACGCCAGGCAGCCAAGGCCCGGCGCTGCGAGGAGCTGAGGAAAGAGCTGAGCGCCCAGTTGCGGCGTGTGCTGGCCGGGCGCTACCAGATGCTGGAGCGCGAGACGGCCAAGATTGCGCTGGATCTGAACCTAGCTTCGGCCAGGTTGCAGGCGCTTGCGGAGGAGACTGGGCGCCGGGAGCAGGAACACGCCCGCTGCCAGGCCGAGAGTTACGAAACCGAAGCCCGGCTCACGGCGGGGCGCGAGCGAGTCGCCGGGTTGACCCTGGAGCTGGAGCGCGCGCGGGGCCGGCTCGACTACCAGGCGCGGCAGATCGCCGATCTGGACGAGCGGCTGCGGCTGGGCGGTGCGGAATCCCGCGATCTGGAGGGCCGCGCCGCGTTGCTGGAGCGAGAGGCGGCCGGGCAGCGGGAGTTCCTGGCGGAACTGGACCGCCAGTCCGATTCGGCCCGCGAGCGCCTGGAGGCTCACAGCCGGCGTCGCGAGCAGTTGCGGGCGGAGCTGGCACACAGAGAGCAAGCGCTCGAAGGGGCGCGGCAACTGGCCTTGCGGCTGCTGAGCGAGGTGGCCGAAGCATCGAACCAGTTGGCGCAACTCGACCAGTTCCTCACGGCCATCGACCGCGACCGGGCCAAGGTGCGCCGGGAGGAGGTGGCGGCCCAGGAAGAGATCCAGTGGTGGGAGGCTTCCAGGCAAGAGCTGGGGAGCAAGCTGGCCGCCCGGGAGCTGGAACTGGCCTCCGCCGCGACGGAGCGCGTCAGCGCTGAGCAGGAACTGGGGCTGCGCCGTGGCGAGCTCGTGCAGGCGCGTCGCGAACTCGAGCGGATTCGCGCGGAGTTCTCCGAAATCAAGGCCCGGCGTGACTCGCTCGAAGAGATTCTCTCGCACCGCGCCTACACCACCGAGTCGGTGAAGCGCCTGTTCACGGCCATCGAGCGCGGTCAGGCGCCGGGCTTGCGGCCTGCCGGCGTGCTGGCGGACTACGTGGACGTGGAGGCGGCCTGGGAGAGGGCGGTCGAGGAGTTTCTCCACGAGGAGCTGGAGTATATCCTGGTGGAGAACTTCGAGGAGGCCGAGGCCGGCCTCGACTTGGTGCGCGCCGGCGCTGATGGCCGCGCGACCTTCCTGGTGCATCCGGAAGCGGGCTCGACCGACGGGCGCGGGCAGCCCGCCGAGCCCGCCGCCGAGGCGGGTCTCACCGGGCGCCTCAGCGATGTGTTGCGCTTCACCAACGGCTTGGGCGATTCGGCTCTCGAGTGCCTGCCGCGCCTGGCGCGGTGCTTCCTGGCGGCAGACGCCGCCGCGGCGCGCCGCCTGGCGCCGGCCTACCCCCATCACTACTTCCTGCTCGAGGACGGCGTCTGCTACCACGGCCGCACGGTCAGCGGGGGCAAGAAGTCCTCCAGCGGCCCGCTGGCGCTGAAACGCGAGTTGCGCGAGGCCAAGGCTCTGGCCGCGGCGCGGCAGAAGGAACTGCAAGAGACCTCGGCGCACATCGAGGAACTGGAGGGCGAGATCGAAGAGCTGGAAGGCCGGCTCGAACGCCTGCGCGGTCTTCAGCAGGAGTGCGAGAAGCAGAAGCTGGCCCTGGACCACGAGATGGCGAAGCTGGCCGAGGACCTGGCGCGCGCCGGCTCGCGTCTGGCGGTGGCCCGTTCGGAGCTGGGGCGGCTGGAAAGCGAGCGGCAGGCCGCCCTGGAAGCGCGGGAGCAGAAACGGCAAGTCAGCGAGGCGCTGGAGCGGATGCAAGCCGAGCACGAACAGGCTTCGCAAACCGCGCGGGCGGAGCTGGAGGCCCTCAGGGCTGAGGCGGCCCGCGTCGGCGAGGAGCATTCGGCGCTGCGGGCCGAGGTGGCGGGACTCGAAGAGCGCCGGCGCGCTGTTGAGGCCGCGCTGGGCAGGCTGGAGACGCAACTGGAGGAGCTACTGGCGCGGCGGCGTGAGATCGGCGCCGAACTCGAGCGTCTGGAGGCCGAGAAAACCCGCCTGGCGGCGGACAACCTCGCGCTGGAGAGCCAGATCGCCGCGCTCTCCGAGGGCATCGTCGAGGAGCAGGCCGACGTGGATCGCCTCGCGGAAGAAGAGGGCAGGTTGCGGGCGGCGCTCGCCGCGCTCGATGAGACACTGCGGCAATCCCGCGCCGACCTCCAGGCGGCCCAGGAGCAACGCACCCAGATCCAGCTCGAACTGGTCCAGCGCCAGGCGGAACTGCGATTCCTGGACGAGAGCAGCCGCAAGGAGCTGGGCTCGCCGGTTGCCGAGCTGCTCGCCGGGGCCGAAGAGGTTCCGCTCGACGAGGAGGCCCTCGCGCAGGCCGACCAGCGGTGCCAGGAGATTCGCTCGCGCATCGAGGCGCTCGGCCCGGTCAACCCGCAGGCGCTCGAGGAGTACCACGAGGCCCAGCAGCGCTACGACTTCCTCAACACCCAGCGCCAGGACCTGCTGGATTCCATCCGCGACACCGAACGGGCCATTCAGGAAATCGATGTCGAGTCGCGGAAGCGCTTCGGCGAGGCTTTCGCCGCCATCAACACTCATTTCCGCGAGCTGTTCGCGGTGCTGTTCGGGGGGGGCATCGGGGAGATGCGACTCACCGATGAGGAGAACGCCGCCGACTCGGGCATCGACATCGTGGCTTCGCCGCCGGGCAAGCGGCTGCAGAGCGTGCTGCTGCTTTCGGGCGGCGAGAAGGCGCTGACCGCGCTGGCGCTGCTGATGGCCATTTTCAAGTTCCAGCCCAGCCCCTTCTGCATCCTCGACGAGGTGGACGCACCGCTGGACGAGCCTAACATCCGGCGTTTCCTACGGTTGCTCGAGGAGATGTCCGCGCAGTCGCAGTTTATCCTGATCACCCACGCGCGGCAGACTATGGAGGCGGCGCAGACGCTCTACGGCGTCACTATGCAGGAGCCGGGCGTCTCGAAGCTGGTTTCGGTGCGGCTGGCGGAGGCCCCGCCGCCGGTGGCAGTTGAAGCCGCGGTTCCTGCCTTGGTGCAGGCCTGAACTGCCTTGTGGGGCGGCCCCTTGGGCCGCGCTGGACCCTCGGCCCGGCTCTTCGGTTCCCGAGAAAGCGGCAGGCCATGGGCCTGTCCTACTTCGCGGCCGGCTTGGCGAAGCGGGCGTCGTCGATCTCGACGTTGGATTTGGCCTCGGTGATCTTGATGGTCACCGTCTGGTTCGGCGTGATCTCCGCGATTTGGAAAGCGGCTCTGAAGCCGTCTACGTCGCGATAGTCGGACAACTCCGTGCGGACCTCGACGGGACCCTCGCGGGTCGCGCGGGTGCTTACCTGGCGGATGACGTGGAAGGTCTCGGCGTCGAAATAGCGTGTGACCGGCTTGCCAGTAGCGGGAGTCATGACGAGCTTGTAGGTCTCCCGCTCGCCGACTTTTTCCTTCCCGGCCAGTTCCACCTTGGGGTACAGTTCACGCCATCTGCCCAAGGGGTCAAACGCGCAGGCTTGCAGCGCGTCAGCGAGTTCTTCGCCCTCCAGGCTCCGCAGCCCCTGGTCGGGGTCCTGCGCCCAGGCAGTGCGGTCGTCGCAGCCGCGGCGGACCTCTCCGTAACTCTCCACCTGGACGATCAGCAGCTGCTTGGCGGGAGCTTTGGCGAACAGCTCGAGGGTGCCCCGCACTCCTGGAGGCTCGACCAGCAACTCACCCTTGGCCACAGTGCTGGTGAGTCCCTTGGCAGTGCGGAGCGGGCGGCTGGCCGCGAGCGCCTTTTCCAGCACCTGCTCGGCGGTCAGTTGCGGCGGGGCGGGCTGCTGTGCCCACAGGGCAGTCAGTCCCGCACCGAATAACACCACAGTAAAACGCATGTTCATCCTCCTATAATCGAGCGACGCAGCAAGTCCAGGGCGTTCTGCACCGCCAGAACGCGAATGCGGTCGCGGTTGCCCAGGAAGCGGAAGCGATGCGCGCGGCAGCCGCGCGGTGAAGCCACTCCGATGAATACCGTACCCACTGGCAGGGCCTCGGTCCCGCCGCCGGGACCGGCAATGCCGGTGGCGGAGAGCGCGAACGTCGAACCAGTGCGCTGCTGCGCTCTCTCCGCCATGGCCGCAGCTACGGGCTCGCTCACCGCGGTGTGCTCGCGGAGAAGCTGCTCGTCCAGGCCGAGCAGCTCGATCTTCATGCGGTCGGTGTAGGCCAGAAAGCCGCCGGCTAAGTAGTCCGAGCTGCCGGGGACGGAGGTGATGCGTTCCCCCAGCAGCCCGCCGGTGCAACTTTCGGCCACGCTCAGGGTCGCCGCGCGCGCCCGCAGCAAGTGACCGACGACGGCCTCCAGCGGCGCGCCGTCGCGCGAGTAGATGTTCTCTCCAAGCAGGGCCTCGATCTTGCCCGCCAGCTCTTCGAGCAGGCGCTCGGCTTCGGCCTCGCTCGCCGCGCGCGCCCGCAGGTGGATCTGGATGTCTCCGGGGGCGGCCAGAATCGTGGTGACCGGGTTCTGGTATTTGAGGTACACCGGCGAGATACGTTGGTCCAGGTCGGATTCCGGCATGCCGGCTACGCGCAGCACGCGCGTGCGGATCACCTCCGCCGGCAGCGCCTCCCGAAGCCGCGGCAGGCAGTACTCGCTGAACATCGGCTGGATCTCGGGCGGCGGGCCGGGCAGCAGCATGATCACGCGTCCGGAGTGTTCGATCCACTGGCCCGGCGCCGTGCCGTTGTGGTTGGGCAAGGCCGCGGCGCCGTCGATGAGAAAGGCCTGCCGCCGGTTGATGTCGGCCATCCGGCGGCCGAGGCGCTGGAAACGCCGCTCGATGGCCTCCAGAATCTCCGGATGGAAAACCTGGCGGCGCTCGAGCGCCGTGGCGACGGCGTCGCGGGTCACATCATCCTCGGTGGGGCCAAGCCCGCCGGTGAGGATGAGGATGTCGGAGCGGGCTACCGCGGCGCGGACGGCCTCCGCCAGCCTTGCGCGGTGGTCGCCCAGCACCGCCTTGGCCACCACCTCCACGCCCAGGGCGTTCAACTGCTCGGTGAGGTAGC
>CAYGVJ010000182.1:7030-9574 GCA_964353255.1 uncultured Solibacteraceae bacterium | reverse complement strand
CCCTCGGGGGTTCGAATCCCTCTTCCTCCGCCAGGCCCCACAGGCTGCGCCGTTGGAGAGGGCGGCATCGCATGAAAGCGCTTGAGTTCCGCAGTAGGATCAACCCCGACGACAGTCTCCAGGTTCCCAAAGAGGTGGCCGCCCAGATCCCAAAGGGTCAGGCGATACAGGTCATCGTAGTATTGCCGGAGAGCACCGAGGACGGTGAGTGGCGGCGGCTAACGACGGAGCAGTTTCTGCGGGGATACAGTGAGGCTGACGGCGCTTACGATGCGCTTTGAGTCGGGCGATCTGGTTCTGCTGGCTTTTCCCTTCGCCAGCGAGACCATCACCAGGGAAGCAGCCGGCTTGATTGCCCCTTCGACGGTCCGCCTCCACAAGATCGCAACCGTTGAGAAACGGCTCGTCAAGCGGAAACTTGGCAGTCTACAGGAGCGGGACCGTTTGGCGGTTCGGGCGGCCTTCCGGCAGGTCTATTGCAGCTCTGAGCCGCCCGCTTGAGCGGCGAGATCGATCACCGCCGCCGGCGCCACAATCCAGGGAGTGAATGCCACACCTGCCTGTCTCCGGCTGCCGGCCTTACTTCGGCTTGTGGCAATGGTAACTCTCGCCCCAGGCCATTACGATAAAAGGATAGCGGCTTCCGAATAGGTGGTTGTAAGTCTGAGTGTAGTCCTCGCGGTGATCGACCGTGTGGCTCATTTCGTTCTCGTGTCCCGTGAGGATAAGCTCGGGGTTCACCGCGCGTGCGACGCGTCCGATGTTCGTGGTCCAGCAGTTCGGCAGCAACACGTCCACGTGGTGCTGGGCGCCCACCTGCGCGATCCAGTCGAAGTCGCTGCCCGGGCCCTCCGGTCCGGATTGGTCGCCGGTGTGGACTACCGTGAAGTCCTCGGGGGTCGTGACCAGATGGACGTTGTTGATCACCGTCTCTCCCTGGTGGCCGGGATAGGCCACCACGTGCAAGGTGCGTTGGCCGTTTTGGATGGGAACGACGTGTACCGTGGTCGCGCTCCGCTTCAGGTAGGTCAGGCGCGCGGCGATTTCCTGCCCGAACCACAAGCCTTCGGGGGCGATGACGGGCTTTCGGCGGTCCAGGAATAACCTGACGACGCCCTGGTTGGCGTGGTCCCCGTGCAGGTGGCTGAGGAACAGGGCATCCGCCTGGTCAGCGAGGCGTTCGAGAACCTGCCGCTCGACGGCGAACCCAGGTTCGCCCGTGCCCGGCACGATGTCGAAAGCAAACGAGACGCTCGGCGTGCGCACCAGGAACCCGTGGTTGTAGAGCTTCCAGATGCGCATGCCGCTCGTCACGCGAGTGGTCTCGATTTCCCGGACGGCCTGCTCGATCCGGGCGCGGTAGAAAGCCTGCACCAGGGGTTTTCTGGGCGCGGACTCGATGTGCAACACATCGTCGAGCCGGATGAGCGCCGCCCGGCGGACCGGATGCTCCAGGATGTCCGGAGCGTACTCGTTCAGGATGTCGTTGGCCCACTGGAGCGAGCGGTGGATCCACTCGTCCGGCGCGTCGCGCAGTTCCGGCGCGGTCAGCGCGCGGCGGGGCGAGGAAAGGTAAGGCTTGGCCGCCGGCTGAGCCCAGAGCGCCAGAGCGGGCAGGAACGTCGCGAGCAGGAGCACTCTCTTGGTCATGCGACTATCATAAGACTCATGTCCGACGCGTCGTTGTTCGCCCTGCCCGGCGCCTTCGACCGTCGCGCTCTGGCCGCGGCGCTCAAACGCCTGGCGCAAGAGAAGATCTTCATCGGAACCAGCTCCTGGAAGTACGAGGGCTGGCTGGGCCAGATCTACACGCGCGAGCGCTACGTCCGCCGCCGCGCCTTCTCGCAAAAGTACTTTCAGGAGGCCTGCCTCGCCGAGTACGCCGAAACCTTCCCCGCGGTCTGCGGCGATTTTTCCTTCTACCAGTTCCCTTCGGACGCCTACTGGCAGCGCTTGTTCGGCTCCGCGCCCGCGCGCCTGCTCTACGCCTTCAAGGTCCCCGAGCAAGTCACGGTGAAGACCTACCCGTCGCACGCGCGCTACGGCGCTCGGGGCGGCCTGGAGAATCCTTCTTTCCTGGACGCCGGCGTGCTCCAGGACGCCTTTCTGCGCCCTCTGACGCCCTACCGCGACCAGATCGCCGTCCTGATTTTCGAGTTCGGGACTTTCTCCAAGAAGGCCTACCCCGAGCCCGGCCTTTTCCTGGCGGATTTGGGAAAGTTCCTGGCGGCTCTGCCGCCGGGCTGGCGGTACTCGGTCGAGATCCGCAATCCCGAGTACCTCGGGGAAGACTACTTCGACTGCCTGCGCAGCCACGGCGTGACGCACGTGTTCAATGCCTGGACCCGCATGCCGGAGCTGGGCGTCCAGCTCGACATCCCGGGCGCCTTCACGGCGGACTTCACGGTCTGCCGCGCCCTGCTGCGGCGCGGCCGTTCTTACGAAGAGGCAGTCCGCATGTTCGAGCCCTACCAGGAGATCAGGGACCCCAACCCGCAAGGCCGCCAGGCGCTGCGCGAGTTGATTGCGCGCGCCCGCGCCGAC
>CAYGVJ010000182.1:0-6930 GCA_964353255.1 uncultured Solibacteraceae bacterium | reverse complement strand
CGCCGGGCAGCCTTCATCTTCGTCAACAACCGCTTCGAAGGCAGCGCGCCGCTCACCATTGACGCCGTGGTCGAGTAAGCGCCCTCGAGTCCCCGCCTTACAAAATCTGCACGGGTACTTCGAGGAATCCTCCCCAGCGTTCATCACGGGTGAGGATCATGGAACATTGGGCGGAGGTCGCCGCGGCCAAATGGAGAGCATCGGGAACCCGGAAGCCGTACTTGGCCCTGATCCGCGTGGCGCTCTCCCAGACGTCCGCACTGATCTCGACGTCCCGGATCTCCGAACCGGCAAAGAATCTTCTGTAGGTGCGCTCCAGTTCGACGTCGCCGGCACGGATCGGCTTGACGAGGCACTCTAATTTCGCTAGTGGGGAGACCACGAAAGGCCCACTATTTGCTCCCAGCCGTCTCAGCTCATCGCGAATCGCCGCCCGAACCTCCGGTGCACCTTCGATCAACAGGATGATGACGGAGGTATCCAGGTAGGCCCCGACCTCAGCGCTCCCATTCATCGCGCAGCGACCTCAGGTGAGCCAGCAGCTCCTCAGCGGGCCGATGAAACGGGCTGGAGTCCACGACATCCCAGATTGAGTGCCCGGGACGGGAACCATGCCGGACCGGCCGCACGATCACTTCCACCTCCCCGGCCGGTAGAGGCAGCCGTTCCGCAATCTGGAGCAGCCCAGACTCGTCGAGCCGGCCTTTCAGCACGTAGGCGTTTTCCATCACCGTACCAGGACCAGTTTAGCGCACGGCAACCCCTCCTCACCATCGAGGCGGTGGCAAGACAGCCCAGGTCGGGCCAGGCTCCCTCACCACGCGCCGACCACCCTGCCCCTCCGCGTCGCCGGCAACGGTTTGCGAGGCGGCTGCCACCCGAAGAGTGCCTCGAATCCAGTGAAGTCGGCGGTTTCAACGATCCTCACGACTCGCGTGTGCGTGTCACCCACCACACTATGAACCCTGCGACCACCGAGATCACCAGATTCGCGGCGGCGCCCAGGATGTGTTTCCGGTCCAGGAAGTGAAGCAGCAACGCGGCCGTCCCGACGGTGAGACTCGCAGACAGCGCGAGGCGCTCAACTGCTCCCAGCACCGCACGACGAGCAGAGGGCACTGCCCCGTTCTCCTTGCCCTCCTTCTCATCATCGGACCCAGGTGGGCGGACAGAGCAAACCCAGCACAAGACATCGACGAACAGGCGCGTTTCCCAGCCAGCGAAGCGCTCTATCTCGGCGTGTCCAATCTCTAGCAACGCAACGCGGCCTTGGCCATATGAGTTCACCGCCAGGTAGTAGTTGTGAGGGCCACTCGGGTCTGTGTTGTGGTCAATGAGAATGTCCGCCGCGGCTGCCTCGATCCCTGGGGGCGGGTGGCTGTAGCTGCCCGTTGTGTGGGCGCCTTTCTCACGTATCGCCGGAGCGGCGGCTACGGGATAGGGCCACTGCATGGCCTGATGTTGCGGCTTGAGGATTCTTACAGCGCTCACAGTCAGGGGCACTCGGCGCATGCCTTCCCTTGCATGAAACCCACTTGTCTCAAACAGATCCGGAAGTGCGGGCAGCGTGTCATGCGTCAGGAGGACACCGCCACCCTCGCCGACGAACCTAATGAGAGCGGCGGTGGCTTGCGAGGAAAGCTTTCCGCTCCGCACATAGTACCCATCTGAGATACCGAACACCACCGCCGCGCACGAATTCAACGCCCGCCACCCAACCGAACTGAAGTCGTGAAACGCCACCTGGTGGACATCGAATCTGTCCGCCTCACCCAAACTGCCGAGAATCTGCCGAACCTCGTCATTCGAGGTTTCGGTCACGTGCAGGATCTTCGGTCGAACCATCGGTCAATGCCTCCGGCATGCGCCGCCAAGGTAGCGGAGGCCAGCCTTTCGCATGCCTGTTGCTGTGCACACCTTGTCTGGTGTCACCTGCGTAGGCCACTGCCGGTGGCGTATCAGCGGCCCCACAGACAGATGCAATAGGTGTGGGCACTTGCCATGCATAGGACTGTCAGAACAAAGCCTAACACACGAGAACCCAGGACGGATCACACCCGCAAGGCCGCCAGGCGCTGCGCGAGTTGATTGCGCGCGCCCGCGCCGACCGCCGGGCAGCCTTCATCTTCGTCAACAACCGCTTCGAAGGCAGCGCGCCGCTCAGCATTCAGAGCATCGTCGAATGAAGCAGCCGAGCCGCGACCGTCAGGGAGCGGATTGCTTCGGCGCCGGCGCCGGCCCCGCCCAGTAGCCGGCGCGGGTGCGCACGGTTAGCGGCTGCGGGCCTTCCGTCACCACCCGAATGCGGCGATAGCCCCCATCCAGGGCTTGACGGGAAGGCGTGTAAGCCAAGGTGTACTGGTTGCGCAGATCGTGCGCGATCTCGCGCGCCACTCCTTCCGCGGCGGCCACGTCTTCCAGGTAGTAGGCCTGCCCGCCGGTGGCCTTTGTCAGCAGGTCGAGCTCGCTCTTCGCGCGCGCCGTCGCCTCGCGGCCGGTCTCGCCCAGCAGGCCGAGCGCGTAGACCAGGATGCCGGTCTGCTGCGCCGCCCGCATCACGTAGGAGGGTTCCACGGCGCTGGCGTTGTCCTCGCCGTCGGTGACCACCAGCAGGACTCTCTTGTCCTTCTGGCCCTTGCGCCAGAGGTGCTCCAGGGCCAGGCGCACGGCGTCGCGCATAGCGGTCACGCCCTGGGGATCGATCCTCGTGAGGCCCTCCTCCAGCCGGGCGATCTCGTTGGTGAAGTCCGTATCCAGGTATGCCCGCTCGTTGAAGTTGATGATGAAGACCTCGTCGGCCGGATTAGAGGCGCGGACCAGCGCCAGCGCCGCGGTTTTCACCTTCGCGCGCTTGCCCAGCATGCTGCCGCTGGAATCGACGACCAGGCCGAGCGAAACCGGCGCGTCCTCCAGCTTGAACACTTTGAGCTGCTGCTCGACGCCGTCCTCGAAGACTCGGAAGGCGCTTCGCGGGAGGTCGGTCACCGGGTTGCCCTTCGCGTCCACCACCGTGGCGTGCAGCACTACCAGCCGCGCGTCACTGCGGAAGACGAACCCCGGATCCTCGACCTGAGCCGCCAGCGGAAGGCTGGCCAGCGCGCAAGCCACCGCTCCTGTGCGAAACGCTCCTGCCGCCCGGTCCATGCAAGATCAAACTAGAATAACAGACAATGACCGGCTCGGACCTCTGCCAGCGCATGCGCGAGGACTGGAACCGCCGCGCCCGCGAAGACGCCGCCTACTACGTCGCCTTCGGCCGCCGGGAGCAGTCCGAGGAAGAGTTTCTCGCCACGGGCCGCGAGCTGGCGCTGGGGCTGGCTAGAGAGATCAGACGCCTGAAACCGCTCCCTTACGGTCGCGGCTCGGAAACGCAAGCTGCGAGCGGAATCGCCGGGTGGCGGGCGCTTGAAATCGGCTGCGGCCTCGGCCGACTGATGCGCCCGCTGGCTCCGTACTTCACTGAGATTCACGGCGTGGATGTCTCCGACGAGATGATCCGCCGCGCCGAAGACAAACTCCGTGACGTTCCCAACGCGCGCCTGCACCTCAGCTCGGGCGCCGATCTGGCCATGCTCCCGGATGAGTCCTTCCACTTGGTCTACTCCTACGCCGTCTTCCAGCACATTCCCAGCCGCGAGGTGGTCCTCCGCTACCTGGCCGAGGCGCGCCGGGTCATGGCCACGGGAGGCATCTTCCGCTTCCAGGTGAACGGGCTGCCTGAAACCGCGGCCCGCTACGACACCTGGAATGGCGTCCGCATCAGCGCCCCTGACATCGCCGCCTTTGCCCGCGACCACGACCTTCAGCTCCTCGCCCTGGAGGGCGCGCTGACTCAATACACCTGGGTCACCCTCCAGAAGCGGCCCGAAGGCTGGCGCAGCAGGCTGCTCGAACGCCGCCCGGCGGTGCGGGCCCACATACGCAGGATCACCAACGCCCACAGCTCCGAGCCGGTGGCGCCCAGCCGCGGACGCTTCGCCTGCATATCGCTGTGGCTGGAGGGCCTGCCCGAGGACTGCGATCTCAACCACCTCGAAGTGATGATCGCCGGCGCCCCAGGGCAACCCGAGTACCTGGGGCCACCGCAAGCGGACGGCCTCCAGCAGTTGAACGTGCGCCTGCCGGCCTCCGTGCCGAGCGGCCTGCAACCGCTGGAGATTTCCTGGCTCGGAGGGGTGATTGCTCCGCGTGCTACGGTGCGCGTCATCCCGCCTGGACCCCTGGTTCCGCGCATCGTCTCGGTCACGGATGGAATCGATCTGCTGTCCGGCACGCGCATTGTCAGCCGCTCGGTCAAGGTGGCCTTGGAAGAAGCGGCCACCCCGAGCCAGTTGCGCGCCACCGTAGACGGCGCGGCGATCGAAGGGTTCGAGTTCTTCTGCGTTGACCCGGTGCCCCCGCGCTTCGAGGTCAACTTCACGCTCCCGCCGTCCATCGGCCCGGGCCCCCACGAGCTCGAGCTCAGCCTGGGCGCGCGCCGCTTTCCGCCCATAGCGATCGAGGTGGTCTAGGTGCTGCTCGCCGCCGTTCTGCTGGCCGCCACCGCTGACGAGAGCGCCATCCGCGCTGCCCTCCAGCGCGCCACGGGCGTGATCGAGTTGCCCGCCGGCGTCGTCGAGATCACCTCCGAGCTGGCCCTCCCCGAAGGTGCGCACGATCTGGAGATCCGCGGCGCACCCCAGGGCACGGTGCTGCGCGCCGCCGCCGGGTTCCGCGGCCGCGCGGTGCTGAGCCTCTCCAAGGCCGCCCGCGTGCGCCTGAGCGGCTTCACCATCGACGGCAACCGCGCCGCGCTCGAACGGCCCCTGGGTCTGCCACCGCACGACATACCGTTCTCGCGTTTCTACCCGAACAACGGCATCCTGGCCCAGGACGCCGAGTCGCTCACCATCTCCGGCGTGGGCTTTCTCAACATCGCGAGCTTCCCCATCCTGGTGGCGCGCTCGCGCACCGTCCGCATCGAGCGCGTCGAGATCACCGACAGCGGCTCGCGCGACGCCGCCGGGCGCAACAACTCGACCGGCGGCATCCTGCTCGAAGAGGGCACGGCCGACTTCGAAGTGCGCGCCTGCCGGCTGCGCCGCGTCCGCGGCAACGGCGTCTGGACTCACTCGCTCTACACCTCGCCCCGTAATCGGGACGGCGTAATCGCCTCCAACGAGTTCCACGAGCTGGCGCGCGACGCCATCCAGGTGGGCCACGCCACGCGCATTCGGGTCCTTGACAACCGCGGCTCGCGGATCGGTTACCCGGTCGCCGAAGTGGACCCTGCCGCGGTGCCGGTAGCCATCGACACCGCCGGCAACACTGACCGCTCCCTTTACGCCGGCAACCGCTTCGAAGAGGTCAACGGAAAGTGCATTGACCTGGACGGCTTCCACCACGGCGAGGTGCGCGGCAACACCTGCATCAACCGCCAGCCGCGCCCGGCCTATCCGAACGGGCACTTCGGAATCGTGATGAACAACGCCAATCCGGACATGCAGTCCGAGGAAATCACCATCGAGGACAACCGCATTGACGGCGCCGTTTATGGCGGGATTTTCCTGATTGGCAGCCGGCACAAGGTGGTGCGCAACCGGCTTCTGAACCTGAACCTGGCGCGATGCGAGCCGGGCAAGCCGGGCTGCCTGTATTGGGTGGATGAGCCTGAGCTGCTTTCGAGCGGCATCTACCTGGGGCGGCGGGCGGAGCGGCCCGTGGTGACGCGCGGTAACCTCTTGCAGGATAACGAGATATCGGGATTCCGCATGGGGGCTGGCTGCGTGGTCACCGCGCCTGGCGTGGTGTTGAAGGACAACAGAGTGCAGGGGAACCGCTGCCGGGAGGGGCGCGGGAAGCCGTAAAGCATAGTACCGTATGTAGATATTGTGCTTGACGGGGCACTACGGGTTGGGGCATGCTTGCAGAGCGGGCTTTCTTCTTCCCCAATCCTCTAGGAGCTTAGCCGATGAGCCAAGCCACTGTCGATGCCAGCGCTACCCTTCAGGAGCACAGGCCCAAACCCAGAGCCGGCGGGTTGTCTTTCCCGCGCTGCTTTACCGCCCGGCTCCCCGCCGGCCGCTCGCCCTACGATGAGATCCAGTGGGACCTCCGTTGCGCCTCGATCGCCACCGACAAGGGCGACATAATGTTCGAGCAGCGCGACGTCGAGATGCCTGCCGACTGGTCCCAGACCGCCACCAACATCGTTGCCAGCAAGTACTTCCATGGCACTCTCGGCGCGCCGGAGCGTGAGCGCACCGTCTCGCAGCTCGTCCACCGCGTCGTCGATACCATCACCGAGTGGGGCCAGGCCGGGGGCTACTTCAAGACCCCCGAAGATGCCGCCAACTTCCGCGACGAGCTGGCCCACCTGATGCTCACCCAGAAGGCCAGCTTCAACTCACCCGTCTGGTTCAACGTCGGCGTGGCGGAAGGGCGCGGCTACGGCTGGTACTATGACGAAGCCTCGGACTCGATCCGCAAGCTCGAAACCGGGCAGCACCGGCCCCAATGCTCGGCCTGTTTCATCAACTCCATTCGCGACTCCCTGGAATCCATCCTCGACCTGGCCAAGACCGAGGGCATGCTCTTCAAGTGGGGCTCGGGAACCGGCACCAACCTCTCGACCCTGCGCGAGGAGAATGCCGTACTCTCCGGCGGCGGGCGCGCCTCCGGCCCGCTCAGCTTCATGAAAGGCTTCGACGCCTTCGCCGGCGTCATCAAGAGCGGCGGCAAAACCCGTCGCGCCGCCAAGATGGTCATCCTCAACGCCGACCACCCGGATATCGAAGCCTTCATCTGGTCCAAGGCCAAGGAGGAGAAGAAGGCGCACACCCTGATCGACGCTGGCTACGACCCCTCGCTCGACGGCGAGGCTTACAGCTCCATCTTCGTCCAAAACGCCAACAACTCCGTGCGGGTCACCGACGAATTCATGCATGCGGT
>CAYGVJ010000181.1:0-9595 GCA_964353255.1 uncultured Solibacteraceae bacterium | reverse complement strand
CAGCCGCAACACCATCGACTTCCGCAACTACCACAAGTACGAGGCCGATTCCAGCGTCACCTTCGAGAACCCCGCTCAGAAGAAGCCCTAGCCGCAGTCCAGCCCAGCCGTAACCTCGCTACTGCTCACCGCTCCCGGGATTCGAGGCCTTTTGAAGGTACACATTGACGGCCGACATGGACTCATCGATTTCCTGCCTGACCTCCACCAGGAGATGATCTCCGGTCTTCAGGTCGGCGGCCTTGATTTTCTGCGTGAACTAAACACCGGCTCGTCGAAAACCACTCGCTGGGGTGAGCCCTTGGGGTGAGACAAACAGTGAGGGCCAAGGCCCTCTCCCGCCCTCAGGGGCGCCGGGCAGGCTCTGCGGCGCTACCGTCCCCGCCTCGGGGTAGCCATGGAGCACCGGGAAGACGACCCGGAGACGATTCCCAAACTGTATAGATACGCTCGCCAGCGGCTGCCGTGTCCGCCGCGGGCCGTGCCTGAGGGGGAGAATCAGGCTCAGGCCGACCGCCCTCCTCTTTCACTGAGCGGCCCAACCGGCCGGCGAGCAGAAGTTCTCAGGATCTGAGAGAGTTGATTCTTCGTATTCTCGAATGTAAGGTTTCCGGCTCAGTTCAGTCTCTATGGATGGGAAGGACAGGAGGGAGGACAACTTGGCGGCAGCAGCGGCAGCGGCCAGCCCGGCCATCGCGGTTCCCGCCGGCGAGATCGAGGAGATCTTCCGGACGCATCATCGCAGGGTGTTCCAGGCCGCCTACCGCGTCACCGGCAACGCCGCCGACGCGGAAGACGTTCTGGGAACCGTCTTCCTGCGGCTGCTTGGCGGAGGGGTCAACTCGATCACGCACCTTGATAGCTACCTCCATCGGGCGGCGGTGAACGCGGCCCTCGACCTGCTGCGCGCCCGCCGCGACCGGAGCGCCGTGCCGCTTGAGCAGGTGGCGCCGTTTCTGGCGCAAGATGCCCGCCTCCAGCCTGACCGCGCACACTATGCCGGCGAACTGCGGGCTTTATTGAGGGAGGCCCTGGCCCGCCTTACTCCCAAGGCCGCCGAGATCGTCGTCCTGCGCTACTTCGAGGGCTACGGCTACCGGGAAATCGCCCGGTTGCTGGGGACGTCACAGATCAACGTGGCCGTCAGCCTGCATCGCAGCCGCCGGCAGCTTCGCCAACGCATCCAGCACCGTTTCCGCGCCCCAACCGGGGGAGCGGCGCGGTTTCGAGGAGAGACGCCATGAACGCCGAGAACAAGAAGCCTGATTCCATCCTGGATGAGGCCATCGCCGCCATCCGTAACGAGCACATCGACCCCGCCGCAGCGGAAGAGGCCGCCGGGCGGGTCTGGGCCCGCATCAGCGAGGAAAGCGAAGTGCCCTGCGTCGAGACCATCCGTGACTGCGCGGATTTCCAGGCCTTGATCCCGGCCTGGCGCGCCGGGCGCTTGCCGGAGGCTCGCGCCCTGCTGCTCGAGGACCACACCCACGAGTGTCCCGCGTGCCGCAAAGCGCTTCGGGGTTTGCGTCCCCAGAAGGTCCGGGCGCCGGAACGCACCGCGGGTGGCGGCTGGCTGGGCGGGACCGCCTGGCAGTGGGGTCTGGCTGCCGCGGCGCTGGTGGTCCTCACGCTGGGCGGCATCTATGCGATCAACCGACTCAGCGGCGCACCCGCCGGCCCGGCCATCATCCAGGCCGCCGAGGGCACGCTCTACAGGCTGGCGGCCGATTCCAGCGCTCCCCTGGCCACCGGGGCGGCGCTCGAAGAGCGCCAGACAGTGCGCGCCCCGGGCGACGCCGGAGGCGTTTTGCGTCTCCCAGACGGCTCGCTGGTCGAAATGCGCGGGCGGACCGAGCTTTCGGTCTCGCACCGCCGCGACGGCGCTACCATCCGCCTGGAACGTGGCAGCATCATTGTGCAGGCCGCCAAACGGCGCTCCGGGCATTTGTATGTAGCCACCGACGACTGCCTGGTCTCGGTGACCGGAACCATCTTTTCGGTCAGCCGCGGCCTGAAAGGCTCGCGGGTTGCCGTGATCGAGGGCGAGGTCAAGGTAGCGCAAGACAGCTCGACCACGGTCGTGCGAGCAGGCGAGCAAGTCGCCACCAGCCCCGCGCTCGAACCCGTTCCGCTCAAGGACGAGATCGCCTGGAGCCGCAATCGCGAGGACTACTTCGCCCTGCTGCGCGAGCTCACCACGCTGCGGCAGAAACTGGAAGCCGCCCCCGGGCTGGGCTTGCGCTACTCCACCAAGCTGTTGGACCTGGTTCCCGACGGCGCCGTGATCTACGCCGGCATCCCCAACCTTGGCCCCACGCTCGTCGAGGCCCGCCGCCTTATCGACGAGCAGGCCCGCCAGAGCCCGGTCTTGAGCCAGTGGTGGGCCGAAAGGATGAAGTCCGCCGGCGGCGAGGCCCAGTTCGACGACATCTTCAGCCGCCTGCGTTCCTTCAGCGAGTACCTCGGGCCGGAGATCGCCGTGGCCATGGTGCCGACAGTGGGTAAGGAAATGGCGCCGGTCGTCCTGGCCGAGCTGGCCAAGCCCGGCTTCCGCGCGTTTCTGGAGTCCGAGATCGCCAAGCTGCCCGCCACAAAATCCCGACCTGGCCAGACGCCGCCCATCCGCATGGTGGATAATCAGGCGCAGCTTGCGGGCCTGACCGGAAAGGGCTTGGTGGCGATGATCCGGGGCGAGATCGTGACCATCTCGCCCGAACCGGCCCTGCTGGCTCGTCTGGGTTCCGGCGCCTTCGCCAAGAGCGCCTTTGGGACACGTGTCACCGAGGCGTACCGGGGCGGGCTGACCTGGGTCGTCGCGGCAAACCTGGAGTCCGTGCTGGCCGCCTCCGCGGCACAGAAGAAGTCTCCCGATCCCGGGCTCCGAATAATCGGGATCGACGACGTCCGCTACGTGATCGCGGTGCGCAAGGAGACTGCGGGCAAAGCCGAAAACCGCGCCACGCTGGCCTTTGCCGGCCCGCGCCACGGGGTCGCTTCCTGGCTCGCCGCTCCTGCCCCTATGCAGGCCCTGGAGTACGTCTCTCCCGACGCCACCCTAGCCGCCGCGTTCCTTATCAAGAGCCCGTCGCTCGTGGTGGATGAGCTGATCGCCCTGATCGCCGCCGGCCGACCCAACTTCGACCGCGAGCTGGCCGCGGCGGAGACTCTCATCGGCGTGAACATCCGCACGGACCTCATCCGCCCGCTGGGAAGCGAGATCGCCCTGGCCGTGGATGGGCCGGTGCTGCCCGAGCCATCCTGGAAGCTGGTCATCGAAGTCTATGACTCGGCACGCTTCCAGCAGGCCCTGGAGAAACTGCTGGAAACCGTCGGTACGTACGCTCCGAAAGACGTTCCGCGCCTGGAGAAGGAGCAGGCCGGCGGCCGGACCTACTACGCCCTCCGCGGCCTGAAGACCGCGCCCGAGTGCCACTACGTTTTCGCCGGGGGCTACCTGATAGCGGCTCCCAGCCGGGCGTTGCTCGAGCGTGCCATCCAATACCGCCAGGCCGGCTACAGCCTGCACCGCTCCGCCAAGTTCACCGCGCTGCTGCCGCGTGACCCGCGCGTCAATTTCTCGGGTATGGTCTACCACGCGCTCGGCGACCTGGTCGGGCCGCTGGCGAAGGGCCTGAAGGGCATGCAGGGACTCACGCCGGAGCAGCAGAAAGCGCTCGAAGGCGTGGCCACCGGCGCGACGCCCTCTCTGTTTCTGATCTACGGAGAGAGCGACCGCCTCGAACTGGCTGGCACCGGCGCCATGTTTGGGTTCAACTGGGAGCAGATGCTAGTGCCCTGGCGGCCTCAGCAGAGACGGTGAGGATCATGGACGCACGGCCCGTTATCGAGTTGCAGGGACTGGAAGTCCGCTTCGGCCCCAGAACGATCCTCAAGGACCTCCAAGGGTCGTTCTCCGGCCGGGCCATCGGACTGCTAGGCCCCAACGGGGCGGGCAAGTCCACCCTCATCAACACGCTGCTGGGTTTCTACGAACCCTGGCGGGGCACCGCACGGGTCTTCGGCCACGACATCCGCACCGGGATTCGCGCCGTGCGCCGCCTGATCGGCTACATGCCGGAAAACGAGTCGTTCATCGCGGGCATGAGCGCGGTGGAGTTCGTGCGGTTCATGGCCGAGCTGGCCGGGCTGCCGCCCGAGGCCGCCCTCGAACGAGCCCACGAGGCGCTCTTCTACGTGGGCCTGGGCGAGGCGCGCTACCGCAAGCTCGAAGAGTACTCGCTCGGCATGAAGCAGCTTGTCAAGCTCGCCCAGGCCATCGCCCACGGGCCCAAGCTCCTGTTCCTGGACGAGCCCACCAACGGCCTGGACCCGCCCGCGCGCCAGCGCATGATCCGCCTGATAGGCGACGTGCGCGAGCGCGGCAACCTGCACCTGATCCTGTGCTCTCATCTGCTGCGCGACGTCGAGGAGTGCTGCGAGGAAGTGCTCATTCTCAAGGAAGGCCGGATCGTGCAGTACTCCAACCTCGAAGAGGAGCGGCGCTCGAACCGCCGCTTCCTGGAGATGGAGCTGGAGGGCGAGAGCGGCCTCTTCGCCGAGGCGCTCCGGGAGCTGGGCTGCGAATGCGCGCTCTCCGGCCGCCGCTTGAAAGCGGTCCTGGCCGAGGGTGTCGAGGTCCGCGATCTGTACCGCGCCGCAGCCGAGCGCGGCGTACGCATCCGCCGGCTCAGCCACAAGCGCGACTCGCTCGAAGACATCTTCCTGAAGGCCATGGGGAACGGCAATGGCAGTCTATAAGCGCACCTACCAGCCCTACTCCGGAACGCTCACGCCCGCCTGGTCGCGCTTTCTCATCATCGCCCGCCAGGCCCACCGGCGGGTGTTCGACTCCCGGTTCCTGACCTTCTTCTTCGTGGTCTGCTTAGTCGTTCCGGCGGTTAGCGCGGTGTTTATTTACCTGCGCCACAACGCCGGGGCCATCGCCCTGTTGAACATCGACGTGGCCCGGATGTTCCCGATTGACGGGCGTTTCTTCTTCCGGTTCATCGGCTGGCAAGGCTCGCTGGCCTTCCTGCTCACCGCCTTCGTCGGCCCGGGCCTGATCTCCACCGACCTGCGCAACAACGCCCTGCCGCTGTACTTCTGCCGGCCTTTTTCCCGCGCCGAGTACGTGCTGGGAAAGATGAGCGTGCTGGCCATCCTCCAGTCGCTGATTACCTGGGTCCCCGGCCTTCTGCTGTTCGCCTTTCACGCCTACCTGGAGGGCGGCGCCTGGCTACGTGAGAACCTGTTCATCGCCAGCGGCCTCTTCCTGGGTTCCTGGATCTGGATCGTGACGCTGTGCCTGCTGGCGTTGTCCCTGTCGGCCTGGGTCAAGTGGAAGGTGCTGGCCGGCGCGCTGCTGTTCGGTGTGTTTTTTGTGGCCGCCGGTTTCGGGCAGGCCGCCAACGCCGTAATGCACAGCCGGTCGGGTAACCTGATCAACCTGGGCGAGCTCGTCCGGACCATTTGGGCCGGCCTGTTCCGGGTGGATGCGGACACCGGGGTGTCGCCCGGAGCCGCCTGGATGGTGCTGATCGGCGTCTGCGCCTTGTGCTTGTATCTGCTGGATCGCAAGGTCCGCGCCTACGAGGTGGTGCGGTCATGAGCGCCGATAGAATCATCTTCGAGGACGTCTCGAAGTTCTACGGCGAGGTGCTCGGCGTCAACCGGGTGGACCTTTCGATTCCGCCGGGCATCACTACTCTGGTGGGCCCCAACGGCTCCGGCAAGACCACGCTGATGAACCTGATGACCGGGCTGGTGCGCCCCAACCGCGGGCGCGTCCAGGTGCTGGGCCTGTGCCCCGAGGACTCGGAGCGGCTGTTCCGCCTCCTCGGCTACTGCACTCAGTACGACTCCTTTCCGCGCCACCTGACCGGCTACGAGTTCCTCTGCTTCTACCTCCGCCTTCATGGGACGTCGCACGGCGCGGCGGACCGGCTGGTCTGGCAGGCCCTGGAGCGGCTGGGCATGACCGAGGCCGCGCACCGCCGCGTGGCCGCTTACAGCAAGGGCATGCGGCAACGCATCAAGCTGGCCCAAGCCATCTGTCACCAGCCCCAGGTGCTGGTGCTGGACGAGCCGCTGAACGGCCTGGACCCCATGGCGCGCGCCGAGATGATCGCCTTGTTCCGCGAGCTGGCCTCCGCCGGACGCCACCTGATTGTCTCCAGTCACATCCTGCACGAGGTGGACAAGATCTCCGACCAGGTCGTCATGCTCACCAGCGGTTACGTGGTGGCCGAGGGCCAGATCCAGGCCGTGCGCAGCGAGATGCACCAGGAGTACCCCATGCAGGTCCTGGTGCGCTGCGATAACCCCGCTCTGCTGGCCGCGAGAGTCTTCGAGCAGGATCACGTGGTCGAGGTGAAGATGCACAAGGACCGGCGCGGGCTGCTGGTCTCGACCCGCAACGGCGACCAGTTCTACGAGCTGCTCGAACGGCTCGTCCTGGAAGGCGCGCTCACCGTCGAGTCGGTGGCCCCGGCCGATGAGGACGTGTACTCGGTCTACGAGTACCTGATCGGCTCCGAAGGTGGAGGTGCGGCATGAACTGGCGTCTCTGGCGCGCGCAGATCGCCGCCATCCTGCGTCTGGAGCTGCGGAAGACTCTCCTGGGCAAGCGGGCGATTGCCGTTTACGTGCTGGCCGCCTCGGCGGTGCTGCTGTTCGGCATGCATTCGATCGCCGCGGGGCGCGGCTGGATCCGCTGCCGCGCCGACGAGGATTTCCTGGTGTACGCCGGCTTCTTCCAGGTGTTCTACCTGCGGCTGGCGATCTTCTTCGGCTGCGTATTCGTCTTCATGAACCTGTTCCGCGGCGAGGTGCTCGAGAAGACCCTGCATCATTACCTGCTGGCGCCGGTGCGCCGGGAGGTACTGGCGGCCGGCAAGTTCCTCTCGGGGCTGCTGGCCTCTGTGCTCTTGTTCGGGATCGGCACGGCGCTCTCCTTCCTGATCGTGTGCTCGCACGTGGCCCAAATCCGACACCAGGAGTTCATGGCTGGTCCGCTTCCGGCGCACCTGGCGGCCTATCTGGGCGTGACTGTGCTGGCCTGCCTGGGCTACGGAGCAGTCTTCCTGGTGATGGGCCTGCTGTTCCGCAACCCGATGATACCGGCCGTGGCGGTGCTGATCTGGGAGTCCATCACCGTCTTCGTGCCGCCGCTGCTCAAGAAGATCAGCGTGATCTTCTGGCTGGAGTCGCTGTGCCCGGTGCAGGTCCCCTTCGGCGGGGCGGGCAAGATCTTCGCCATCTCGGGTGAGCCGGCCTCGCCCTGGCTGGCGGTGCCCGGCCTGCTGGTCCTCGCCGCCGTGCTGGTGCTCCTGGCCGCCCTCCGCCTCCGCCGTCTGGAGATCAACTACGGGGCGGAGTAGGCGCCCGTCGGCGGGTTGGCAGGCGGTCCGGCAGAAAGCTATGATGGGCACTACTGATGCCACGTCAAACGCGACAGCCGGCGGGCCCATCCGCGGCGGGAGCACGCCGCTACGGAATCGGCGAGTGGTTTGGCCGCTTGTACACGGCCTTGAGTCCAGATGAGCGGCGGACCTACGCGTCGGAAGCTGGCCGGAAAACGCCCACCGTGCAATGCCCTTTCCGGGCGAGCTGCAGCTCGTTCGATCCCAGGGCCGTGCCTGGCAAGGGCACCAACTGCACCAAGCAGGGCGGCGTGTGTTCCCTCCGCGAGTACAAGCAGACCGTGACGAGGGGTTCGACTGCTGTGGCCCCAGCCGGATCGCTGCGGACCACGTGCCCGCATCGGTTCCTCGAAGACGGGGAGATCTTCAAGTGGGTGGGAGAGGTTCTGCTGGGCACCAGCGCACCCTTGGTGCTAAGGGAGATCGGGTTTTTGGAGGCAGCGGGCGGCGGGGACGTCGGCTACATTGACAGCGTCCTCGTCCACCCCACCCAGCTACCTATCCATTGGTGCGCCCTTGAGATCCAGGCCGTCTACTTCTCGGGCGCCAACATGGGGGTGGAGTTCGAGACGCTCCAAAGGGACCTAAGCAGCGTGCCGTTCCCCGCGGGAGACCGTCACCCGGACTACCGAAGCAGTGGGCCGAAGCGCCTGATGCCTCAGCTCCAGATCAAAGTACTCAGGCGCAACGAGCCCGGGCGGGAGTGATCAAAGCCGGGGAGATGATTTGCGTCGCCAAAACGCCTGTGGTAGGATTAGCCCGTACGTCCGCATAAGCGCATGGCAAGTGTGCGGCACAGTCAACTTGAGTTTGAGGAGCCATTCGGCGGAGGAGGTGTCGTTGGCCCCATGCCGGCACTCGAAAGGCCACTCGGGCTGCTCTCCTTGCGGAACAACCATGCGGCTGTGACAGCGGCTGGACGGGCAATTGCTTTGCTGCAACTGCATCTGACTCGATGAAAACGAGCGCGAAGCTTTCTGAATTGCGGCGTCTCCAAAGGAGGGCTGACGCCGTCCGCAAGGAACTTGGGATCAGCCCTCCCGGAACCGTTACTTTCCTTGCCCCCCGCGACCGACTGAGCGATGACATCGTGGTCGTCGAGGCTGATGGGCTCGGAGCAGCCACCACCCGCCTCGTGGAGGGGAACTATCCAGTAGACTACCTCATCAAGTTTGAGAGATCCTTTCCGAGCGAGCAGGAGGCTGAGGCAGCAGCTAAGAACGTCGCCTTCAACGGCATTCCGCCACGTCGGATTTTCGGCCTGCGGTAGTTGTATCACTTGATGGTGCTGGAATACTCGCGCCGGAACTCCTCATATATTATACGCAGTACCCTTTGGCGGTCCTCCGGCTCCTCGAAGCTCGCAGCCATCCTCAACAGGTCTGCCTTACTGATGGACTGCACTCTCATGTCAATAAGGTACTTACTTACCTCTTTTGATATATCGTCAATCACCAGAATGACATTTCCATCCTGCAGCCGCTGGCTATCGAAATTCGACTTCAATTCGGCATAAATGTGGTCAGCCTGTGATTCTGTGCAGATCCTCAACTTCTTGACCTGATACACGACACCGAAATTCGTCGAGATGTCTACGCCTTTGTCGTGAGCCGCAGTTCGAGTGTCCCGGTACACCCGACAGGCAAACTTTTCCAGATGAACCTTGATAACGGCGAAGCTGATTATCTCGAAGTTGGCTGGGGTCTTGCCAATTTGCTCACGAATCAAGTCAAGGAACCGTTGTCGATCCTCGGCGTAGGCCACCCGGGTCGCCGCGTTACTCAACAGGGGCACGACACCCAATCGCCGCTCGATGTGACTCCTGATTCGAGATGGAATCCATGTGCAGAGGCTAGACGCGAAGGTAGTATATGGGGCAAGCAACTCGTACTTCAGGTGGCCGACGGATCTGAGGACGCTATACCGCGACATTCGCGTGCCGTAGGCATCGTAGTATTTAGCGCCAATGTGAACATCATGTCCGAGGAAGTTTATAAGAAATTTTACCGCCAAGTCGTATGCTGTTTTGATTTCGGGGTCGGAGAAGACGGATTCACCGTTCTCGAGGAATGCACGGAGCAGCCCGAAAGTAACAACCGGCATGATGACTTTCGTCTGTGAGTATTTCAGCATGCGGTCGATTTCGTCGCGGCAGAAAGACTCGGTCTCGGACG
>CAYGVJ010000180.1:0-9606 GCA_964353255.1 uncultured Solibacteraceae bacterium | reverse complement strand
CGCGATGCGGCGCCTGCTCTTCCACCTTCATGGTCCAGCGGCGGTAATTCCCGCCTTCGCGTTCCTTCACAATCACGGAGATTTCGAAGGGCGCCGAGGACTCGATCTTGATGAGATCCAAGCCGCCAGTCTGCTCGCGGAACGCCAAAACCTTGTCCACGTTTTCGTGACGTTCGGGATACTGGGTTTCGAGAAACGACTTCTGTCTGCCCGTGTCGCTGGAGTTGAGCATCTCCAACCAAAGCGCGAGAGTCTGACCGGCGGGGGTGGCGGGCGGCACGGGTTGAGCCGCCGCCAGGGCCGAGGCGATCGTCTCGACCGGGGTCGCGGGCTTCCGGGGTCTTTCGTTCCCGGCGGGGACGGGACCGAGCGCTTGCGCCCGAACCAGGGCAGTCCCGACCGTCACGCAAACAAGAATACGCAGCAGGGTGATCATCATTTCTCCTGATTCCCAGTGACGCTTTCTGCCTTTTTCCCCACCAGGTACACAACCAGATGGGAGAGGCCTATCGCTGCGGGAGCCAAACCGATCCATTGAATGCCTGAGGGAATCTCAAGCTTTGCGTTTGCCGGGGAGGCGATCAGAGCGCTCAGTGTCACATATGCGGCAACGCCCAGGGAGATCCAGATCAGGCCAGCCAGCAACAGAATCCGCTGAACATTCCACGCCCTTCGATGGGCTGCGTGCTCCAGGGGTGGCACCTCGACGCCCTTCTCGACTGCCGCCAACCGCTCCCGGTGGATCAGGTTTCTTCGCTGGTGGCGCAGCCACTCGTAAAATCCCAGATAGGCAATCACGGCAACTATCACTAACGCGACTTCCATATCGGCATCCTCGCTTCCAACCGTTTATACTCGCTGGGTGCCCCTTGCGGTTGCAGTGAAGAAAAAGATTCCCCCGCGCAACGCCGACCGCCACTCGCGAGTACTAACCCTTGGAGTGGATGAAGACGTCCGAGAGTTGCTGCAGGATCGCTGCTACCCGCAAGCGTTCGAGCGTCTGCTGGACCGATATGAGAACAAGGTCTTCCGACTGGCCCTCACGTTCTTGAGAAACCCGGCCCGGGCAGAGGAGGTGACGCAGGATATTTTCCTCAAACTCTGGCAGGCCTTGCCGGCTTACGACGGCCGCGCCGCGCCAGGGAGCTGGCTCTACGCCATTGCCCGAAACACGTGTCTGTCGGCAGCGCGCGCTGAGTCCTACCGGAGGACCCTTCCGCTCGACGCTGTGCGCGAACCGGTTGCCCGAGCTGGCGGAGCAGGGGACATTGAAGTGGCGCAGTGCATCGATCGGCTGTCGGAGATTCAGAGGCAAGTGATCACGCTGTTTTACCTTGAAGAGAAGCGCGTCGATGAAGTCGCGCGCATGCTGGACCTGCCGGAGGGAACGGTAAAGAGCCATTTGCACCGGGCCCGTCTCGCGCTGGCCGCGTTGATGAAGGAGTAAGAATATGGATTGCCAGGAAGTCCAGGAAAGCATACTGGAGTCGCTCGTGGAGCCGCTCGGGGCCGATCGTCGCCTGGCCATGGAAGATCACATCGCCACTTGCGAGACCTGCCGCAGTTTCGCTGAGATTCAACGCGTGCTCGATGCGCGGCTGGCTGCGGCCATGCCGACGACGTGTCTAAACGCTGGTTTCAGGACCTCCCTAAGGAAGAGCATTCGGCGCGACCTCGTATCGGCATGGCCTGACTTCCTGCCGGAGCTTGCTCATCTTGCGGGTTGCCTGGTCGCTATCGGCGTGTCGGTCTTCTTGCTGCCCCTGCCAGCAAGGACCGTGATCCTGGCGGGTGCGGCCTTTACCGGCTTGACATATTTTCTTCAGACAGTATTACGAACTTCCCTGGACGGACTGGAGGGAGACGCCTGACGCAGGCTCCGACGGATAAACCGCGGGCAACGCCGAAGGGTTGAGGATTGCGAGACCAGCGGCCTTTACGACTGCAGCAGCGGGTTCCGGGCCGGAAGTTGGCTTCTGGGAGATGGCCATCCCTGTGAAACACGAGCTCCTGGCGATAACCGCCCCCATCGCACCAGCTATTCAGGTCGTCCGACCAACTTGCGTTGTTTTAGCGCCTATGCCCCGGGCCGGCTGAAGCCGGACCCACCTACGCCTTCCGCAGCGTTTCGGCGACGCCGCGCCATTTGCGCAGCAGGAGTTCGACCAAATTCAGCAGAATCGCCAGGCCGAGCAGGCCCGGCCACAGGCGCAGGGTCGAGGGGATGACCCGTCCGGCGGGGTCGAAGACATCCGCCGGCCGGGGATTGAAATGGCCGCCGGTGAATTCGGCGACGCGGCGGAGCAGCAATTCGTCGTTGCCGTATTCGCGCAGCTCGTCCACCGCGCGGTACAGCCCCACCTCGGGGAACACCCGCGATTCGGCCAGCGGCCGCACTCGGAACAGCCCCTGGAGGTCGCCCACCGCCACGCGCCCCCGGTAGGCGCCCTCGCCGACCGTGCGGACCTCGACCGGCCGCTGGAAGCCGTCGGCGCCGAAGACGAAGATGTCCGGGATGGCGGCCGGCGCTTCGGCGTGCCGCCCCAGACGGTAATCGACCACCAGCTCGCCGTTGGCGCTGTCGTATTCGACCGTCGCTTCGCCGGCCTGCGAATGCGGCAACAGGTCCCGCGCGACGTTGGCCCAAAACCGGTCGAAGCCCTTCCACGACACCCAGCGCTCGGCCCAGCGGCTCTTGGCGTCGGAGGCGAAGATGATCGAGCGGCCCAGGCCATACTGCCAGCGGGCCAGCAGCGGCTCCTTCTCGTCGATCTTGAGGATGGTCTCCGCGGTGGGCTTGGCGACGAACCGCACATAGCCCATGAGCGCGGCGCTGGCGCGGCTGCGGGCGCTCTTCGAAGACCCTCTCTTTCGGCGCACCGCCAGGGGGATCGAGCCCACGCCCCGGGCGCTCGAACTCGCGGTCCCGGTGCGTGCGGGGCTGGCGCAGTTTCGCCGCGCGCTCGAGGGCGACTCTGCCTTCGAACCACGGGGCAGCGAGCGGACGTTCCGCCTAGCAATGACCGACTACGCCGAGTGGCTCTTGCTTGGATCGTTGATGGCCGCGTTGGACCGTGAGGCGCCGGGAGTGCAGTTGCAGGTGCGGCGGCTGGACCGCTTGTTTACCGTTCCGGAAAGTGACCTGCGAACGGGCACCGTGGACCTGGCGGTGGGATTCTTCCAGGATTTGCGATCCTTGCAGGAAGGAACGCTCGAGGTGACGCTGTTCGAGGAACGCAACGTGGTGATCGCGAGGAAGGGGCGCCGCGGATGCATGAGCCCCGACGCGTTCACGGAGTCCCGGCACGCGGCCATCATCTACCGGCCGGAACCCTGGGGGCTGATCGACCAGGAATTGGCGGCGCGGGGCAAGCGGCGCATGCTGCGGCTTGCCGCGCCGCACTTTCTGACGGTGCTTGAGGCTGTGGCCGCCTCGGATCTCGTCGCGGTCGTGCCGGAGCGCCTCGCCCGCCGGTATGAGACTGCTCTGCGCCTGCGAGTGCGCCCCGTTCCGTTCCCCATGCCGGTGTTTCATACGCGGATGGCGTGGCACCAGCAAATGAGTGACGACGCGGGGCACTCCTGGCTGCGGCAGAAGGTAATCGAAGCGGCCGGCGGCAGGAGGAACTGATCCGCGAGCGGGAGCGAGCGGTCTGGTCGGACCAGCACTCAGACGATCTGTCGGTTCACCGGGTCCCTCTCCACTTGGCGTTCTTTGAAGCAGGATTCCGCCGGCGTAGCGATGGTGCTGCCCTCTTCGAAGGCGCCTGCCGAATCTTGGTGGCTATCATGGCTGGCCGAGTAACCTCGCCATGAGTCTGATGCTGCCGATCTCGCTCTACCTGACCGGCCGCAACGGCCTGGAGTTATGGCGCCGGTTGGCGCGCCCCTGACGGTCGGGTGCGCAACCGGGCATCTGCTTAAGTTCAGCTCACAACCTGGGGACCGGGAGGCTGGCGAACGCCGACGTCAAGGCGCTGCCAAGTCCTTCAGCGCTCTTTGGGCGACCGCACTGTCGGGGTTGCGTGCCAGCAAGGCGCGCATGAGGTCGCGTGCCTTCTCACGATCGCCCATCTTTACCCAGATTCTGGCCAGGTTGATGTACAGCATCTCGTCATCCGGCGCCACCTGGAGGCCGTACTGGAACGCGGCGATAGCGTCATTGGTCTGGCCGATCGTGATGTACAGCACAGCGAGGTTGTTGATGGCCGAAGAATCGTCGTGGTGGATGGAGATGGCCAGCTCGAACAGCTTGCGCGCCTCGTCGGTTCGGCCCTGCTTGGCCAGCAAGAGCCCCAGGCCGTTGGCGGCGTCACCGTTGCGCGAATCCACGGCCAGCGCGCGGCGGTACAACCGCTCGGCTTCGGCCACGTTGCCCAGCCGGCTCTGAGTCTGTGCGGCATTGATCAAGACGTAGGGCAGATCGGGCCCCAGAGCGAGCGCCTTCTCATAAAAACGCGACGCCGCGGCGAGGTTGCCGGCCTCGCTCTCGACGCCCCCCAGTTCGTTCCAGCCGTCCGGCGAATTGGGGTTCAGAGCCACCGCGCGCTCCAGAGCCTGGCGGGCCTGCGGCAGGCGCTTGGCCTGAAGATGAATGAGGCCGACGGCCAGCAGCGCCTTCACATTATCCGGGGTACGCCGCAGCATCTCTTCCAGGTACGGCAGCGCCTGCTCACCATAACCCGCTTGCAGGAGAGCGCCGCCGATTTTGTAGTAATCGCGGCGCGGACGGCCGGTGTAGAGACCGCCGAACGGCAACCCGCGCGGATCGGGTAGAGGTCCCTGGAGCGAGCGCAGATCGGCCTGCGCCGTAGCGGCGTCGGGGGCGTCCGCGTAGACCTTGCGCACCCGGCTCTGGGCGTCGATCAGGAGCCAGAGCGGCGTTTCCAGGTCCACCCGGTAATCGAACAGGTACCTGCGGAAGATCGCGTACGCCGCGGCCAACTCGGGGCGGGCCTGCCGGAGATCCAGCGACCCCAGCGATACCGCCAACTGGGGCAACGGTTCGCCGGCGTGCACGACCAACAGGGCCGGTCCGCGCCGCTTCTCCGGAAGGGGCACGGGTTCCCACAACCATGTGGTGTGCAGCCGCGCCCGATTGTCCACGGAAAACGGCACGTCTTCGGGCAACTCCCTGCGCGGCCGCAGACGCTGCGCCCGGACTTCGGCGCTTCCTTCGGTGACCTCGTAAAGAAAGCCGGCCGCCAGAGGCGGCAGTTCCTGCACGTTGCCCGAAGGCCAGTGGATGCGCACCTTCTCGGCACGCTCGCGGTCACCCAGGCCGAAGTGCAGCCGCTTGGTGTGCTGGGAAAGATAGGCCGAGCCGGCCGCCAGCCATTTCACCTGTCCGTCAACCTCCACCCGCGCGCCGATCGCGTCCCTATTCGATTTGGTTCCCCGCAGTGAAAATACGAGCGCTTTCCTGGAAACTCCGCAGGCATTCTGAAAAACACGAACCTGCGGGCCCATCCGGCTCTTAAGCACGAGATCGACATTCCCATCGCCATCGATATCTGTAAGAGCGAACGCGCGGCTGTCTTCCGGCCGGTCAATGCCGCTCACGCCCGAGAAATCGTAGTACCGGCCGGCGCGCCGGACGAAGAAGACATTGGGCTCGGGGCCCGCCCAGCTATAGTCCTGGCGGATCAACTGGTTTATGGCGTCCCAGCCATTCTCATACGCGGGCGCAGCCATGTGTTTCACGGGCGACTTCGCGACCACCTGGCGGTAGAAATAACTCATCAGGTCGGTCGGGCTGTCATTCGTCAGCATGCCGCAGGTGATGTAAATTTCCGGGGTTCCATCGTTGTCGAAATCGCAGCCGTCGCAGGACCAGGACCAGGGGACAATCTCGATGCCTTCGGAATCGCCGGTGTAGGTGAAGGTTCCGTCGCCGTTGTTATGGTACAGGGAATCGCCTTTCACGTGGCGGCGGTACGTTTCTCGAAGCGACGGATCCAGGAGGGCGGGGCCGAACGCCGGGTCATTGACGATCCGCTGGCCGCAGGCGCTCCACATGTTGGAGACCAGAAGATCGGGCCGCCCGTCGCCGTCGTAGTCCAGCCAGGCCGCGCTCATGCCGGGACCAAGGTCCACCACCCCGGCCTCTTCCGCGACGTCCTGGAAGCGCCCGTGGGTGTTCCGATACAGGTTCTTGCGGCCGAAATCGTTGGTCACGTACAGGTCGGGCCAACCGTCGCCGTTGTAGTCGCACCAGGCGGCCGCAAAGCTGAACCGGTTGTTGTGGTGGTCCATTCCGGTGGCCGCGGTGACGTCTTCGAAGTAGCCGGGCTCCTGGTCCAGGCGGTTGCGGAAGAGAAAGTTCGGCGGCCCGTTCTGGGCGTCGTGGTAGGGAACCGGATAGCGGTATTCCGCTTCGCTCTGATAGTAGACATAGCAGCAGAAATACAGGTCCAGGCGGCCATCGCGATCGTAATCCGCCGCCGCCACGCTGGTGAAGGAGCCCTGCGGCGCCGATGCAAAACGGAAGGCGTCCGGAACGGGCGTGAACCGGCCTCGGCCATCATTCAGGAACAGGATCGGCTGGTTGGTGCGCACCAGCACGAGGTCCTGATGGCCCGAATTGCGCAGGTCCGCAAAGAGCGCGCAGGCGGTGGCGTCCAGGAGGTCGAGGCCAGCCTCTTTCGAAATATCCCGAAAATGCCCTTCCCCGTCGCTCTTATACAGGCGGTTGGGAAGACCGCCCGGCTGGCTGACGTAGATTTCGTCCTGGCCGTCCTGATCGATGTCGGCGACCGCGATCCCATTTTCGCCGTACAAGTCGATGCCGCAGGCCGGATCCAGACGCGCCCGCCAGTACGGTATGCCCCGCGCGAGTTGCTCGGGGAAGGAAGGCTCACCGGCGAAGACGAAGCCGGTGACGTCCCGGAACCACGGCTTGTCCGCGTAGGTCAGTATCTCCTCCAACGGCTCGAAGCGGCTAAGCAGGCCGTTGTTCCAGGACTGTTTCCAGGAGCCCACCCGGTGCTCGAGGCGTCCTCGATTCTGGCTGCGGATGTCGTAGCGGATGATATCACCGGGCAGGGAAAAGAAACGCGCCTGCCGGACGGTGCCGAGCGAGTCCCGCCATTGCTTCCAGCCGGAGGCAAGATCGCCTTGACCGCCGAACACCGCGGTGGCCACACCAGGAGCGATATTCCGGTACTCGCGCGGCGCCGGAGGCACTCCCCGGCAATCCTCAGCCAGCGGCAACTGCCCGCTTCGCATCGCCGTGCGCAAGCTCACCTCGATCTCCATGGCGATCTTCTCGCCGGGGAACTCATCCAGCCCCGGCTCGGCGAAACCCAGCACGGAAGCGTACCGCGGTTGCTGGCGGAACTTCACCGGGAACGGCGAGAAGGCGTGTCCCTTGGAAGCGAACAGGCTGGTTGCCGCAAAGGCGGTCAGAAACTCGCGGCGGTCCACAGAAACAGCATACCCCTCATGTCAGTATGGGTTTCACTTCACTCGCCCCGGGGCCGGCGGACGCAGCGGATCCTTGGCCAGCCCGGGCCCCCCAGTGGCGTTCTCTTGCTCGCTCAGTTTCTCGTGCAACACGCGCTGCTCGTCGGCTTCCTGCTTGCGTCCCAGCCGGTCGTAGACGCGCGCGAGCCGGTAGTGAGCCGCGGAACCGCGCGCGTCAAGCTGGATGCTCCGCTCCAGGTGGGCGGCGGCGTCCTTGAGGTCGCCTTTCCTGTCCAGCAGGACACCGAGCAGGTAGTGCCCTTCGGCGTTATCCTCTTGGAGGGCCAAAGATTTCTGCAAGAGCTCGAAGGCGGCCTGAGCCTCGGGCGGGAACCCGGCCGGAGGAAGCTGAGTGATCAGGCCCTTCGCATGCAGCAGGTATCCCAGATAGTTGTTCGGGTTCCGGGTTGCGAATTGCGCAAACCGCTCTATCACTTCGGGCAGTCTGTCGCTGGCGTGGTCCAGGATGCGTCCCAAAAAGACATACGGCTGCGGGACATCGGGCGCCAGCTTCATCGTTTTCAGGAACTGATCCACCGCCTCGGGGAACCGGCGCAAACCGTAGTAGGCAACGCCGAGAGCCAGTTCGATCTGCGGGCTCCTGGCGAAGATCTTTTTTGCCGCCTCCAGCACCGACACAGCGGAGGAGAAATCCTGGCGCAGCAGGAAGGCTTGCGCCAGGCGGAAGTGAGTGTCCTCCTCGTAGGGGTCGAGTGCGACGGCCGTCTTCAGCTCCGCCGTGGCCTTGGCCCAATCCTGACGCTCGAGGTACGCCCTTCCGAGCAACGCATGCAACTCGGCACTGCCGTCTGCGGCGAGACCGCGGAGGCCCGCCGCGATCGCCTGCTCCGGCTGGCCGGTGGAGAGACAAAACGCCGCCAGCCTGCGCCAGGCGGTCTTGTCCTGCGGGCTTCGCGCGGCGTACCGCGCCCCCAGGGCGGCCGCTTTGGGGAGATCCGGCGCCAGGCCCACGTAGAAGTTCGCCAGCCCTTGCAGAATCTTCGGATCCTCACTGCCCAGCACCTCCGCTTTCTGCGCAGCCGCCAGCGCGGATTCCCGGTTCTTCTGCTTAGCGTAGGTCTGGGCCAGCAGCAGCCACGCCCCCGCGTTTTCCGGCGCGAGGCGCGTCGCCTCTTCCAGACTTGCCTGTGCGCTGGCTAGATCGCTCTTGTCCAGAGCGGCCATTCCGGCTTGCAGGCGAGCCTCGAACTGCCCGGAGGCCGCGAGGGAACAGGCCCATAGGAGGACGGCTGGCAGCAGCATGGAGGGGACTCCGCTCCATTCTCGCAAACAAAACCCCACCCCGCAGGGTGGGGTCCTGGTT
The DNA here is from genome assembly GCA_964353255.1 of uncultured Solibacteraceae bacterium. Taxonomy (GTDB): domain Bacteria; phylum Acidobacteriota; class Terriglobia; order Bryobacterales; family Bryobacteraceae; genus VFZS01. The sequence goes on along the minus strand of CAYGVJ010000180.1, from coordinate 818 downwards.
ACGTCCTAAGAAACCTGGCCCGCCCGCAGGAGCGGGCGGGCCCGGGAGTTTCTACATTTGCTGAGAAGATTGAAGCCCGTGGAGCACTTCCAGAGTGGCGGCTCAAGGCCTCGTGGGACAGGCGGTTTCGCCTGTCGGCCCACTGGAAATGTTCGACTACCGCAGACATCTTCCCCACTGGCAGCCAGAGCAGGCCGTGGTGTTCCTGACCTGGCGGTTGGCGGGCTCCCTCCCCGGCTGGCGCCTGCCCCAAACGGGTGTGGCGCCGCAGCGCAGCTCGGCAGGCCGAGCCTTTCTAGTCCTGGATCGCCTCTCCGATCAAGCCACCTCCGGCCCCCTCTGGCTGCGAGACCCGCGGGTGGCTCGGTTGGTGAGCCAGACCTTGCAGGCGGGGGAACAGCAAAGGGGGTGGTACCGGCTGCGGGCATGGGTCATTATGCCTAACCACGTTCACGTGCTGTGGCAGCCCCATTGTTCGCTGGCACGGATCACCCGGTGGGTCAAAGGGTCAACTGCCCGGCAGGCCAACCTCATCCTGGGAAGGACCGGCCAGCCATTCTGGCAGGACGAGTCGTATGACCATTGGGTGCGCACCGAGGTGGAACTGGAGAAGATCGTGCGGTACATTGAGCGAAATCCGGTGGCGGCCGGGCTGGCAGCGGCGGTGGAAGACTGGCTCTGGTCAAGTGCACGGGCGACAGGCGAAACCGCCTGTCCCACACAGGAATCACCACCGTTGAGCAGAGAAATGTGGAAACCCCCGGGCCCGCCCGCAGGAGCGGGCGGGCCCGGAAAGTTGCGGAACCTCAGAACTGCAA
>CAYGVJ010000179.1:0-9680 GCA_964353255.1 uncultured Solibacteraceae bacterium | reverse complement strand
GCCAGCGCCAGCCCGAGCAGCAAGGTGAGCAGGATGGTCACGCTCCGGCCGGCCATCAGCAAGGTGTCGGGGGGAACGCGGTTGGTGTACAGGAACCGGCCACCGTAGCCGATCGCCCCGGGCACGTCCCAGCCCGGGTATTCCGCAGGCAGGACGGGATCGAACCAGAGCAGTGGCAGGGCGGTCAGGAGCTTGCCCAGCGCCCCGTGCTCGGCGTTGATGCGGAAATCGCCGGTCTTGAGGTGGGCGTAGCCGGCCGCGAGATCGATGGCCTCGTCCCAGGTGTTGTTCTCCTGGAGGGCGGAGGTTACCTGGACCGTACCCATGACCGCCAGCAACACGACGGTACACGGCCAGAACCAGCGGCTGGCGGCGCCCTCAGTCGTGGGCATGCTGCGACTCTTGTCCCAAACAGCTATTTTCCCTCATCTCCCCATGGACGGATCGGGGACGGTGACGGACCGCGGGGTGGGCCATATCTATGGTAATATGGGTTTCCGTATGAAGACCACCATCGAGTTGCCCGACGAGCTCTTGATTGCCGCCAAGAAGCGGGCGGCCGAGACCAGGGCTACACTGCGCGAGATCTTCGAGCGCGGCCTGCGCCGCGAGCTCCGCAAGCCTAAGGCGCCGCCTCGCGGCCCACGCCCGCGGGCGATCCGCTGGGTGACGGCCGAAGGGGGCCTGCCTCCGGGCTTGAAGGTCGCGGACCGCGAAGCGATGCACCAGTGGTTGCGGAGGCACGGATGATCGCTATTGACACGAATCTGCTGATTTATGCTCATCGGGCCGGCCTGCCGGAGCACCACGCCGCCCGCCGTGCCATCCAGACCGCCAGCGGCGATGTCCGGGGTTGGGGCATCCCCCTGCCCTGCATTACGGAGTTCTGGAGTGTGGTTACTCACCCGGCGTGCGCCGGAGGACCCTCGACCGCGCGGCAGGCGCGGGCCTTCCTGAAGGCCCTGATCAGCGAAGCCGGGGCCGCAGTCTGGCTGCCGCATGAGGGCTTCTGGGAGAGACTGGCGCAACTGGCCGGAGACCTGCGCGTGGCAGGTGCACGGATCTTCGATCTCCAGATCGCACTCACGGCGTTTGAAAACGGGGCCAGCGAGATCTGGACCCACGATGCCGGCTTCGCAGCCATGCCCGGCCTGCTCGTGCACGACCCGCTCTGAGAAACCCGAACCGGTGGAATAGGCCTCCAGGCCTGTTGGGGAGCACGCAGCACACAGGCATGAATGCCTATTCCACCTGGCGCCCACACAAAACTGGGGGAGGGCAAGTCTCAGAACCCGCCCCGGGGCCGATAGCCCGGGCGCGCGCGTACGCGGTACTTCTTGCCTATGTCGCTGACGATCTCCACGGTCATCTTGCGGCGGAAGCCGGCGCTGGGGATGCGGTCCGTGCTGACGTCGCTGGTCGAGATCACGAGGGGACGTTCCCCTGCTCAGGAGCGGCCGTCCCTGGGTACCTTGCCGCGGTGTACGATGGGAATACGAGGCTGTCGCCGGAGGCTCAACAAGATGTCACCCCACGCCCTGATGTCCCCCGAGAAGGTGGAGGTAAACCGCTCACAGTTGCGGCGGAAGCAGAGTGCACTGTTCCGCCGCGCCCGGGGCTGCACCGTGGTCGTGGTCAGCAACGCTCGCCGCGGCGGTGGTGTGAAGTACGTTCTGGACGAGGCTTACGCCGAAGAGCTCTGGCGCAACCTGAGGGCCGCGACGGAGACTCTGGAGATCCTCGAGGACCGGAAGCTGCTGAGGCGGCTGCTACGGGCTACCAAGGGCCTGGATGAAGACGTGGAGCGCGGTAGGCTGCACTCGCTTGATGAGGCGCTGGGAGTGGACTGAGTGTTCGCCGTCTGCTTCACGGACGACGCGGTCAGAGATGTCAAGGCGCTCCGCAAGGCCGTCCGAAACTCCCTTCGCAAGGCGATCGTGGGAACACTGGCGGTTGATCCGGTTCGTCACTCCACGGAATTGAGGTCGCCTCTGGAGCAGTTTCGCAGTTTCCACTGGCGTCAGTATCGAGTCGTCTTCAAAGTGTACGCGGAGCGCAGAGCGGTGGCGATTGTGGGCTTGGGTGAACGCGCCGCGCAATCCCGCTGGAACAGCTACCGGCGTCTCGAAGAGCTCGCACGCCAAGGTGGACGGGCCGACGCCATCCTGACGACGATGCGCGGTTTCCTTGACAGCCCGTGAGCGCCCTCAGAACCCGCCCCGCGGGCGGCAGCGGGGCCGCCCGCGCGTCGTCGGACGCCATCGGGCTGGGGTTGTTCGGGCCGTGGCCTGGCTCGGCGCGGTCTGGACTTAGTCTTCGCCTTAGTCTAGAATGGGCTTGTGAACGTCAACATCCACCAGGCCAAGACCCATCTGTCCAGGCTGCTCGACCGTGTCGCTCTGGGCGAAGAGATTGTCATCGCCAAGGCGGGTAAGCCGGTGGCCCGGCTGGTACCGGTTGAGAGGCCGGCGGTTAAGCGCGTGCTCGGGACCGCGAAGGGAGATTTCGTGGTGCCGGACGACTTCGACGCGCCCCTGCCCGAAGAGGTCCTGGCGGAATTCTTCAAATGAGGGTTCTGCTCGACACGCACGTTTTTCTTTGGTCGATCACCGCGGATGAGCGCCTGTCGCCGGCAGCGCAGCGCATTTTTCTTGGCGGAGGCAACACGCTCCTGCTCAGTGCCGCCAGCCTCTGGGAGATCGCGCTCAAGGTCCGCATCGGGAAGCTGCCCTTGCCTCGGCCCGCGGATCGCTATCTGCGGGAGCAGCTCTTGCGCAACGCCATCGAAGTGTTGCCTGTGGGGGCGTCGCATGTGCTGCGACTGTTCGAACTGCCTGACATTCACCGTGATCCGTTCGACAGGCTGCTGGTGGCGCAGTGCCAGGTGGAAGGTCTGCCCCTGGTGAGCGGGGATGCGCAACTGCGCCAGTACGCGGTCGAGATCCTCTGGTAGTCGGCCCGCCCTCAGAACCCGCCCCGGGGCCTATAGCCCGGGCGGGCGCGCACGCGGTACTTCTTGCCTATGTCGCTGACGATCTCCACGGTGATCTTGCGAAAACCCTCGTTGGGATTCAGCGCCGGATAGTAAGTGATGGTGTAGGAGTTGCCCAGGTCCTCGCGAATCGACTCGAAGGCTTCCACCTGTTTCTGCCAGGTCTTGGCCCAGTAGGCCCGGCCTCCGGTGCGGGTGGTGATGCGGCGGAAGACGGCGCTGGAGATGGGGTCCTTGTTGACCTCGTTGGTCGAGATCACGTAGATGGGAATGCCCTCGTCTTCGGCCACCGCGCGCACGTCGTCGGGCGCCATCACGCTGGCGTTGTCCGGGCCATTCGAGAATACGATCACCACCTTGCGCCCGGGCACCCTGGCGGCGTCGCGCAGGGTCAGCAGCAGGGTGTTGTACAGGGCGGCGTCGTCGCCGGCCACGGCCTTGCGCAGCCCCATGATGGCTTCGTTGCGGTCCTGGGTCAGCGGAGCGGCCCGCGAGAGGTTGCGGCTGAAGGTGTAGACGGCCACGGAGTCCGCGCGGTCCAGGCCGCGCACGAAGTCGGCGATGGCGTCGGAGGCGTAGACGAAGCTGCGATACATGTAGTTGCTGGTATCGAAGAGAATGAAAACGTTGGTGCCGACGAAGGCGTCGGCCTGCGGAATCGGCGCGGGTTTGGCCTCCACCTGCCTGGCGGAGGGCAGCAGCGGGCGGGTCGAGCCGTCCTCGAGCACCTGGAGCGGCGGCCGGCTGCCCTCGGCGAAGGTGGCGACGCGTTCCACGATGCCGTCCTCCAGAATGCGGAAGTCGCTGGGTCTCAGCCCGGTCACGTAGCGGCCCTTGCTGTCGGTCACGGTGAAGGTCAGCACCACCATGTCCACCTTCACCCGGAAGACCGGACGCCTCTCCTCCTGGCCCGGCAACCTCCTGGCGACCCCCAGGGCCAGCGCCGCGCCGATTGCAGTCCTTCGAGTGATCTTCACGCCTGCCTCCCGCTTTCCCTCACAAGGATGCTTTTTGCTCGGTTTCCATCTGCGTGCGCAGCTTGAGCCGCAGGTCCTCGCCGACCAGGCGCAGTGAACGCAACAGGGCCGGCCAGTCTTCCAGGTGGGTGGCGAAGATCCGTTCCACCGTTTTCTGGGTCAGCTCGGGGATGAGCACATTGAGCCGCGCGGGCGGCACATGCAGCGCATCGGCCAAGCTGGCCCAATACAGCAGCGGCGACTCCCAGCCCTCGGCCATGATGCGGCTGGAATAGCCCATGAGCGTGGGGAAGGTCCTCAGCAGCAACAGTTCCGGACGGTAGGAGCTCGTCAGGGTCGGCTTGGGCGTGCCGAAAGCCCTGGAGACGGCGGCGTAATTGACCTGCTGGGGATCTTCCTTTTCCAGCCGCCGGATCTCCTCCGGCAGCCACCCGGTGGCGCCGCGCCGAAGACTCTCGGCGGCCAGGACGAAAAGTTCCACGGGCGTGATCTTCTCCAGCGCCGCCCGCGCCTCGCCCTGCTCCAGCAGAGCGGCCACCTGCCGGATGCGCGCCGGCTCCGAGCGCCGCTCCAGGATCGCGGCGACCTCTTCCCGGCGGCGCCCATCCAGGGCCGCCTCGGCCAGCAGAGTCTCGGCGAAGCGCATATGCAGGCCGACCCAGTGCATCTGGCCCGGCGTCACGTTCCACCAACGCGGAATCTTGGCGCTCAGGATCATCTGGGGGACCAAGTCGCCCCAGATCAGCGCCTGCTCGCGCGTCGGCACCATGAAGTTCTGCTCGGCTTCCGCCAGGGCGTAGGGCAGGCCGGACAGTGAGCCCATCAGGCGGCCGCCCCCGCTGGAAGGCCAGCCCGTCCCCAGCACCTCGGCCTGGCGCCAAGTGTGGCTGCTCCCCTGCATACCCAGGAAATCGTGGCTGCGCACGAACAGGGGATTGGCCAGCATAAGCTGCGCTCCGGGCGGCGCGTAGTGGACATAGTTGAGCCCGACCAGCGAGTCGCGGAGAAAGGGCGCCAGCAGCCCGCGCAGGTCCCGCAACCTCTCCGCGTCGGAGGCCGCCCGCTCGATGGCGCTCCGCAGGTTCAGCTTGCGCTGCGCCTCCAGGTGGCGGTCGGTCCAGTAGCCCACGGCAAAAGCGTTCTTCTCGGCGCTGGTCAGGCTGGTGCGCGGGAGCTGGATCTCGGAGATCCGGGCGGCCAGCCGGTTGACCAGGGCGACGTTCAGCTTCTCGCCGCGCGTCAGGCTCTCCAGGTGATCGGCCAGCTCGAACAGCACGTTGAGCGACAGTAGCCGCTGGGCCTCGAAGATGCGGATCATCTCCTCGATGACCTGGTTGCGCCACTCCGATTCTTTGGGCCGGTCGCCGCCGGCCAGCAGCTCGATCAGGCGGTCCTGGGGCGCGGCGCTGTCCGCCGAGTGCGTGGCCTTCAGCAACAGACGGACCCCGGCGCGCCCGGCGTCGAACAACTCGCGGGGGTTGCGGATCCGGGCGAAGCCGGAGAGGATTCCGGCCAGCGTCTGGTCCGCCTCTTCGGCGCTGATGGAATTCTGCCGGCAGAAGATCTGCCAGATCCCGACCAGCGCCTGCATCGTGCCGGCGACGTCCGCCCGCAAGGCCATGTCCCCAGTGCGGCTGATGGCGGTGGCCGTGTCGAGGAACTGCATGATGGTCTGATCGCGCAGCGCGGGTGTCTCGGCGAAGATCGAATACTGCGAGCCGAAGGCCCGGTACTCGCGGGCCAGGCGGTCCACCGTGGCGGCCTCCAGCGGCTGCGCGCGCCCGCGGTCGAGGTCGCTGAGCGTCATGAAGATCTTCAGCGGCTCGTTCTCCACGGCCTTGCGGCACAGCGCGAACAGCGCCTCGATGACGTCATCGGGCTCTTTCCAGGCGGGGGCCAGGCGGGTGAGTCTGACGTCCAGGCGGCCCTGCCGGTGCTGAACGAACAGGTTCTTCCAGACCTCGAGGCTGCCGGGGATATGTGCGCGGCCCTCGGGCTCCAGGCGCAGCCGATTGGTGAGCAGCATCATGTCGGTGTTGGAGCGGAAGACGGGACGCGCCGGTCCGGGGCTGGTCACCCGCCCCCGCACCGCCAGGTAGAAGCGCTTCATGCGGGCGGGCTCGGTCAGGTAGTCCCTCACCGGCCCGTCGATGCGCGCCAGGGCGTCGAAGAAGCTGGCCAGCCAGCCGTCGTCCCTCGAGATCAAGCGCTCGATGAACGCTCCACCCTGGTTCGGCGATACGCCGACCAGCTCGGCCCACATCGCGGCCGAGCGCTCGCCCCCCGGAACCACCACCTTGCCGCCGCGGATCTCTACCAGGCTGCCGTAAAAATCCAGCACGTGCCCGAAGGCTCTCAACCGCTGCGCCGGGGCGACCTTGCGGAGGCCCTCCGCGGTTTCCCGATCCAGCTTGGACAGGCCCAGGTAGAAGCGGCACAGGATCGGATCACCCAGGAATACGTCGATGAAATCCCCGGCCTGCTTCTCCCGGGCGGTCAGCCAGTAGTCGGGCCCGTAGAGCACCGGCGCCCGCGTGGGCTTGAACTCGTAGGCGAACGCCCGGTTGGTGCGCAGGGCCTGCTCGAGTTCCGCCAACGGGAAGCCGGAGTCTATGGTCAGGAAGGCGCGGGTGGCGTTGACCGTTTCCAGAACTACTTCGCCGCCGCACGCTCCCCGCATGCGGTAGCCCAGGATCCGCAGCAGGTCAGCCGCCTGGGGCGACTCGCAGCTCTCGATGTTGATCACCTGCTCGCGCCCGGCCAGCCTGGCCAGTTCCCGCGCCTGCGACACGTACCGGGTGAGCAGCTTCATGTATTCGGTAGGTTCTAGCGCCTCGCCGCTGGTGGAGGCCTGGTAGCCGTTGGTGACCACGATGCGGGCCAACGCCGGTAGCAGGTCGGCGGCCGTGACGTCCTGTGACACCGCAGCCATCCGCGCAAAGGAGCTCAGGGGGCCGGGAATCTCGATGGTGGGAAGGCTCTGGGCCGCGCCGGCGGCGGGTGCGGGGAGCACTGCGGGCCACTCGCTGCCGCCGGCGGCGCGGTACTCCCCCAGGTGCTTGGCCGCCGCCGCGCGATCGTCTTCGAGCAGATCCAGCAGCGCCAGCCGGGCGGCCACGCGGGCGCGCCACTGGCGGTCCGCAGAGTCGCTCAACAGACCGAGCAGCTTCTCGTAGGCCGGACGGGCCTCCGGGTCGCTGTAGCGGTCCAGGAACTCGGCGTAGGCGGACAGCGTCTCCGCATTGTCGGGGGCGTTTCGCGCAGCCCGCTGAAGCAGCAGTCGCGCCGCCAGCGGATCACCCGACCTTTCCAGCCGCCGCGCCTGCTCGAGCGCTTGCGGCGCGCCGGCCGCGGCACTCCAACCCAATAAAAATAACGACAAGCCAGCGAGGGCTTTCATCGGTCGCTCTCCCAGTCGTAGTCTAATACAATGTAGCACTTTTCCCGTGCACGTCAGGCAGTCTTCGGATGGCCATCCGGCTCAGCAGGCGAGAGTTCTTTCCGGCAGCGGCGGCGGCGCTGCCAGCGACGCCTCGTATCCGCAGGATCGAGGTCTTCCCGGTAGCCTACCCGGTGGTGGCGCATTTCAAATTTTTGGGTCCCGCCGGGCGGCCCGCAGTCTTTGTGAAAATCACCTGCGAGGATGGCTTGATCGGCTGGGGCCAGAGCGTGCCCCTGCCCACTTGGAGTTACGAGACGCCGGAGTCCGTGGTTTCGACGGTGGAGAGGCATCTGGCGCCGGTGCTCCTGGGCCGCGATCCGCTGGACATCGCCGGCGCGCACGCGGCCATGAACCGGGCCATCGCGCCGTCGTTTTCCACCGGGATGCCGATCGCCAAGGCCGGGGTGGACCTGGCCCTGCACGATCTGGCCGGACGGTGGCGCAAACAGAGCGTGGCCGCGAGCTGGGGGCGCAAGCCGCAGCCGCGGCTCGCCTTGAGTTGGACGGTGAACCCGGCCTCGCTCGAGGAGACCGAGCGGCTCGTTGCCGAGGGCCGCGCCCGCGGCTACCGGCACTTCAACACCAAGGTGGCGCCGGATCCGAAGTTCGATATCGAAGTATGCCGCCGCGTCCGCCGCCTGGCGCCGGAGGGTTTCCTCTGGGCGGATGCCAACGGCGGTTACGATCTGGACACCGCGCTGGCGGTGGCGCCCAAGCTGGCCGACGCCGGCGTCAACGTGCTCGAGCAGCCGCTGCCCGCCAACCGGCTGACGGGCTACCGCGAACTGAAGAAGCAGGGCGCTCTGCCGATCATCCTGGACGAAGGCGTGGTCTCTTCGGTGGAGCTGGTGGAGTTCATCCGGCTGGGGCTGCTGGATGGGGTGGCTATGAAGCCCGCGCGCACCGCCGGGCTGTGGGACGCGCGCCGCCAGATCGAGATCGCCCGGGAGGCGGGGCTGCTGGTCTTGGGCAGCGGACTGACCGACCCCGACGTGGCCCTGGCCGCCGCCGTCCAGCTCTACTGCGCCTACGGGTTGAATCACCCGGCGGCCTTGAACGCGCCGCAGTTCCTGGAAGGCAGTTACCTGAAGAAGCCGCTGGCCGTGAGGAACGGCGAGATCGAGTTCCCGGCCGGCGCGGGCCTGGGCGTTGAAGTGGATGAAGAGCGTCTGCGGAGGCAGCGGATATGAAGTTACTGGCCGTGGGCATTTCTTGTGCCGGGCTGCTGTGTTCCCAGAGCCCTTTCGCCTTTCGGCAGATCGACGACCGCTCGCTCGAGCTGAGCGAGCGCGGGAAGCCCGTCTTCGTTTACAACCATGGGCCGATGCGCAAGGACGGGGTTCCCGAGCGCTACAACCGTTGCTGCTACCTGCACCCGGTCTACGCGCCTGACGGCACGGTGCTCACCGACGATTTCCCAAGCGATCACTACCACCACCGCGGCCTCTCCTGGATGTGGCCGATAGTGCGCCGCGAAGGGCAGCAATACGATCTCTGGACGCTGCGCGGGATCAGGCCCCAGTTCGTGCGCTGGACGGCGCGCCAGGCCGGCGCCCGCTCGGCCCGGCTGGGCGTCGAGAATGGCTGGTACGTCGGAGACCGCCAGGTGGTCCGGGAGACCGTGGAAGTCCTGACGTGGCCGGCCGAGGCGGGGCGGCGCAACCTCGATCTGACGCTGACCTTCGAGGCTCTGGAGCGACCCATTCAGATCGAGGGTGAGCCGGCTGAAAAGAAAGGCTACGGCGGGCTGTCCCTCCGCTTCGCGCCACGCGTCGAGACGGCCATACGAACCGACAAGGGCGCCGAGGCGCAGGATTCCAACATGGCCCCGCACGCCTGGGCCGAGCTGGAGGCTCTATTCGAGGGCCGCCGCGCCTGCGCGCGCATCACGATCGACCGCGCCAACCCGGGCTTCCCCAACGGCTGGTGCCTGCGCCACTACGGCTTCCTGGGCGTGAACTTCCCCGGCCTGGAGCCGTACACCCTGGCGCCCGCGCGGCCGCTGGTGATGAAGTACCGGGTCACGGTGTACGCGGCGCAGGCCGCTCGCTGAACCAGCGCGGCCGGGCTTGCTCGCCGGGCGGCCCTTCCGCGCGACGCACCACACTGTTTCGGACGCCGGGCTGATCGCCGGCGGCGGCGGCATCCCGCGGCCCGGCGAGGTCAGCCTGGCCCACCACGGGGCGCTGTCTCTGGACGGGTTCCCCCCTTAGTCCGAAGTTCCACCCCTGATGGCATGTGAAAGTGGCTGTTTGTTGGGTTTTGCGGC
>CAYGVJ010000178.1:0-9729 GCA_964353255.1 uncultured Solibacteraceae bacterium | reverse complement strand
GAGCCCCGCGCCCCTTGACCAGCTGCACGAAATCGCGATCCTTGGTCAGGACGACGGCTCCGGCCACGGCGGGGCCGGCCGCCAGTGTGCCGGTGTACCTGCCCCCGAAGGCTTTCAGCGCGGACGCTGGCCCGACGGCGATTACCGGGCCGGATTCTGCCGGCCAGACGTTCACGGCTGGCAGGCGAATTTGCGTGCGCTTCTCCACCTCCTCCACCAGCATCCGGATCGCCTTCATCTCGGGTCCCGAGAGGGTGGCCGGCGAAACTACGACGGCTTTGCTGAGATCCAGCAGTGCCGCCTGGCTCAACCATGGAATCGAAAGAAGGTAAAGCAGCGGTTTCATTTTGCCAACAATCATATTCCCACCTGGTGGTTCCACCGGAAACCCGTCCGAAGTCCGGCGTTCATGTCAGGGCGCGCCAACGCCAGCGAAGCCGGGCAGGGCGTGCCCCATTGCGGTCTCGTGTTCCCAGTCGTCGTACTCGTTCAGGCGTTCCTGTTTGCTGACCCGGATGTGTTCACCCAGCAGCCGCATCGCCCCGGCGGAATCCTTCCGCACGACCGCGGCCAGGACCTGGCTGTGGTAACGATGAATCTCGGCGAGTTGCGCGGCGTCATGCCCTTTCCGCCGCATGGCGAAGATGTTCAGCAGCACCCGCGTGTCCGCAAAGGCCTTCAGGACGCGGCGGTTGGCCGCTGCCCGCACCAACAGGGCGTGGAAATTCAGGTCGATCTGAACAAACCGTCGCATTTGCGCGGCGTTTAGCCGCGCTTCCCCGGACTGCTCCAGCTCGTCGCGCAGGATCAGGATCTCGCTGACCAGCCGCCGTAGGGTGTCCAGATCCGGCGGCCGGAGCGTGTGTTCAGCGGCCTTGCCGACGGCGTACACTTCCAGCGCTTCGCGCAGTTCGTAGAGTTCGGCGACGTCGCGCTTGGAAAATTCCACGACTAGGCTGCCGCGATTGGGAATCTCCCGGAGAAAGCCCTCGGCAGCCAACTGGCGAACCGCTTCCCGCAGGGGCGTGCGGCTGCTGCCCAGTTCTCTGGCGATCGAGGCTTCCGAGAGTGGGGTGCCGGCCGGCAGTTCTCCCGACAGGATCTTGCGCTGAAGGTGGAAATACGCCTTCTCCCGCATGGATTGGGACCGCGCGTTCCTGGAACTGTTCATCATCGTCGTGTGCGCCTTTCGCAGAAAAGGTGTTTTCCTATTGACACCCTGTAGACAGACAGTATACAATTTATCCGAGTGAAGCGCAAGACGGGTGTCGGGCTCGGGTGCGCGAAAGGAGATTCGCAATGCGATATTTTGGACTGAGCAGTTCAATTCTCGCCCTGATGCTGGTGGCCTCCAGCGCCATGGGCCAGGTAGTCACCGCCACCTTGCACGGCACCGTTCTCGACCCACAAGGCGCCGTCGTGGCGAACGCGACCGTGACCCCGCTCAACGTCGGGCGCGGAACTTCCATCTCCCGACAATCGAACGAGCTTGGGGAAGTCTCGTTCCCGTCGCTGCCCATCGGCGACTATGCCGTCACCATCGAGGCCAAGGGTTTCAAGACGCTCAAGCGGAGCGGCATTACTCTGTCCGCCGGTCAGGATCTTCGCATGAGCTTCACGCTTGAGGTCGGACAGATCGCCGAAACCATCGAGGTCACCGCGGAGGCGCCGCTCATCAACACGTCCAATGCCGAGCAGCGTTCCAACCTCGAATCGGCGCGAGTTCAGGAACTGCCCATGTCCCGGCGTGACTGGACCAACCTGCTCAGCCTGACCACCGGCGTGCAGGTCTCCGGCGGCTCGGTTCGGTTCAATGGGCTCGCCCCCAGTTCGTTCCGTCTCACCGTGGATGGCACTGACGCCACCCAGGACAACGAGATACCCTCCTTCTCGATGAGCGGCAACTTTAACTTCATCAAGGGCGTCAGCACCGAGGCCATCGCCGAGGTGAACGTAGCCAAGGGCGTCGCCTCCGCTGAAGTCGCCAACACGATGTCCGGCAATGTGAACATCATCACCAAGAGCGGCACGAACCAGCTCCACGGCAGCGCTTTCTGGCTCAACAACACCGAGAACTTTAACGCCCGCTCCCAGTTCCTCCGCACCAAGCCGGGGGTTGTTTACAACCAGTTCGGCGGCTCGCTGGGCGGGCCCGCCATCAAGAACAAGCTGTTCTTCTTCGGGGCCTTCGACGGCTACCGCCTGCGCGGCTTCCAGGCTCTCAATGAGCAGGTCCCCACGCCCGAATTCAAAGCCCGCGTTTCGGCGGTCACCCGCATCTACGACAAGATGTTCTCGGTCTACCCGACACCGAACCAGCCCTACGCCCCGAACGCCGTCACCGGAGGCTGGGTCGGGTCCGGCAGCGAGCAGGGCTACGACGATCACGCCGTGATTCGAGGTGACTACTACATTACCGGGGCCACCATCTTGACCGCCCGTTACACCCGCGCCCGCCCCTACCGCCTGACGCCTCGGGTTGTCACCGCCAACAACCGGACCTGGGACGGCACCGTCGAGCAGGGCAGCATGAATGTCATTCATGCGCGCCCCACGTGGACCTTCGAGACGCGTTTCGGCGTCAACTACAACCAGGTGCCGCGCCTCGACGCCTACTACAACCTGTTCGCCGCCGACAGCTCCTATGACGGCATCGGCGGCCTGGGTTTCTCGGTCAATGGCGAGCTCAACGATCGCGAAGGCTACACCTACTCCATCGAAGAGAGTGTTGCCAAGTCTCTGGGCAGGCACTCGCTGAAATTCGGCGGCCTCTTTATGAAGACACGCGTCCGCCGCACCAACATCTCGACGGCCAACCTCACCTACAACTCCCTGGACGACCTGCTCAACAACATCCCCAACGCCGGTGAGGTCAACATCGGCGTGCGCGACATGGACCTGCGCTTCAAGACGCTCGGTTTCTTCGTGCAGGACGACTTCAAGGTGAGCCAGCGGCTGGTCGTCAACATGGGCGTGCGCTGGGACTATTTCGCGGTCCCCAAGGAGCGCCAGAAGCACCTGTTCAACCGCGCCCAGCCCTTCGGGACCGGGCCCTACACCGATCCGGACCGCATCTGGGAGCCCGACTACAACAACTTTTCGCCGCGGCTGGGCTTCGCCTATCAGCTCCGCCCGAACGGTAAGTCCGTGCTGCGCGGCGGCGGCGGCATGTTTCACAGCTCCATCCCGGCGTTCGCCGGTCCGGTGGACCTGGTCCGGGATGCCATCGATGAGCCGTTCCGCGTCAATTACAGCCGCAGCGACGTCGCACCGGCGGGCAACGTCTTCCGCTGGCCCGTCTCGAACGACACGGTCCGCCCTTACGTCAAAGCCCACCCGACCTTGATCGGCGACACGGCGATCAATACCGACTTCCCCATGCCCTTCAGCTACCAGTGGAACCTCGGCATTCAGCACGAATTCCCGGGCGGCATCGCGCTCGACACCGCCTACGTCGGCACTCGCGGCGTGCACCTCCAAATGGTCCGTTTCTGGAACCAGGTGGACCGTATCACCGGCATCCGCCCCTATTCCGGCTTCACCCAGTTCCGCTATCGCGATACGAGCGAAAGCTCAGTCTATCATTCCTGGCAGTCCGCCGTCCGTAAGCGCTTTGCCTCCGGGTTCTCGCTGGGCATGAACTACACATACGCCAGCGCTTACTCCTACACCAACCAGGCGGACATCCTGCTGCCCGCCTCGGTGCAGGACATCTACAACATCCGCTCCGATAAGGCGCCGCCGAACGAGTACGTCCGCCACTATTTCGTCAGCGACTTCATCTACGAGCTGCCCTTGCGCAAGCTGTCGGGCTCGAACTCGCTGCCCATGCGCAACCTGCTGCACGGCTGGCAGATCTCCGGCGTCCTGCCCGTGCAGACCGGCAACCCCATCAACATCACGCAGTCAACCGCCTTCGAGGGCAGCCGCGCCGACTACGTCGGCGGCGACGCCAAGCTGTCGAATTACCGCCAAACGCTGCGGTACCTCAACCCCTCGTCGTTCGCGCTAGTGCCCATCGGCCAGCAGAGCGGCGCGCCCATCCGCCCCGGCAACGTCGGCCGCAACGCCCTGATGGACATCGGCCGGTGGAACCTCGACATGGCTCTCGCCAAGAAGTTCTTCGTCACCGAAAAGCTCCACGGCAAGCTCGAGGCGCAGATGCTCAATTCGCTCAACCACACCAACCTCAGCGGCGTCGCATCCAGCCGTAACGCGGCCAACTTCGGCCAGTTCACCAGCACCCGTGGCGCCCGCGTGGTGCAGTTGAACCTGCGGCTGGAATTCTGAGCCCCTAACCCGGGTGGCCCCCGGTCACTGTGAACAGAAGACGCAAGTCGTTGTGCTGGTTAAAATGGGGGCGGAGTCTTGTGGAAAACGCGGACTGCGCTGGCCCGCAAGCGGGACCCCCCGCCATGCGGCGGAGTGGCGCAGTCGCTGGTATGGCAGGAAACGCTCAAGACGCGTTTCCTGGAGAGAAGACGGATCCAGACGGCTTTGTGGCTGGTCTGGCAGACAGGAGTGGAATAGCATGAATCGACGTTACTTCCTGGGGGCCGCCGCGGCGGCGGCCGGCGTGAGAACGGTGGCCGCGAGCGATCGCGTCCGCCTGGCGATGATTGGCGTGGGCGGCCGCGGCCGTTCCCTTGTCCAGTCGCTGGGGAGGGTGCCCGGCATCGAGATTGGATGGCTGTGCGAGGTGGACCAGGCCAACCTGGAGCGGGCCACTAAGCTGATGGCCAAGGTGGGGCTGAGCGGTACGCCCAAGACAGGCCCTGACATGCGGAAGGTGCTGGAGGACAAGAGCGTGGATGCGGTCTTCATCACCACGCCGGACCATTGGCACGCTCCGGCGGCGATCCTGGCCGCCGACGCGGGCAAGGACGTCTATGTCGAGAAGCCGTGCTCGCACAACATCCGCGAAGGGAGGCTGATGCTGGAGGCGGCGCGCCGCAACAACCGCGTCATGCAGGTCGGGACTCAGTCCCGCTCCCGTCTCACCACCATCCAGGCGATGGAGTACGCACGCTCGGGCAAGATCGGCAAGGTGCTCGCGGCCAAGGCCTGGAACGTCCAGCTTCGCACGAACATCGGCCACAAGCCTGACGGGCCGGTGCCGCCTGGCGTGGACTACGACACCTGGGTGGGACCCGCCCCCTGGATTCCGTTCAACGAGAACCGCTTCCACTACAACTGGCACTGGCACTGGAATTTCGGCACCGGCGACATCGGCAACGACGGCGCGCACCAGATCGACCAGGCGCGCTGGGCGCTGGGCGTCGGAGCGCCCGTCAAGGCCAGCGGCATGGGCGCCAAGATCTTCTTCGACGACGACCAGCAGACCCCCGACACCATGAACATCACGTACGAGTACGGCGACAACCGCGTGCTCATCTGGGAGATGCGCATCTGGAACCCGTACGGCCTGGAGAACAACGACAACGCGATGTCGATCTACGGCACGGACGGGATGATGCAGGTTGGCGAATGGGACCGCAAGTCGGGCTTCAAGGTGTTCGACCGCGACGGCAAGCTGGTGCTCCACGAAGTGGAAAAGGAGGGGGACCGGCACCTGGAGAATTTCGTCGAGTGCGTGCGCTCGCGCCAGCGGCCCAGCGCCGACATCGAGATCGGTCACATCTCCACGCTGCACTGCCACCTCGGCAACATTGTGGCCCGCACCGGCCGTAACGTGAAGTTCGACCCGAAAACCGAAGCCATCCTCGGCGATGCCGAGGCGAACGCACTGACCAGGCGCACCTACCGCGAGCACTGGGGGACTCCGAAGGGGGTCTGAGACGAAGTCGATGCCTCCTTCACGGTGATCCGTGCGGCTTCCAGCCGCTTCTCTGGTGAACCTATGCATAGACGTCTGTTTCTCAGCCTCGCGGCCGGTACTGCCGCCAACTCGCTCCAGAGACCCCCAATAGGTATCGGTTTCCTGGGGGCCAGCCATTCCCATGCTGACGGCAAGCTGGAGGTCGTGCGCTCCTCGCCCGACTGGCACCTGATCGGCGTGTGCGAGCCTGATTCCAAGTTGCAGGAAACGCTCCGCAAGCAAGGGGTCACGCTGCTCGCCCGGGAGGAACTTCTGAGGCACCCGGATGTCCGGGGCATCGCAGTTGAGTCGCCGGTGCGCGACCATGCGGCGGATGGACTGGCGGTGCTCGAGGCGGGCAAACACCTGCATCTGGAAAAGGCTCCGGCGGACAATATGGCCGCCTTTCAGCAGGTCGTCGATCTCGCTCGCAACAGAGGCCTGCTATTGCAGGTGGGCTACATGTGGCGCTACAACCCGGGCATAGTTAAGGCTCTGGAAGCGGCGCGGCAAGGCTGGCTGGGCTCCGTGTACTTCGTCAGAGCCAACATCGGCAATCAGCTCGCGGCGAAGCGTCGGCTGGAATGGGCGGAATTCGCCGGGGGCATCATGTTCGAGCTGGGTTGTCATGTCATCGACCCGATGGTGCGCCTGATGGGCCGTCCGCGGAAGATCACGCCGTTCCTCCGCAGGGACGGCCCATTTGACGACACGCTGAAGGACAACACCCTCGCTGTGTTCGAGTGGGACCGCGCGATCGGCATCGTCCAAGGAGCGAGCCTGCAGCCCGGGTCCTCGCGGTACCGTGCGCTGGAGATCCACGGCGCCAACGGCTGCGCCATCGTCAACCCGATCGAACAGCCCGAGCTGACGATCGACCTCGAGAAAGCCGCGGGCCCATATGGCCAAGGCGTCCAGAAAGTGTCCCTTCCCAAGTATCGCCGCTACGTGGACGACTTGGTGGAGCTCGCTGCTGCGGTGCGCGGGGAAACGAAGTTGCCGGTCACACCCGAAGAGGACCTTTTGGTACATGAAGTGCTGCTCCGCGCGAGCGGGATGTTTTGAAACCAAGAACGATGGACACACGACGCGATTTGCTGAAAATGGCAGCCGCTGGGGTAGCGGTTCCGACCGGCCAGGCCGCCCCGGCCGGGCGCATCGACTGCCAAAGCCACCTCTTCTCGGACGAGTTCCTTTCGCTGCTGGAGAAACGGAAGGCGTCCCCCTACGTCGTGCGCGAAGGGCGGGATCGTTACGTCATCGTCGGCGAATGGCGCCGTCGCGTTCTGCCCAAGCATACCGACGTCGCCGCGAAGCTGGCGGACATGGACCGCACGGGCATTAGCATGGCGGCGCTCAGCATCAACGACCCCGGCCCGGAGCTGTTCGGCAGAGACTCCGGAGCCATGGCCGTCCTGCTGAACGATTTCATCGCCGATGCCGTGAGCCGCCATCCCCGGCGGTTCTTCGGCCTTGCCACACTGCCCTTCGGTACGGCAGAGGCGATGCTCAAGGAGTTCGAGCGCGCCACCACGAAGCTGGGGATGAAGGGCATTCTGCTCTACTCCAACCTGGACGGCCGCTTCCCGGACGAGGCGCCTTTCCGTCCGCTGTTCTCCGAAGCCGAGCGCCGGGGCGTTCCGCTCCTGTTGCACCCGGCCCACCCGATGACCTACCAGGCCACGAAGGGCTATGAGATGGCCGCGGGGCTGGGTCTGATGTTCGACACCACCATTGCCCTATGCCGGCTCATCCTGTCCGGAACGCTCGAAAGGCATCCGAACTTGAAGCTGGTTTGCCCGCACGTGGGCGGCGCGCTGCCGTACCTCATCGGGCGCATCGACCATCAGACCATGGTGCTCAAGCGTGGGGCTGAGAACATCCGCCGCGCGCCCAGCGATTACCTGAAGCGGGTGTGGCTCGATACCGTGACCCCGATCGGCCTGGGCATCAAGTATGCCTGGGAATTCGCCGGGGCCGACAAGCTCCTCTATTCGAGCGACCATCCGTGGGTGGACCCTCAGCTCATCATCGACCAGATCGAGAGCCAGAACCTGCCGGCCGCAGACCGCTCGAAGATTTACTCGCAAAACGCGCGGAAGCTCTTCAACTTATGAGAATGATCCGCCGCAGGTTTCTCCTCGGCTGCGCCGCGCCGCTCATCGGGCAGTGGCACAGCCGTCTGTCCTTTTGCAGTGGCGCGTTTGCCGCCATGAGCTTCCCGGAAGCCTGCAAGGTGACGCGGCGCGCCGGGTATGCCGGGATTGAAATCGAGCCGGCTCATCTTGGTGCGGATCCCGCGTGGCTTTCGCCGGCGGAGCGGCGCGAGGCCCGCCGGGTCGTTGAAGGCGCGGGGCTGCGCTGCGTCGGACTGCACGGATTCCTGAAGACTCCTCCGGGCTTCCACCTGACCACGCCCGATGCGCCCATTCGGCGGAAGACCTGGGATTATTTCGCCCGCCTGATCGATCTGGCCGCCGACTTGACCGATCGGCCCGTCATGGTCCTCGGGTCCTCGAAACAGCGCGAAGCCGTCGACGGCGCGACACCCCAGGAGGCCGCACAGAGACTGACAGACGGCCTGCGCGCTTTGGCTCCTATTGCCGAAAGCCGCTCCGTCAGTGTCCTCGTGGAGCCGCTTGCGCCGCACCAGTGCAACGTCGTCACTACTCTGGCCGAAGCCATGGCCATTGTTCGCGCCGTAAACAGTCCGGCAGTCCAGACGATCTTTGACACCCACAACACCGCCGCCGAGAAGAAGCCGCTGGATGTGCTGCTGCGCGACTATTTTCCGTGGATCCGGCACGTCCACCTGAACGAGATGGATGGCCGTCGTCCGGGCGCCGGCGACTTTCCGTTCGCCCTCGTGCTGCGCACCCTGAAAGAGCTCGACTATCGCGGCTGGATCTCGGTCGAGATCCTTGATATCAAGTCGGACGCCGAGGCCGCGGCCCGGCTTGCCTACGAGTATCTGAGCGGGTTGGAGAATCGCACATGAAAGTGGGCCGCGCTGAACCCAACCACGATTTCGTTGCCCCAGGACCAGATCCCGTGATTGGTCGGCCAGCCGCCGAAGCGGCCGGAGTTGAAGTACATCCACTGGCCATCGGGCGAGTACTCGGAGCCGTCGTCATAGCCGCCGTGAGAGGTGAGCCGTTCCTCCTCCCCGCCGGCCGCCGGGACGCGATAGATGTCGAAGCTCGCCTCGCGCTGCGCCACGAAGGTCAGCCAGCGCCCGTCGGGCGACCAGCCATGGAAATAGCTCGGAGCCTTGGGCGTTATCAGGCGCGCGTTGCGGCCATCAGCGGAGGCCACGAATACCTGCGACCGCCTGGAGGAAGGCGACGAGGCGGAGAAAGCCAGCAGCTTGCCATCCGGCGAGGGTGCGTGGTCGTTGTTGCAGAAGTAGGCGGCATCCAGGCTCAGTTTCTCGGGTGTGACCGGGCCTGCGCCGTGCACCGGGATGCGGTAGATCGCGCCGCCGGAGTTGGCCAGCAGGTATTTGCCGTCGGGAGTCCAGTTCGGCGCCTCCCAAAGCTCGTCGGCGGCGTAGCGTGTCCGCGTGGTCTGGTCTTTCAGATCGTAGATCGTGATCCCGCTCCGGTAGCGCGGCAGCCGCCGGCTCGATTGCACCTGGCAGCCGAGGCCGCCGCCGGCCGAAAGGCAGAGCATCGCAAGCACCGCTGGGATCAAGCTCGACAAGCCCTGTCTCATTCTCATGGCTGCCCCGGGCGCCAAGTATATCGCCCGCAGGATGTCAGCAAGGAGCTCATGGCCCCACGGAGACTGTGGACCTGAATTGGACCTGAAACGAGGCCTTCGGAGGGAGGGAGTGGCGGCACGTCTTTGAAGGCTCTGGTCGGGCCGCGGGGATTTGAACCCCGGACCTCTTGCACCCCAAGCAAGCGCGC
>CAYGVJ010000177.1:0-9789 GCA_964353255.1 uncultured Solibacteraceae bacterium | reverse complement strand
CGGTCGGGGGCGATACGCAGGATGACAGGCTCGAGCTGGAAATCGTCGCCTGGGGGCGTGATGAGGAAAGCTGGTCTGTGGGCTACCACGTCTTACACGGCGATCCGGCGCAACCGGAAATCTGGGCGGAGCTGGATAAACTGCTAGCCCGGCAGTGGCGCCATGAATCCGGCCTGGTGCTGCCCATCAGCGCGGCGTGCATCGACTCGGGCGGGCATCATTCCGAGGCCGTGTATCAGTTCTGCTGGCCCCGGATGCCACGGCGAATTTGGGCGGTCAAGGGCATCAGCGGTTTTGGCAGACCGATCTTCCCCCGCCGCGCGTCGAAAGGATTCAACAAGGCGCCCGTATTCCTCATCGGCGTCGATGCCGCGAAGGAGCGCATTTACTCGCGGCTGCGGGTGACTGAGCCGGGCGCCGGCTACTGCCACTTCCCGCTGACTCACCCGCGCGACTACTTCGACATGCTCACGTCGGAGCGGATCAGCACCCGGTTGCGAAACGGCTTTCCTGAGCGGGTCTGGATCAAACCGGGCGGCGTGCGCAACGAAGCCCTGGACGCGAGGGCTTACGCGCTGGCCGCTTTGCACGGCTTGTACATGGCTGGCCTGAAGCTGAATGAGCATCGCGAACGGCTGGCCGCGATGATCTCGGGGCAGCCGGCGCCGCCGGCCGCCTACCAGGTCTATCGGAGCCGGTTCGTCAGTGCCTGAAAGGCCTCGTGCCAATCTTGTCGGACTCCGTGACTTCGAATATTTCGTTGAATTCGATCTGCACCAGTTTATCGCCGCGTTGTTTTGTGCGGTAAAAGGTCAGCGTCTCTGCCGGTCCGAACTGGAGTTCATAGTGGTCGGGGAAGAGTTCCAGGTGACGCCTCAGGTCGCCTACTGTGAATGGTTCTTTTTCTGCCATGCTTTCAATCTTAGCAATCCCCCAAACTGCGGGGGCTACGTCGCGGCGCCGGGGCCGGGGTATCCGGTGTACCGTTCAAGATTCATCAACGGTTGATTTCGGCCAGCGCGAGTTCAGCGTCGGCGGAGATCCGCGTAACCTATTGAAACTACTAGCATTAAAATACGTGACAGATGGTCACGTTTCGTGGTATGCTAACAATGAACCCGAGCTCGGGGGACGAGCGATAGAGGAATCGTTATGCCCTTCTACGACCAGGAACAATTCGACGCGCGCCTAGTAGGGGCGATCACCGGCATCAAGTCGGCGACGCTCCGGCAGTGGGAGCATCGGGGCATCTACACGTGTGAGCTTCGCCGGACCGCCGCCCTGGAACTGCGAATCATCCGCGCACCCGACACACCTGACCGTCTCGACAAGACCGCCGCGCTCCTACGGAGGTACGCCCACGGCTGGCGAAGGTACACCGTGGGGGATCTAGTCAGGGTTGCACTGATCCTCAAATTCATGGGGGCTGGCGTGGAAGCGATCCAGGCCGGGCCGTTTGTGCAGGGACTCTACCTACCCGAATCGGATGCAAACTCTCAGCCGAAGGGCCGTGAGTTGATTCGACTGCTGAATCCAGGCCCGCCGGAACTCCCGGATGAGTTCGTCATAGTCATTCCGGATGAAGGACAGGGGACAACCTGCCGACCGAAGCTGAAACCCCAATCACCCGTCCCGCAATTCTTGATCGACCGGGGCCATGAACTGGGGGACGCCATCGAACGAATGGTAGACACTTCGCCGGCGATCATCATCAACCTTTCCACCGTCCGGCGTGAGGTTTTGAAGCAACTTGACGTGGAGGTCCCATAATGCACATCACCGGGGATCAGCTCACAGCGATTCTGGAAGCACAGCGGGAGCCCGTCGAAATTCGGAATGGACGTTCCTACCCCATCGGCACGGCGTCACCCGAGAAGGCTCTAGGGATCGTCGAACGCGGCCGCTTCGCCGGGGTGGGCAATGCTCACCGAGTTCGCTATATCAAGCCAGATGACCATTGTGTCGGCTGGTCTGGGGGCAACCACACTACACGGCGCGTGCCGATTCGGGACGATCAGGGGCAGGCGACCACGGCGCCCATCATAGAACACAAGCCGCTCGTCTACAGCAGGCCGCAGGGATAATCTCATGTTCAACTGGATCAAAAACCGCCTTCTGAGGCGGGCGGGAGAGGTGTCCCACCGGCGGTCTGTGCTCTGGGATGCGGCTGGCGGCGGCAACCGGTTGGCGAACTGGGCGGCGCCTTCCACGTCATTCGCCTCGACTTTGCCGGGTCTGATGCTCAAGGAGCGGGCGCGGGATTGCTACCGCAACAACACCTGGGGAAAGCGGGCTGTGGAGATCGTCACCGTGGGCGCGATCGGCGCCGGCATCAAGCCGCAGTTTCGGAGTGGCAACCCGGATCTGAAGATGGCGGTTCAGCGGAAATGGCTCTTCTGGACAGACCAAGCCGACTTCGCGGGTCGCTATGACTTCTACGGCCTGCAACAGGCCGCACTGAGAACGACGCTGGTGGACGGCGAGTGCATCGTCAGGATGATCTTGGAGCCGGGGCAGCAAGTCCCGCTTCAGTTACAGTTACTCGCGTCCGAGTATCTTGATAGCACTCGCGTTGATGACCGGACGCTCAATGGGATCGAGTACACCGCAGATGGCCGGCGCGCGGCTTACTGGCTGTACATGAAGCATCCGGCGAACTTCCCGAACATGCAAAGCGTCCGCATTCCGGCGGACCAAGTGATTCACTTGTACTCACCGATTCAGGCGGGCCTGGAGCGCGGCGTCTCCTGGCTCGCGCCGGCGCTGGTTCCCTTGCGGGAGTTGCAGGAGTTCATGGAGGCCGCGCTAGTGAAACAGAAGGTCGCTGCCTTGCTGACGGCCTTCATCATTTCGCCCGATGGTAGCAACCCGCTGGGCGGCACACCCGAGCGACCGCCAAGTCTGGAGCCGGCTTCCACCGTTGTCTTGCAAGGCGGTCAAAGCGTCGAATTTTCCGATCCGCCGGATACCGGCGATTTCGAGCCATTTGTCCGGCAGCAACTTCGCTCAATCGGGTCGGCGCTCAATGTGCCTTATGAGTTACTGAGCGGCGATGTAAGTCAAGTCACGTTCGCATCCGGGCGTCACTCGCTCTTAGAGTTCCGCCGGCAGCTTGAGAGCATCCAGCATCACCTGATGGTGTTCCAGCTTTGCCGGCCGGTGTGGAATGCCTGGCTGCGCCTGGCGGTGGCCGCCGGCGCGTTGCCGGAGGGCGATTACAGCAACCTCCGGTGGATCGCGCCGCAGGTCGAGATGTTGGACCCGGCAGCCGAGACCCGGAACCTTGTTCAGCGCAATCGGGCCGGCTATATCTCGCGGAGCGAAATCGTCTCGCGGGACGGCTGGGACGTGGAAGAGATCGACGTGGAGATCGCACAGGACAACGCGCGGGCGGACAAGTTGAAGCTGGTGCTCGACTCCGACCCGCGCAAGGTGACGCAGCAGGGGCAGGAACAGAAGCAGCCAAACAATGAGACTCCGGCAGCCTGATTTCATCGCCGAAGACGCGACGCCTGCGGAGTTCCGGGGCTTGCGACGCTCTCCGACCGGGAACCCCAGGTATGCCTGGCGGCTGCTTCATGACCTCATCAGGGCGATTGAGGAAGTGCCGGAGTCCGAGCGCCGTCAATTACAGGACATCTATCTCACACTGGAGAAATTCAAATGAACGAGTTACTAACACGTTCGGCGACTTTCGAGCCGTCAACGTTCAATGCCGAGAAGCGCAGCGTCGATGTGGTGTTCGCTTCCACTACCGAGGTTCCCCGCTCGGACTTCGAGGGGCCGTTCATGGAACGCCTGAGCCTTGAGCCGAGCGCAGTAGACCTCTCGGAGATCATCGGTGGGCCGCTACTC
Organism: uncultured Solibacteraceae bacterium; assembly: GCA_964353255.1. Taxonomy (GTDB): domain Bacteria; phylum Acidobacteriota; class Terriglobia; order Bryobacterales; family Bryobacteraceae; genus VFZS01. The sequence continues at coordinate 5,934 of CAYGVJ010000177.1, read as the reverse complement.
GACAACCACGATAGATTTTCCAGCGTGCGGGCCATCTTGGGCGTGGTTCAAGAGGCGGCAGTGGATGGTAAGCGCGGGCTGGCGACGGTACGTTTTTCCGAACGCCCCGAGATTGAAGGTGTTGTCAAGGACGTGCAAAGCGGTGTGATCCGGCGCGTGAGCGCGGGTTACACCGTCGAGAAGTGGGAAACCAGCAAGCGGCCGGACGGCACGCGCGTCAAGACCGCCGTGCGCTGGACACCCAAGGAAATCAGTTTTACCGCGCTCGGGGCGGACCCGGCCGCGAGAACACGTAGTAGGGAGATAAATATGACCGAAGAATTGCAGACTCAAATTCGCGGGATCGCCGTCGCCGTAGGAGTGCAGTCGGCCTTCGCGGACGACCTGATCCGGCGCGACATGCCTCTTGTCGAAGCGCGGGCCGCTATGATCGCGGAAGCCGCCCGCAGCATCCCGGCCATCGACGGCCGGGCGCCGGCCGTGGTGACGCGGGACGCGGGCGATGGCCTGATTGAGCGCATGGCCGACGCTCTCTACTTTCGCGTCAATCCCGGACACAAGCCGGCCGCCGATGCCCGGCCGTATGTCGGGCGGCGTATGCCCGACCTAGCGCGGGAACTGCTCAGGCAACGTGGCCTGAACAGCTTCGGCAGTGATGCCGAGATCGTGATGCGGAGTTTGCACAGCACATCCGACTTCCCCCTGTTGCTCCAAGACGTGACCGGCAAGGTGCTGGCCGTCGCGTACCGCGCGGCGCCTTCCGGCATGAAGGTGGTTTGCCGGCGTGGATCCTCGCATCCCGACTTCAAGGGCCGGAAGATCCTTCGCCGGGGCGAGTTGCCCACGCTCGAAAAAGTCAATCAGGACGGCGAATTCAAGCGCGGTTCGATTGTCGAGGGCAAGGAAGGCTACTCCATCGGGACTTACGGCAAGGTGTTCGGCATGACGCGGCAGACGATCATCAACGATGATCTGGGCGCGCTGGCCGACATCGCGCAAGGCTGGGGGTTGGCTGCCCAGGAATTCGAGAACGGGTTCCTTGTGGGCGTGCTGACAAGTAACGATGGGGCCGGACCAGAACTCTCGGATGAACTCAACCTGTTCGATACGGACCACGGCAACATGCCCGAAATCGGCGGCCCGATCGAGTTCAATGCGCTTAGCGCGGCGCGCCTCGCCATGCGGACCATGAAGGGACTCGACGGCATCACGCCGATCAACGTCACTCCGAAATACCTGCTAGCGCCCGCGACCCTGGAAACCGAAGCTGAGCAATATCTAAGCACAATTTACCCGGCCGAGGCCGGCAACGTGAACCCGTTCGGAGGCACGAACCGCCTGGAGTTGGTTGTCGATCCGAGGCTTGACGCCATCAATCCCGGCGGGTGGTACGTCTTTTCCGATCCCGCAATCCTGGCCTGCATTGAATACGCCTACCTCGAAGGCTATGAAGGCGTGCAGATCGAAACCAGGGCGGGCTTTGACGTGGACGGTGTGGAGATCCGGGCGCGGCTGGACTTCGGCGCGGGCGCGATTGACTTCCGTGGCGCCTACCGAAATCCGGGAGCCAGCGAATAACCGGGGGCCTAACATGACCGTTGAGCAGTTACTAGATGAGCGCGAGAAGCTGCTGGGCCAATTGAGCGGCCCGGCAGCCCTACGCTTCGGCGAACGGTCGCTGAGCAACCGCACCCCGGATGAAATCCGCGCGGCCATCGCGCACCTTGACGCGGAGATAGCGAAGTTGCAGTCACCGCAACCTACGGTTTACACGATTCAAACGAAAAGAGGTCTAGAACCATGAAGAACTACATTCAGCCTGGAAACAACATCACCGTGGCAGCGCCGGGGGGCGGCGTGTCGAGCGGCGATCTGGTAGTGATAGGCGGCTTGATCGGCGTGGCGAGCTTCGATGCCTTGGAAACCGTGGATCTGGAGATCGCCACCGAGGGCGTTTTCGAGCTGCCCTGCGCGACCGCCGACGACATCGGCGTGGGCGATCTGCTCTACTCCGATGCTGGCGAGTTGACCAAAGTGCCGGGCACCGACTCCAAGCCTCTAGTGGGCGCGGCAGTGACCGCGGCGACGACTGGCGTGGTGCTGGTCCATTGCAAGCTCGGAGTCCACGGCCTGACCGGGCCGGCAGCATAAACAGAGTTTGCCCAGAGTTGCCCTCTGAGCATGGGGCCGGAGGCCGACGATCCTTCCGGCGGGCCGTCTCCCGCGTGCCGGCACTCCTTTCCCGGCACGTCACGGCGGCCACAGAAATGAAGAGGCCCGCCCAGCGTGTGACCGCCGGCGGGCCTAACTTTTTCGAGGCGAGTTTCCATGACCAGTTTACCACATATCGAAGCTATCGTCCACGCCTTAAAAGCGCGGCGTTGTGGCAAGGGGTTTATGGCGCGCTGCCCGGCGCACGACGATAGCAGTCCGTCCCTGTCCCTGCGCGAGTCCGAGGGCCGGGTATTGGTACATTGCTTCGGCGGCTGCGAGCAGGGGCGCGTCCTAGCGGCGCTGCGGGCGCGCGGCCTGTGGCCGGAGACGCGCTGGGAGTGGCTCCCGGACCCTGAGTACCGCGCGGCCGTCCGCCGGCGGCGCGGGGCCGAGCGGCTGGCCGTGCTCTGGCGCGCGGGCGCCCTGGCCGAGCTTGAGCGGCGCAAGGCCGAGGGCCTGGCCCGGAGCCAGCAGCCCGGCGACGGCTGGACCTGGTGGTCTGAGTTCATCCAGGCCGCGCGTCAGTTGTACATCCTTCAGTCCCTTCCCCCCGCATTCCTGGTGCAACGGTTCACGGCAGACCTGCGTGTGAACCGGGACGAAACTCTGCGGCTGGTCCGCGAGGCGCGCGACGATGAGCAACACGCCCGCAGCCTGGCGGCTGTGATGGTGGCGATGCTGGCCGCAGCCGAGCGGCGGGAGGTGAGCCGTGCGGCCTGACGACGATCTGACCTTGATCCGCGAGGCCGAGCGGTTGCTGGGGGGAGAATCCGAGGACGAAAGGGAAGTGCCGACCGGCCCGCCCTGGCCGGCGGCGTCCGGCCCACAGATCAGCTCGATTGACCAAGTCCCGTCTGTGCGTGGCATTGCGAGCGCGCAAGTCAACTGGCTGATCGAAGGTCTACTCGCCGAGGGCACGGTAAACCTGGTGGCGGGGGAATCCGGCCACGGCAAAACGACCTTGGCGCTGGCCTTGGCCGATGCAGTCGCGCGCGGGGCCGATTTTGCCGGGATGCGAACAAGCCAGCGGCGGGTTCTCGTTCTCGATCGTGAGAATCCCATCAGCATCGTTGTGGATCGGCTGGAGCAATTGAAAGCCGAAGATGGGGACTCCCTGCGCATCTGGGGCGGCTGGCTGCCGGAAGAGGCGCCGGACCCAGCCGGGGCCATCGTCCAAAACTGGATTCTGTCGTGCACCCCGCGACCATTCATTGTGGTGGACGCCCTGGTCGCCTTCAATCAGGGCGCCGAAAACGACTCCAGCGAAACACGGGACTACATGCACCACTACAGGCAATTGGCGAACTTGGGCGCCACACTCCTTGTCCTGCACAATTCCGGCAAGAGCGAGACCTCAAAAGACTACCGGGGAAGCTCGGACATCAAGGCCAGCGTCGATACCGCGTTCCACCTTGCCAATATTGGCGAATCGGCCCGGCTGGAACGGCTGGAGTTGCGGGTTTTCAAGTCGCGCTTCCTGATGGACGCTGGACGAATTGTCCTGCGCTACAAAGAGGGCACCTTCTACCGGGAGGCGCGCGAAGAGTCGCAAATTCAAACCAACGAGGAGCTACTGATTGAATTGCTCAAGGGCCAACCCTCCGTGAAAGCCGGCGACTTCGAGAACTTGGCTCTTGGGCGCGGTATTCCCAGGAATCGTGCCAGGGCGTTCCTTCGAGACGGTGTTCGGGCCGGGACCATTCACCTTGAGATCGGCGCCAAGAACACCAAACACTATCGGCTTCCAGAAAGCAACGCGGAGGGCGAGAACGGAGGGCTGTTTTGACCTCGGGAAAATTCAGTTCGCCAGTTCGCCTGAAACCCTTGTGCTCTTTTGGGCCCAAGGGTTTGCTGTTTTGACCTCGGGAAAATTCAGTTCGCCAGTTCCACCACTCTTAAGAGAGTGGCGAACTGGCAGACTAACCGTTTGCCAGTTCCGCCGGCGGACTCGGCGAACTGGCGAACTCAACAGTTTCAATACTTTACAGTTCACGCGGAATTTAGGTTTCTGTTCCGCCGGCGGAGCAGAAACGAAAAGTGGTCCCGGCGAACTGAAATCCTCGCAAAATTTGGCGAGAAAACATAGTCGATGATTGACCTTCTCACGCCTGAGCAACTGGCCGAGCGCACGGGGCATAGTGTCTCCACGCTCGCCAACTGGCGGACGCAGGGAAAGGGACCGCGGTACGCGAAGCTCGGGCGGAAGATCCTGTACCCAACAACGGAGTTTGAGAATTGGGTAGAATCGCACACACAAGGAGGTTCTGACGATGGGACTGAGGAAACGGTACGGGAAGTGGGAGTATCGCATGTGGGTTCAGGGCCGGTGCTACACGGACGCCACCGACTTGGACGCCACCGAACGCAACAGGAACGGCGCGATTCGGCGGATGGAAGAGCACCGGCGGGCGATCCTGGAAGGTCGGGATTTCGAGCGGCGCGTCCAGATCCTACCGTTCAGTGACGCTGCCCGGATGTTCCTGAAATGGGCCGAGGGCGAGTACACAGAACACCCGGCGAGCGCCCGGCGCCTGGCCGTCAGCTTTGCGAGCCTGTCGGAATTCTTTGGCAAGACTCCTGTCTCGGTTCTGACAGAGGGCCGGATTGAGGATTTCAAGGCGTGGCGGCGCACCGAGCACAAGGTCCGGGAAATCACCATTCGCCATGACCTGCACGCCCTGAGCACCTTCTATCGCTACGCGATGAAGCACAATTGGGCGCATGGGAACCCGGTGAGCAAAGTCGAGATTCCGGGCGATGGCGACGCCGTGCGGATGCACGTCATCACGCCGGCCGAGGAGATGCTGTACTTCGACACGTGCCTGCGAGGAGAGAAGACGGTTCACATCAAGGCCCACAAGCGCGGGGCTATCGAGATCGCGGCGCACCGCCGCACCGTGGACACCGACGCCCAAGACCTGCACGACCTGGGCCGGCTGATATTGAATCAAGCCTGCCGGCCCGAGGAATTGTTATCGCTCCGCAAAGAGGCCGTGGACATCGAACGCGCCACCATGCGGGTTGTGGCAGGCAAGACCGCGGCAGCGCGCCGGACGCTGAAGCTGCTGCCCGAGAGTCGGTCGATTCTCGCCGGCCGGCTGGCGGGCGAATCGCCCTGGGTCTTCCCGAGTTCGGTCAAGCCCGGTTGCCATGCGACCAAACTCAACAACGCCCATGCTCGCGTGCTCAAAGACACGGGTCTGAGCTTCGTGATTTACGACTTCCGCCACACGGCGGCTACCAGGTGGGCCGAGCGCGGGATGCCGCTGGCAACGCTGGCTAAGATCCTGGGGCATTCGAGCCTCCGGTCGGTCATGAAGTACGTTCACCCGAGTCAGGAGCACATGGACGAAGCCATGCTCCGGTTCGGCACGCCGGAACAAATCCCCGTGGAAATGTTACAGGTCGGTTTTAGGTCGGTGTCGTGCGTGAAAAACCGTGATTCAGCGGGTTTGAACGTGAACGAACGTGAAGCATCGACTGGGCTGTATGCTGTTGAAACCAAACCGCAAGTGCAATGAAATCATGGAGGCGCGGGCCGGAGTCGAACCGGCGCATAAAGGTTTTGCAGACCTCTGCCTTACCACTTGGCTACCGCGCCTTGAAGACAGGTCCAATACGAAGGTATCGCACGGCCAGGGGCCAAGTCAATCAGCCCGCGCACGCTGTCGCGGCAACGTGAGAAGTTCCTGTGTGGGCAAAGTAGAAAGTTCCTCTTGA
>CAYGVJ010000176.1:0-10125 GCA_964353255.1 uncultured Solibacteraceae bacterium | reverse complement strand
AAAGCGGAACTTTCTACTTTGCCGGAAAGCGGAACTTTCTACTTTGCCTTGACAGCCCGCTTTTGCCCTGCCCTCCCCCAGTTCTGCGCTGGCCCCAAGGTGGCACAGGCATTCTTGCCTGTGTGTCGCGTGCCCCCAACAGGCCGGGAGGCCTATTCCACCTGCTATACTGGAGAAAACAGCTTGGAGGAGATCGTTCGGATGGCACGATATTGGCGGGTAGTGGTGCTGCTGCCCCTGGTGGTCCTGGCTTGCTCCCTGGCAGGCGGCTACTACGGTTCTGCCCTGGAGGGCGCCGCCGCAGACACTTCCCAGGACGACGTCAAGGCCAGCGTCAGTACGTTCACCAAAGTCTTCAGCGTGGTCGAGCAGAACTTTGCCGAGCCCGTCAACCCCGAGCGGGCCTTGTACAAGGGGGCCATCGTCGGGATGCTCCGCACCTTGGACCCGCACTCCAGCTTCCTGGATGCCAGTGATTTCCAGTTGCTGCGCGAGAACCAGAAGGGTCACTACTTCGGCGTGGGCATGTCGATCGGCCTCAGCCGCGCTGGCACCGGCCGGACCATCGTCCTCGTGCCGTTCCCGGGGTCGCCGGCCTACCGTGCCGGCATACGCCCCGGCGACGTCATCCTGGCGGTCGATGACAAGCCCACCGACAACCTGAAGATGGACGAAATCCGCGATCTGCTCAAAGGACCGCGCGGGACCCGGGTCAAGATCGCCATGGGGCGCGAGGGCAGCGACAAGCCCTTGGTCTTCGAGCTCACCCGCGACGAGATTCCCAGAAGGAGTGTCGAGGACGCTTTCTGGATTCGGCCGGGAATCGCCTACCTGGGTGTTTCCCAGTTCACCGAGAACACCAGCCGTGAAATCGAGGAGAGCTTCCGGCGCCTGGGTGAGCAGAACGTGCGGGGCCTGATCCTGGACCTGCGGAGCAACCCCGGCGGCTTGCTCAACGAAGGCGTGGCGGTGGCTGATCGTTTCCTGCGCAAAGGCCAGGCCATCGTCTCTCACCGCGGCAGGGTCTCATCCGAGAAGCCCTACACCGCCAAGCAGGGTAACGCCGGCCGGGACTACCCCATCGTAGTGCTGGTGGACCATCAGTCGGCCTCGGCTGCCGAGATCGTCGCCGGCGCGCTCCAGGACCACGACCGGGCCTGGATTCTGGGGGAAACCACGTTCGGCAAAGGCTTGGTGCAGACGGTATACCCGCTGCGCGACGGCGCCGGGCTGGCCCTGACCACCGCCCACTACTACACCCCCAGCGGGCGCCTGATTCAGCGCGACTACTCCAACGGCTCCTTCTTCGATTACTACTGGGGCCGCAAGGAGACTGACCCCCGGAACTCCCTCGACGTGAAGATGACCGACAGCGGGCGCACCGTCTACGGCGGCGGCGGCATCACTCCCGACGAGAAGTACTCCGCGCCGCGCCTGAACCCCTTCCAGACCCAGCTCGCTCGCAAGTACGCTTTCTTCAACTTCGCCGCCAAGTACTTCGGGTCCCACGAGGCCAAGCTGCCCAAGAATTGGGAGCCCGACCACAACTTCCTGGAGGAGTTCCACCGCTACCTGCTGGACGAGAAATACGACTTCGCGGAGGCGGATTTCGCCCAGAACCTCGATTGGATCAAGTTGCATGTGCGGCGCGAGTTCTACATCAGCGCCTTCAGCGACGATGAAGCCAGGCGGCTGGCCATCGAAGCCGACCCGGCCGTAGGTAAGGCCATCGACTCCCTCCCCAAGGCCAAGGCCCTGCTCGATACGGCCAGGAAAGTGATCGCCCAGCGCGTCACCAAGTGAGAACTTGACCACTGGCTCTCCCACTCCCCAGGTCACGGTGCTGGATGCGGGCGGGCAATACTGCCACTTGATCGCCCGCAAGGTTCGCGATCTCGGCGTTTACGCGGAGGTGCGGCCCAGCGACACTCCCGCCGCGCAGTTGAAGGGCTCGCGGGGCCTCATCATCTCCGGCGGGCCCAGCAGCGTCTACGAGCCGGGCAGCCCCACGGTGGACCCGGCCCTCTTCTCCAGCGGCCTCCCGGTCCTGGGTATCTGCTACGGGTTGCAGTTGATGGCGCATCTGCTGGGCGGAACCGTGGAGAAGGGGGAGCGGGGCGAGTTCGGGTTGGCCGTGCTGGAGATCGGCGCGCCTTCGCCCTTGTTCGCCGGTCTGGCGCCGGGCCCCCGGCGGGTGTGGATGAGCCACCGGGACTTGGTCCGCGCTACTCCTCCCGGTTTCCGCGTGGAGGCGCGCACGGACACCTGCCCCGTGGCTGCCATGGGGGATGAGGCGCGGCAGCTCTACGGCGTCCAGTTTCACCCCGAGGTGGTCCATACCCACCAGGGCAAACAGATCCTGGAGAACTTCCTCTTCCGCATCTGCGGCTGCCGGCAAGACTGGAATCCCAAGCGCCGGATCCCGCTGGTCGAAGCCCAGATCCGGGAAGTGGTCGGCCCGCGCAGCGTCTTCTTCTTCGTGAGCGGCGGCGTGGATTCCACGGTGGCTTACACGCTGTGCCTGCGCGCCCTGGGAGCCGGGCGGGTGCGCGGCGTCTACGTGGACACCGGGCTGATGCGGGAGGGCGAGACGGAGTTCGTCCGCCGGATGTTCGACGCCTTGACTGCCGGCGCTGTGCGCATGGAGAACGCCGCCGGGCGATTCTTGAGCGCTCTGGCGGGCGTCTGGGATCCCGAGGAGAAGCGCCGCATCATCGGCGAGGAGTTCGTCGAGGTTCAGGAAGAGATCCTGGAGTCAGAGCACTTCCTGGAAGGGGACTGGATCCTGGGCCAGGGGACCATCTACCCGGACACGATCGAGTCCGGGGGCGCCACCCACGCCGCCGTCATCAAGACCCACCACAACCGGGTCCCGGGCATTCAGCGCCTGATCGAGAGCGGGCGCGTGGTCGAGCCGTTGAGTTCGTTCTACAAGGACGAGGTGCGCGAGATTGGCCGCGAGCTGAGACTGCCCGAGGAGTTGCTGGAGCGGCATCCCTTCCCCGGGCCCGGGCTGGCGGTCCGCTGCCTGTGCGCCCCGGCGGAGGCGGCCCTGCGCCGCATCGAGGAAGGGTACCTGGCGCCGCTGCGCTCGGTCGGCGTGCAGGGCGACTCGCGCAGCTACGCCCCGGTGCTGGCGCTGGAAGAGATCCTCTCGCCCGAGGCGGGTCTGCACCAGAAAGCCACAGAGTTGATCAACCGCCTGCGCGGCATCAACCGCGTGGTGGCGCAGGTGGCGGCACGCGCCCCTCTGCCGCAGCTCGCGGTCCGCCCCGCTACGCTCAGCCCCGAGCGGCTGGCGCGCCTGCGGCGGGCCGACGCCATTGTCCGGCGCCTTTCACACCAGCACGGCTTCGACCGGCGGGTATGGCAGTTCCCGGTGATCCTGATTCCCCTGGGCACGCGGGAGCTTCCGGACTCGGTGGTGCTCCGCCCGGTAGACTCCGTGGATGGCATGACCGCGGACTCGGTGCTGATGGAGCCGGCCCTGCTGGCGGCGATGGCGGAGGAATTGCTGAACGTCGAAGGCCTCTGCACGGTTTTTTACGACCTCACCCACAAGCCCCCGGCCACCATCGAGTGGGAGTGAGGGTCAGGGCAACCTCTTGACGGCCTGCCGCGCCGCAGGCGAAACCGCTTACGGGCAAGAAGTGGCTGCCACCGCCCTGATAGGATGGGGGACAGGATCGTTTGCCATGCTGCTCCTTACGCGCGGCCGCCAGTTGCTCACCCACGTGCTGCCCGCGGTGATACGCCCGCTCCGGGTGCTCTGGAATCAGATCATCGGCTTCGTATTCGTGGTCCTGGCGCTGTGGGCGGTTCCCTCGGCGGTGCGGAGCGTTCGGGAGTTCGATGGCGACGCGGAGAGCTTCTTCCGGGTCCTGCTCACCGGGGTGTTCATCCTGATGATGACCGGGTTCGGTGTCGCTTCCTTCCGGCGGGCGCACAAGGTCTCGCGCGGATGAAGAGGCCTCAGTGCCGGGCGCAGTTTCCCCCATTCACATCGTAGGCGGCGGCCTGGCCGGGTGCGCAGCCGCCTTTCAGGTGGCCGAATCCGGCCTGCCCGCGCGGCTCTATGAAATGCGGCCGGCTTCGCCGACACCAGCCCACCAGACCGGCTGGCTGGCGGAGTTGGTTTGCAGCAACTCGCTAAAGACCGAACAGCCGGACACCGCGCCCTGGCTGCTCAAACAGGAGCTCCGCTGTCTGGGTTCTCCGCTGATGCGCGCCGCCGGGGAGGCGCGCATTCCGGGCGGCCACGCGCTGGTGGTGGATCGGGAGCGCTTTGCCGCCGGTGTCACCGCGGCCGTAACCGGGCATCCGCACATCGAGGTGCGCCGCGAGGAGGTCAGAGTCATACCCGACGGCATCGTGATCCTGGCCGCCGGCCCCCTGGTGAGCGACACGCTGGCCCGAGAGATCGCGCGGCTCACGGGGAAGGAGGCACTGTTCTTCTACGACGCCATCAGCCCCATTGTGGAGGCCTCCTCGGTGGACTGCGCGGTGGCTTTCCGCGCCTCGCGCTACGGCAAATCGCTGGATGCGGGCGCCGACTACCTCAACTGCCCGCTGGACCGGCAGCAGTACGAGCGCTTTGTTGATGCGCTGCTGGAGGCGCGGAGCGCGGTCTCGCATGTCCCCGTGGACGTGCTTTACTTCGAGGGTTGCCTGCCCCTGGAGGAGCTGGCCCGGCGCGGCCGGGATACCTTGCGGTTTGGCCCCATGAAACCGGCGGGACTCACCGACCCGCGCACCGGCAGGCGCCCCTATGCCGTGGTTCAACTCCGCTCGGAGAACCTGCGCGCCGACAGCTTCAGCCTGGTCGGCTTTCAGAATCACCTCCCCTGGGGCGAGCAGCAGCGCATCTTGCGCCTGATTCCGGGATTGGAGCAGGCCGAGTTCCTCCGCTTCGGCCAGGCCCACCGTAACACTTACATCAACGCGCCGGCTCTGCTGGACGCCTGCCTGCGAATGAGGCAGCGCCCGGGGACCTTCTTTGCGGGGCAGCTTTCCGGCGTGGAAGGATACCTGGAAGCGATCGCCACCGGACTGGCCGCCGGCCGTCACGCTGCCGCGCTGGCTCAGGGCGGCCAGCCGCGCCCGTTTCCGCGGGCCACCGCTCTGGGCTCGCTGTGTCACTACGTCTCCGCCGCTGACCCGCGTCATTACCAGCCCGCCAACATGACCTTCGATCTGCTGCCTCCGCTCGAAGAGGAGACCCGGCGGCGGCTCCGGCACGACCGGCGCGCGCGTCACGCCGAGATCTGTCGCCGGGCGCGGGAGGCCTTGGAGGAGTATTTGCGCCCGGCGCCGCTGGCGTAGACTTAGATCAGCATGGCGGAGCTGGCGCGGCAGCTTGAGCGCTTCCTCGAGGAACTCCGCCGCGCGCAGGTTTCGGCGCACACCTGGCGCGGCTACCGCGCCGACCTACAGCAGTTCTGCGCGTATCTCGCCGCACGGGGCGGGGAACTTCCGGAGCCGCGTCAGGTGGACTTGCTGGCCCTGCGCCAGTGGCTCTCCGACCTCTACGTCCGCCGCCTGAGCCCCCTGACCCTGCGGCGCAAGCTGGCCGCGGCGCGCTCCTTCTTCCGCTTCCTGGTGCGGGAAGGAGTCCTCGAGGTCAACCTCGCCCGCCTGCTGCGCACGCCCAAGGCTCCCCAGTCGCTGCCGCGGGTGATGACCGCCGAGCAGACCAATGCGTTGCTTGACGCCGTAGCGGAAGGGAAACTCGCGCGTCCCTTTCCGGCCCGCGACCTGCTCATCTTCGAGCTGCTTTACGGCTGCGGCCTGCGGGTCAGCGAGCTGGTCGGATTGAACCTCCAGGATCTGGATCAGGGCGAGCGCTGGCTGCGCGTGCGCGGCAAAGGCCGCAAGGAGCGCCAGGCGCCGTTCGGCTCGAAGGCTGCCGCGGCGCTCGAGCGCTATCTGACCGAACGGCAGGCCCGAGCGGGCGAGCAGGCCTTGCTGCTGAACCACCGCGGGGGGCGCCTCACCGACCGCGGAGCCAGGGGGATCGTCAAGCTCTACGCCACGCTGCTGGCCGGAGACCCCTCCTTGCACCCGCACAGTCTCCGGCACGCCTTTGCCACGCACCTGCTGAGCGACGGCGCGGACTTGCGCGCCATCCAGGAGTTGCTCGGCCACGCCCGCCTGTCCACCACCCAGAAGTACACGCGGGTGTCGTTGACAGACCTGATGGCGGTCTACGACCGGGCGCACCCGAAGGCGTAGGCATTGTTTTTCAACGAGTTATGCGCCTATCCCGAGATTGTGGCAGCGAAACTTGACAAAGGCGGACTAAAGATTGATACTGGTATTTGACTAATGGGCTCGGGAACCGCTGAGCGGCCCAGATTCCAGGAGGCTTCAAGCAGATGAGCAAGATTATCGGCATCGATCTCGGCACCACCTTTTCGGTCGTTGCCGTCATGGAAGGCGGCCAACCGGTCGTCATTCCCAACCAGGAAGGCGCGCGGATCACCCCTTCGGTGGTCGGTTTTGCGAAGAGCGGGGAAAGACTGGTCGGGCAAGTGGCCAAGCGCCAGGCGGTCACTAACCCCGAGAACACGGTCTACTCGATCAAGCGCTTCATGGGGCGGCGCATCGAAGAGGTCACCGAAGAAATGCGCCTGGTCCCTTACCACGTGGTTCGCGGCGAGCACGGTGACGCCCGCGTCGAGGTCATGGGCAAGAAATACTCTCCGCCGGAAATCTCGGCCATGGTGCTGGGCAAGCTGAAGGAGGCCGCCGAGGCCTATCTGGGGGAGAAGGTCACCAAGGCGGTCATCACGGTGCCGGCCTATTTTAACGACTCGCAACGGCAGGCCACCAAGGACGCCGGCCGGGTCGCCGGCCTGGAGGTCATGCGCATCATCAACGAGCCCACCGCGGCCGCGCTGGCCTACGGCCTGGACAAGAAGAAAGACGAGACCATCGCGGTGTACGACTTCGGCGGCGGCACCTTCGACATCTCGATCCTGGAGGTCGGCGAAGGCGTGGTCGAGGTCAAGTCCACCAACGGCGACACGCACCTGGGCGGCGACAACCTCGACCAGCGCATCATCGAGTGGATCATCGCCGAGTTCAAGAAGGAGCACGGCATCGACCTGTCGCGGGACCAGATGGCCTTGCAGCGGCTCAAGGAGGCGGCCGAGAAGGCCAAAATCGAGCTCTCGACGCTGCTGGAGACCGAGATCAACCTGCCGTTCATCACCGCCGACGCCTCCGGCCCCCGGCACCTGGTCGTGAAGCTGACCCGGGCGCGTTTCGTGCAAATGGTGCAGGACATCCTGGACCGCACCCTGGCCCCCTGCCAGCGGGCTCTCGAGGACGCCGGGCTGACGCCGGCGAAGATCGACGAAGTGGTGCTGGTGGGCGGTTCGATCCGCATCCCGCGCGTTCAGGAAATGGTGCGCGAGTTCTTCGGCAAGGAACCGCACAAGGGGGTCAACCCCGATGAGGTGGTGGGGGTCGGGGCGGCGGTCCAGGGTGGGGTGCTGGGCGGCGAGGTGAAGGACGTTCTGTTGCTCGACGTGACCCCGCTGTCGCTGGGCATCGAGACCCTGGGCGGGGTGTTTACGCGGCTGATCGATCGCAACACTACTATCCCCACGCGCAAGAGCGAGGGCTTCTCGACCGCCTCCGACAGCCAGACCTCGGTCGAGATCAAGGTCTACCAGGGCGAGCGGGCCATGGCTTCCGACAACCGCCTGCTGGGCGTCTTCCAGTTGGGAAACATCCCGCTGGCGCCGCGCGGGGTGCCGCAGATCGAGGTCACCTTTGACATCGACGCCAACGGCATCCTCAACGTCAAGGCGCGCGACAAGGCCACCAACAACGAACAGCAGATCACTATCACCTCTTCCTCCGGCCTGAGCAAGGACGAGGTTGACAAGATGGCCCGCGACGCCGAGTCGCATGCGGCCGACGACCGGCGCCGCAGAGACGAGATCGAGGCTCGCAACCGCGCCGACGCCATGGTTTACAACACTGAGAAGCTGTTGCGCGAGCATCGCAGCAAGGTCTCCGACAGCGAGGCCCGCGACATCGAAGCGGCGGTCGAGGAGACCAAGCGAGCGATGGCCGCCGGTGGTGCGGACCGCATCCAGGCGGCGGCGGACAAGCTGACCCAGGCGACTCACAAGCTGGCGGAGGCGATGTACCGGGCCACCGCGCAACAGCAGCCTGGCGGCGGCCAGCCCGGCGAGGGCCAGCCCAGCGCCTCGGAGGCCAAGCCCAAAGACCACGTCGTGGACGCCGAGTTCGTGGACATGGACGACAAAGACAAGAAATAGGGAGGGCGGTTTGTAGCAACCGGCCGTGGCAACTGCTCAGGACTACTACCAGACGCTGGGCGTGCGGAAGAACGCCAACCCGGAGGAAATCCGGAAGGCCTACCGCCGCCAGGCGCGTAAACATCATCCGGACCTGAACCCCGGCGACAAGGCCTCCGAAGAGCGCTTCAAGAGGCTCCAGGAGGCCTACGACGTTCTCAGCGACCCCAAGAAGCGGCAGATGTATGACCAGCACGGCTTCTACTCGGAAGCCGGCGCCGGTGCGGGCGGCGCCCACACTTACGGGCCGGGCATGGGCTTTGGCGGGTTCGACTTCAACGAATTCCCCACCCGGGCCGGGGGGGGGGCCGCGGAAAAGGGCCAAGGCCCCAGTTTCAGCGATCTATTCAGCCAGTTGTTCGGCCGGGGGGCCCGCGCCGAGGAGCGAGCTGCGCCCCAGAAGGGCACCGACCTCGAATACGCTCTCAACATCGACTTCTGGCAAGCCATCCGCGGTACCCAGATCAGCTTGAACGTGGCCCGGCAGGAGGCGTGTCCGGTCTGCGGCGGCTCCGGCGCTTCGGGCGGCGCCAGCGCCACCTGCCCGGAGTGCAATGGCGCCGGCAACGTCACGCAGATGGCGGGCGCCATGCGGTTCAGCCTCAACTGCCCCCGCTGCGGAGGCTCGGGGCGCCTGCGCAACGCCTGCGCCTCCTGTTACGGCGACGGTCGCCTGTCGCACCCGGAGAGCGTCGAGGTGCGCATCCCGGCGGGCGTGCAGACCGGGACCCGCTTGCGCGTGGCGGGCAAAGGCAACGCCGGCACCTTGGGCGCGCCTCCCGGCGACCTCTATATCACCTTTCGGGTGGGCGAGCATCGCTTCTTCGGCCGGGAGGGCGACAACATCGAGATCCGGGTGCCCGTCACGGTGGCCGAAGCCAGCCTGGGGGCCAAGATCGAGGTGCCTACCATCGACGGGCGCGCTCTGCTGAAGATCCCGCCGGGGACTCAGGCCGGGCAGAAATTCCGGATGCGGGAGAAAGGCGTCTTCAACGCCCGCAAGAACCTGCGCGGAGACCAGATCGTCGAGGTGGTGGTCCAACCGCCCAAGGTCCGCGACGAGCGCACCAAGGAGATCCTGCGCGAGCTGGCCCAGCTCAACCCCGAGGATCCCCGCGCCGAAATCTGGTCCCTGGTGTGAGCCATGCCTAAGACGAGATCCAAAGCCGCCACCTACATGATCTCGGCGGTCGCCGAGCTGTACCAGATCCATCCCCAGACGCTCCGGCTATACGAGCGGGAAGGCCTGCTGACGCCCTCGCGCAGCGAGGGCAACACCCGTCTCTATACCCAGGAGGATATCGAGCGTTTGGAAGTGATTCTCAAGCTCACCCGCGATTTCGGCGTCAACCTGGCCGGCGTCGAGATCATCCTGAACATGCGCGAGAAGATGGAGGCCATGCAGAGGCAGATCGAGGAGTTCGTCCAGACGCTTAACCTGGAGCTGGCCCTGCACCTGAAGCCGCCCAGAGCAGAGCCCACCAGCTCGCTGATCCCGGTGCTGAAGCTGCCCCCAGCGCGCTCCGGGCGGCAGAAGTAGGGTGCTGAAAAAGGCCTACTTCAAGGCCCGAGGACGACAAGCTAAAGCATGTCCCACAACGCCAAATCAAGCATTTGCGCGCCCACGTAGGACATGCTTCAGCTTGTCCAAGGCCTTTTTCAGCACCCTCTGAAGTCCGTGCCACGGAGACCAGCAAAGCCTTGAGCTTTCGTGGCACGGGCTTCAGCCCAATGTCATCTAGCCCGAAGTTCCACCCCTGATGGCATGTGAAAGTGGCTGTTTGTTGGGTTT
>CAYGVJ010000175.1:0-10179 GCA_964353255.1 uncultured Solibacteraceae bacterium | reverse complement strand
GCACCGTCTCACGACGGGGCATGATGCCCATCGCAGCGCTTTCATAGGATCACACCGGAGTCACCACCCTTGAGCAGAGGAATGTAGCAACTCCAGGGGGTCGCCTGACCCGCGTCGAACCCCCGGTTCGGCCAGCGCGGAGCCGTGGGATTCCGCCGCGGCCGAGGGCTCCCGCCCCACCATTTTCATGTTCTGCCCGCCCGCAGGAATCCCAGGAACTCCCTCGCATCACGCGTCAGGCCCGGGAATGTGGCGAGCACCCTCTCGTCCGCGTCCATAACGGCGTAGAAGGGAATAGCGATGGTGGAGAACTTCGACTCCTGAAGCCGCTGGTTGCTCGCGGAGGCTTCATCAGTGCCGTCAGTGTACAGCTCCACCAGCACGAACTCCTTCAGCGCCGCGGCCACCTCCGGGCGCGTGAACATGTTGGCCTTCATCCAGTGGCAGTTGGTGCAGGCGTACCCGGTGAAAGCCGCCAGAACCCGCCGGTTCTCCTGGCGGGCCCGCGCCAGCGCTTCGCGATACTGGTTCTTCATCCACGCCCGCTCACTCGCGCCCTGAGCGGCGGGCACATAGGCGTCCAGCTCGCCCAGGCGCGCCCCGAACATGCCCGGCAACAGGCTGAGCGAGAACGCCAGAAGGAGCGCCCCAACCACCAGCCGCCCGGTGCCCACTCGCTCGCCGGCCTTCCGGCCGGGCAGCCGGAGCCACCCCAGCAGATACCCGCCGGCCATGCCGAACAGCACCATCCAGACGGCCAGAAAACGCCCCCGCGTGAGCACGCCCCACTGCATGACCTGGTCCACTGCGCTCACGTACTTCAACATGACCGCCAGGATCACCAAGCCCATAACCACCTTGACGCGCTCCATCCAACCGCCCGCCCGGGGCAACCGCGCCAGATAGGAGGGAAACAGCGCCAGCAGGAAGAACGGGAGCGCCAGACCTGAGGCGAAAGTCACCATGCCCAGCAGTGGCCGGGCGCCGCCGCTCTGCACCGAGGCCGCCAGCAGCGTCCCCATGAACGGCCCCACGCAAGCGAAAGCCGCCAGCGAGAACGTCAGCCCCATCAGCAGGGCGCCGGCGATGCCGCCGCCGCGAGAAGCCTGATCCAAGCGCGTGAGCAGGCTCGAAGGCAGGGTGATCTCGAAGGCGCCCACCAAGCTCAGGCCGAACACCAGAAAGATCAGCGCGATGAACGAGTTCACCCAGACGTTCGATCCAAGCTGCACCACCCCGAAGGGCCCCAGTGCCGCCGTGGCCGCCAGCCCCAGCGCACTGAACAGCCCGACGATCCCCAGGCAAAACACTGACGCTTCCACGAACGCCCGGCGGCGCGAGCCTTCCGGCCGGTTCAGGAAGTAGGACATGGTGATCGGGATCATCGGGAACACGCAAGGCGTGAAAACCGCCGCCAGCCCGAAGCCGAAGGCCACTATCAAGAACACGCCCAGCCCTTGGACCTGTCCAGTGCGGGCCGGCGCGGGCTTGCCCGGCGCGGCAGGTACGCTGGGAACGAACTCGGTGTAGCCGGCAGGAATGGCCACCTGAACCGGCGACGCTGCCGGGTCTATCACCAGGCTGGCCAGGGCTGTGACCCTGCGCGGCGGCAGGCACATCTTGTCGTTGCAGCACTGAAACCTCATACGGGCCTCCAGCTCGACGACGCCTGCGGAAGCGCCCGCATCCAGGGCGGCCTCCAGCAGGAAATCGGCTTGCTTTTCATAGGTTTCCGTCTCTAAGTTGAAGTTCGGGTCGAAGGTGCGCGTGGGCGCCGGCTGATACGTCCGCACCGAGCTCACCGCCGCATGTGGCGCCAGAGCGATCGTCGTCGGCAGCGGCCCGCCGTTGGGCGTCGAGAGTGAATAGAGATGCCACCCAGGCTCGACCCGGGCACTGAGGCGCGCCAGAACCCTGCTGCCAGGGGCAGCTCGGGCAGGCTCCAGGCCCAGACTCCACTGGACGGGATTCAGCGGCTGGGAGGCTCCGGCGCCGGCCGCGCAAAGCCACAGAGCAATGACAGACCAGCGGGGCACTTCAGATGACTTTGACGGTTTCCATCGAAGCCGCCCAAGCCGACAACTCCGTTTCGATGCGCTGGGTGATCTGGGCTTCGATAAACTCGGCCGCCAGGCGGACGGCGTTCTTGACGGCCATCCCGTTGGAGCGGCCGTGGCAGATGATACAGACGCCCCGGATGCCCAGCAGCGGGGCTCCGCCGTACTCGGTGTAGTCCACCTTCTTGCGGAAGTCGCGGAAGGCGGGCCGGGACAGCAGGTAGCCGATCTGGCGCTTGAGGGTGACCTTGAGGGAATCCTGCAGGAGCTTGCGGACGACCTCCGCCATGCCCTCGCTCACCTTCAAGGCCACGTTGCCGGTGAAGCCGTCGCAGACGATCACGTCGGCCGCGCCGGTGAACAGGTCGCGGCCCTCGACGTTGCCGATGAAATTCAGGGGCAGGCTCTTCAGCAACGGCGCAGCGCTCCGCGTCAGGTCGTTGCCCTTGTGCTCCTCCTCGCCGATGGAGAGCAGGGCCACACGCGGGTCTCCGTGCCGCAGCAGGATCCGGGCGTAGATGTCGCCCATGACCGCGAACTGGGCCAGCATGCGCGGCGAGCAGTCCACGTTCGCGCCCACGTCGATCATCACCGAGGGCGTGCCCCGGAGCGTGGGAAAGGCGCTGGCCAGCGCCGGACGATCCACCCCGGGCAGCACGCCGTGAACCATCTTGGCGGTGGCCATGATGGCTCCGGTGTTGCCTGCCGAAACCCAGCCCTGGGCCTTGCCTTCATGCACCAGGCGGGAGGCTACGCGGATGGAACTGTCGCGCTTGGTGCGCAACGCCCGCGCCGCGCCGTCTTGCATGGTCACCTGCTCGCTGGCATGCACGACCTCGATCGGCAGCTTTCGGGCCTCGCGGTGCTGCGCCAGCTCCGAGTTGACGACGTCTTCCCGGCCCACCAGGATGATGTGAACATTCAGGCTCTTGGCGGCCCGGATTGCCCCTTCGACTTCAGCCTTGGGAGCGGTGTCGCCACCCATGGCATCTACAGCGATGGTAACCATGTCGAGTCGAGAGTTCGCCCCCTACTTTTCTGCCACTTCGATCACTTCACGCCCCTTGTACTGGCCGCAGTGCGGGCACACCCGGTGCGGCAGCTTCGGTTCGTGGCAGTTAGGACACTCGGACTTCCCCGCGGCGCGCAAGCCGTCGTGCGCCCGCCGGTTGGCGGTGCGGCGCACCGAGTGTCGTCGTTTCGGATTCGGCATAAGACTCCCTATTCTATAACTACAACTCCCGCAGTTTCATCCACCGGTCGTCGCGCGCTTCTTCGTGGCAGTCGCAGAGCGCCTGGTTCCGGTTTCGCCCGCAGACCGGGCAGATGCCCCGGCAGTCCTGGCGGCACAGCCGCTGCATGGGCAGCAGCAGCAAGATCTGCTCCCGCAACACGTCAGCCAGTTCCAGGCCCATACCCTCGTAAAAACCCGCCTGGGCATCGATCGCCTCCAGCTCGACCTCCTCGTCCTCGCTCAGAGAAGAGGCCGGCAGATAGCATAACTCGAAATCGGTGTCGATGGGGAAATCGACCTGCTCCAGACAGCGATCGCAATCAGCTTCCATGCGCACCCTAAACCGGCCCCGCACCCGAATCTCCATGGTGGCGCCGGACAGCTCGGCGGTCCCCTCAACTTCTAGTGGACCGGCTTGGCGGATTTGCTCACCAAAGAACTCGCTGGGCCCCGGCGAAAACGTCTCCGAGAAACGCACCCTCCCGCGCTCCATCTCCTGGGTACTGAGAAACATGGCGTCCCTTCCGGTTCCACGGCGGGGGGAACTTCCATTATACGCTGTGGAGGGGTCTTCCGGGTTCCCTCAAGTCTTAGGAAGCCAACGCCGGATGCCGCCGTCGTAAAGCGCCGCCCCGGCCAGCCCGCCCACGAGGGGACCGGCGATCGGGACCCACCAGACGGCCCCGTCCGTGAGCCCATTGTTCTTGAAGCCCGCCAGAACCGTGAGCAGCCGCGGGCCGAAGTCCCGTGCGGGGTTAATCGCATAGCCGTGCAGGCCGCCAAAAGAAATGCCAATGGCCACTACCGCCAACCCGATCAGCAGGGGAGCCAGGTTGCCTGCCAGGAAGTTGCGCTCATCGACGATGGCGAAAACCAGCAGCACTAGCAAAGCGGTTCCGATGACCTGATCCAGGAACCCCGCCCACGGCAACTGGGGAAACGCCGGGAAGGTGGCGAAGATCTTGGCCGTATGGTCAAGCTGCGGGTCGGCCTTTTCGAAGGCGGGCCGGTAGTTCCAGAACACCAATGCGGCCCCGGCAAAGGCCCCGGCGGTCTGGGCCAGTGTGTACGGAATCACCTTCAACCAGGGGAAGCCGCGGAAAACGGCTAGGGCCAGCGTGATAGCGGGATTCAAGTGAGCCCCGCTCACCCGGCCGGCCACAAGAACGCCCATGGCCACTCCCAACCCCCAGCCGAGGGTGATGTTCGTCCACCCGCCGTGCACTACTTCGCCGGGCGCGCCGGTCGAGAACAGCACCACCATGGCGACCGCCCCCGCCCCAAACGCGATCAACACCAGCGTGCCGAGGAACTCGGCCGTCATCTCAGCCAGCAATCGATTCTTGGTCATGAGAAAGGAGCCTATCACGGAAGCGCCCCGCGGCGCAGGGGCCGATCGAGGGGGTGGCGGCGGCGAGTACTAGTACCTCTTTTGGGACCGCCACGCAAAAAAGTTTTGCCACCTCTTGGGCACGTGCCTTATAATGTTTAGGCGCTATCGGAAGACACCCATGAAAAGAACAATTCTGTGTTGCTTGTTTTCGATTCTCGTCCTGATGCTGGTTTCCGGCTCCGCCTTCGGGCAGCCGGCCCCCCTGTCGCAGTGTGTGTTGAACAACCCCAGTCCCGGCCTTACGTGCTGGCTTTACGAGCTTGACCTGGCTGGTAACCTCACGGAACGCCCTCCAGCCGTCGCCCTGCCGTCGTTGGTACTCTCGGGGTACCTCATCCTGCTCGAGACGCCCGGCAATCAAGACCCCTCGAACTGGAGCGACGTTGCGTTGTTCCTGGAGACCAGCGTGCAGCTTTTCTCCGACCCGCTCTTTCAGCCGGGGGATCCGTTCAGCTTGAACGACGTGCTCACCGGAATGTACGGGGGCAACTATTTGCATAACCGGACTCCCACGTACTTCCTCGAAACCGCACCACCCACAACCTACACGGCCGGCGACAACGTCTACAACTTTTACAGCGATCTGGATCCGGGCAGCGACATTCCGGAGCCAGCCACGGTCGTTCTGCTGGGCACTGCCCTGGCGGGTTTGGCTCTTTGGCGTCGCAGACGCCTGGCGTAGAGAAGAACCTGTCGATATTGCTGTCGGCACGCGGCCTCGGAGCTGGGTCCTGCGTTTGCCTCCGGGCGCCTTTGGTGTTCTCAGTCGCAGGTGAAAACTGACTGAGGCGGGTCTCCGGCCTCCTGGCTGCTATACTTTTCTCTGGTGTTTCATCAACTTGAGGACCGCATCCGCGAGATCGTGGCAGCGCGCGTCAAGCAGCGCTACGGCGTCGAGATGCGGGTCACTGCCGGGGAGCCGAAGCAGCCGGAATTCGGCGACCTGGGGCTGAGCATAGCCTTCCAACTCGCCAAGGAGCTGCGGCGTCCGCCCAAAGCCATTGCTCAGGAGCTGGCCGCGGCGCTGGGGCCGATCGAGGGCGTGGCGTCGGTCGAGGTCGCGGGGAACGGCTATGTCAACCTGCGCTTCGACCGGGGTTGCTACGCGTACCACGCTCTCAAGGGGCACGACAAGCTGAAGCGTGTCCCGCCGGGCAAGATCATCGTCGAGCACACCAACATCAACCCCAATAAGGCCGCGCACATCGGGCACCTGCGCAACGCCGTGCTGGGCGACACCTTCGCCCGCATGTTGCGCGCCCTGGGACACACGGTCGAAGTCCAGAACTACATCGACAACACCGGGGTGCAGGTGGCCGACGTGGTGGTGGGCTTCGAGCACCTGGAGAACAAGACGCCGGAGGAAGTCGAGCGGCTGATCGCTGACGGCGCCCAGCGATTCGACTACCTCTGCTGGGACCTCTACGCGCGGGTCTCGGCGCACTACCACGAGCATCCCCAGGCCCTCGCCTGGCGGGAGGAGGCTCTGCACGCCATCGAGGCCGGCCAGGGGACGGCGGCGCGGCTGGCGGAGCTGGTCTCCGAGGCGGTGATGCGCGCGCACCTGGCCACCATGTGGCGGCTGGGCATCTTCTACGACGTGCTGCCGCGCGAGAGCGAGATTCTGCGCCTGAAGTTCTGGGCCGCGGCCTTCGAGTTGCTCCGCCAGCGCGGCGCCATCTACCTGGAGACGGAGGGAAAGAACGCCGGCTGCTGGGTGATGCCCGGCGCGGCATACTCCGGCGACGCCGCCAGCGAAGACAGCAAGGTCATCGTCCGCTCCAACGGCACGGTCACCTACGTGGGCAAGGACATTGCCTACCAGCTCTGGAAGTTCGGCCTGCTCGGCAAGGACTTCTACTACCGGCCCCTGATGGAGTACCCCAACGGTCACCGGCTCTGGGTGACGAGCGCGGGGGCCGGCGAGCAGGCGCCGCCCGTCTTCGGCCACGGCACACGCGTCTACAACGTGATCGACTCGCGCCAGTCCTACTTGCAGGACGTGGTGGTGGCCGGGCTGCGGGCGCTGGGCTACACCGAGCAGGCCGAATGCTCGACTCACTTCTCCTACGAGATAGTGGCGCTGTCGCAGCGCTGCGCGACGCAGTTGGGCCTGGCGCTGGCCGAGGAGGACCGCCGGCGCTCCCATGTCGAGGTGTCCGGTCGCAAGGGCCTGGGGGTGAAGGCCGACGATCTGATCGACCGGCTCGTCGAAGAGGCGCTCGGGGAGGTGGCTTCACGCCACCCCGAAGACCCGCCCGAGAAGCAGCGGCGGATCGCCACCCAGATCGCCGTGGGCGCGCTGCGCTACTTCATGCTGAAGTACACGCGCAATGCCATCATTGCCTTCGATTTCCAGGAAGCGCTGAGCTTCGAAGGCGAAACCGGCCCGTATGTGCAGTACGCCGCCGTGCGTGCCCGCAGCATCTTCCGCAAACTGGCCGAGCGCGGCCAGGCCGTCCCGGACTTCGCCGGCGAATTGGACGCCGCGGCCCTGGGCCGGCAACTCGCCCACGAGGACTCCTGGCAACTGCTTCTGGCCGCCTCAAAGCTCGACGCCGCTCTTCAGAGCGCGGTGGCCTCCGGCGAGCCGGCGCACGTGGCCAAGTACGCCTTCCAGATGGCCCAGGCGTTCGCCAACTTCTATCACCAGTACCCGGTCCTGGCCGAGCCGGACCGCGAGAAGCGAACCTTCTTGCTGTGGCTCACCGAGTACTTCCGCGCGCAGCTCGAGCGCACCCTGGACGTGCTGGGCATCGAAGTGCCGGAGTACATGTAGCAGTTCGGACTCGATCGTCTGGAAATCGAGCAGGCTTTCTGTTAGGCTCTTCCTGAGCAGAAGACGGTGTCCAAGGAGGGTTCGTCATGCGACTGCTACGCGCTCTGGTTTGCGTGTTCATCCTGGCGGCTGCGGCTGAGGGCCAGACCTACACCATCAACACCCTGGCGGGCACCGGGACCGCGGGCTACTCCGGCGACGGAGGGCCGGCTACCAGCGCCCGACTCAACCGCCCCGGTGCCGTGGCCGTGGACTCCAGCGGCAACCTGTACATTGCGGACACCCAGAACCAGCGCATCCGCAAGGTGACGCCGGGCGGGACGATCTCGACGGTGGCGGGCACTGGGACCGCGGGATATTCCGGCGATGGAGGTCCGGCCACCAGCGCCCAGCTCAGGGACCCGCAGGGGGTAGCGGTGGACTCCAGCGGCAATCTGTACATCGCGGACACCAACAACAACCGCATCCGCAGGGTGGGGCCGCTCGGGAATATCGGGACGGTGGCGGGCACTGGGACCGGAGGTTACTCCGGCGACGGAGGCCCGGCCACCAGCGCCCAGCTCAACTGGCCGACTGGCGTAAGCGTGGACTCCAGCGGCAACCTGTACATTGCGGACTTTTCTAACGGTCGCGTCCGCAAGGTGACGCCGGGCGGAACGATCTCGACGGTAGCGGGCAACGGGACCGCAGGCCACTCCGGCGACGGAGGTCCGGCCACCAGCGCCGGGTTTGGCTCGCCGCACAATGTAGCCGTGGACTCCAGCGGCAACCTGTACATTGCGGCTATTAACAACGATCGGATCCGCAAGGTGACGCCGGGCGGGACGATCTCGACGGTGGCGGGCACCGGGACCCAGGGCTACTCCGGCGACGGCGGCCCGGCCACCAGCGCCCAGCTCGACAGCCCGGCTGGCCCGGCCGTGGATGCAACCGGCAGAGTCTATCTAGCCGATGCGGGCAACCACCGCGTTCGCGTTCTGACTCCCACGTCCCCACCCTCGTGCTCGTACGCGGTCAGCACCAGCGACCTGGGCGTGGCCGCTTCGGGTGGCCAGGTGAAGCTCACCATCCACACAGATCCCGGGTGTTCGTGGAATCTCTCGGGCCTTCCCGGCTGGCTGACCATCTCCGGCAGCGCCAGCGGCGCGGGCTCCGCCGAGATCGCTCTGGTTGCGGATCCCAGTCCCGGCGGACCGCGAACGGCGTTTGTCTCCGTCGGTGGGGTCTCCGTGCCGATCCGCCAGACAGACTCCTCGGCCTGCGGCGGTTCGGCCTCGTGCGTCATCCGGGCGCTGCCCCACCTGGCGTTCGGCAATGAGTGGACGACCGGCTTGTTCGTCACGAACTCCGGTACCCAGGCCCAGCAATTCTCAGTTGCTTTCTACGGCGACGATGGCAGCAGCCTGGCGTTGCCGTTCGGGGGCCTTGGGTTTCCGAGCACCATCAGCATCTTGAACAGCAGCGTGCCTTCGCAGGGCATGTTCTACATGGAATTCGCCATCCCGGCTTGGCCGACAACAGGCGGCTGGGGGCTGGTTACCGCGGATGCTTCCGTCACAGTGCACAGTCTGTTCCGGCGCGCCCCGGCGGAGGGTAATTTCTACGAGGCGGGAGTGGCCGCGAGCGGCGGCTACTCGAGTTTCTTGGTCCCGTTTGACGCGACCACGTTCGCCCCGGCCAATGCGCCTTTCTATACCGGTCTCGCGATCAGCAACCTGAACCCGAGCGCCATGGCGCACATAAGCTGCGCGGCACGCGACCAGGCGGGGACGGTAATCCCGAACGCGGTCCCGATCCCCGCCTTGAATCCGCTGGGCCACTGGGCCGGCTATTTGTTCCCGCTTCTGGCTGGCAAACGAGGGACGCTGGACTGTAGCTCCGACACGCTGGTTTCCGCGATCGCGCTTCGGGTTATCGGCATGAGCGCCTTCTCCTCGCTACCCGTGATTGTGAAGTAGCCCACGGCACACAGGCTGGAAAGCCTGTGCTACCGGTGGCACAGGCATTCGTGCCCGTGTAAAATAGCGGTCGATGGCAACCCACAACAGTTTCGGCTCGAAGTCCCTCTTGCGCGTGGGCGAGCGCACCTACGAAATCCACCGCCTGGCAGCGCTGCCCCAGGCCGCCCGGCTTCCCTACTCGATCAAGGTTCTGCTGGAGAACCTGCTGCGGCACGAAAACGGCCGCACGGTCAGCGCGGACGACATCCGCTTCCTGGCCAACTGGACGGGACGCGGCGAACGGGAGATCAGTTTCATGCCCGCCCGCGTGCTGCTCCAGGACTTCACCGGCGTGCCCTGCGTAGTGGATCTGGCCGCCATGCGCGACGCCCTCAAGAAGATGGGCGCCGACCCGCGTCGCGCCAACCCGCTCATCCCCGCCGACCTGGTCATCGACCACTCGGTCTCGGTGGACTACTTCGGCAGCCCGGATGCCTTCGGGCTGAACGCGCTGCTCGAGTACCAGCGCAATCGGGAGCGCTACGCCTTCCTCCGCTGGGGGCAGTCGGCATTCCGGAACCTGCGCGTAGTCCCGCCCGATACCGGCATCATCCACCAGATCAACCTCGAATACCTGGCCTCGGTCGTCTTCCGAGCCCAACGCGAGAGCGTCTGGGCGGCCTACCCGGACACGCTAGTGGGCACCGATTCCCACACCACCATGATCAACGGCCTGGGCGTGCTGGGCTGGGGCGTGGGCGGCATCGAGGCCGAGG
>CAYGVJ010000174.1:0-10213 GCA_964353255.1 uncultured Solibacteraceae bacterium | reverse complement strand
CACTACGCCACTGGGCGTCCCGCCCAGGCAATCCCTCGCTACGTACGGATTACGGGCTTGCCCGTCCAAACTGGGGGAGGGCCAGGCCTCACGGCCATGGCCGGGGCCGTGCTAACATGGTAGCTTCACTCGGCACTCATGATTCGCGCGGTTAAGGGAACGCGCGACCTGCTGCCACCCGCTACCGCGGTTTGGAATCACGTTGAAGAGGTGGCGCGCCAGGTCTTTCGCGTCTACAACTACCAGGAGATTCGGACGCCCATCTTCGAGGAGACACTCCTGTTCGCGCGCGGGGTGGGTGAAGAGACCGACATCGTGACCAAGGAGATGTACAGCTTCCAGGACCGCGACGGCGCCTCCCTGACGCTGCGGCCCGAAGCCACCGCCTCGGTGATTCGCGCCTACCTCGAGCACCGGCTCGACCAGCGGCCGGGCCTGGCGAAGCTCTACTATCTGGGGCCGATGTTCCGTCGGGAGCGCCCGCAGAAAGGCCGCTACCGGCAGTTCTACCAGATCGGGGCGGAGGCCATCGGGTCGCAGGCGCCGGCGGTGGACGCCGAGATTATCGAGCTGGCCGTGGAGGTGCTGGCCCAGGCGGGCCTGGAGCGCTTCCAGGTGCTGCTGAACTCGGTGGGGTGCGCGCGGTGCCGGCGGGAATACGTGGGCGAGCTGCGCGAGCGGCTGCGGGGGGTCGTCTCCGGCTTGTGTGCCGACTGCCGGCGCCGCGCGGAAACGAATCCGCTTCGGGTGCTGGACTGCAAAGTTCCCGAAGACCAGCCGGTGATTGAGAAGCTCCCCACGATCGCGGAGCGTCTGTGCGGCGAGTGCGCGGCGCACTTTGAGGGGGTGCGGCGCTACTTGTCAGACCGCCAGATTGCTTTCGAGCTTCGCCCGCGGCTGGTGCGGGGCCTGGACTACTATATGCGGACCACCTTCGAGATTGTGCACGGCGCGCTGGGGGCGCAGAACTCGGTGTTGGGCGGGGGGCGGTACGACGGGCTGGCGGAGGCCCTGGGCTCGACGGTGCACTCGCCGGGAATCGGCTTCTCGATCGGGGAGGACCGGCTGGTGATGGCGCTGGAGGAGACGGCTCTCGCCCCGCGCCGGCCGGCGGTGGACG
Organism: uncultured Solibacteraceae bacterium; assembly: GCA_964353255.1. Classification (GTDB taxonomy): domain Bacteria; phylum Acidobacteriota; class Terriglobia; order Bryobacterales; family Bryobacteraceae; genus VFZS01. The sequence goes on along the minus strand of CAYGVJ010000174.1, from coordinate 9,093 downwards.
TCTACGTGGCGGCGCTGGGAGCAGCCGCGTTTGGCGAGGCCGTGCGGCTGGCGCGCGAGTTGCGCCGCCGCGGCGTGGCGGTCGAAGTGGGCGAGGAGGGCCGCCTGAAGCGCAGTCTCGAACTGGCCAACAAGCTCGCGGCGCCCTGGGCGCTGATTGTGGGCGATGACGAATTGGCCGCCGGAACCTGGACGCTGAGGAACATGGCCAGCGGGGAACAGGAAAGCCTCACCCGGGAGCAACTGCTGACGAAGTTCGAGCGTGGAACCTAGACGACGATGAACGAAGGCGCAGAGAAACAGGGAACCGCCGGTCCGCCCCTGGACCTGTTGGGAGAGTTGCGCCGCACGCACACCTGCGGGGAGCTGCGGGCTGCACACGCCGGTGCCCGCGCGGTGTTGATGGGCTGGGTGCATCGCCGGCGCGACCTGGGCGGCGTGATCTTCATCCACCTGCGCGACCGCGATGGCGTCGCCCAGGTGGTTTTCCACGCTGACGCCGACCCGGCCGTTCACGCCAAGGCGGAGCTGCTCCGCTCGGAGTACGTGGTCGCCGTGGAAGGGCCTGTGACGCTGCGCACCCCGGAGACGGTTAATCCCGGCATTGCCACCGGGGAGGTCGAGCTGGTCCCCGAGAAGCTGTGGATCCTCAGCGACTCCCGCGTGCCGCCCTTTCCTATGGAAGAGACCGTCGAAGTGGCCGAGGAGACGCGGCTGAAGTATCGCTACCTGGACCTGCGCCGGCCGCGCATGCGGCGCAACATCATCCTGCGCTCGCGGGTCTCTTTCGCGGTGCGCGAATTCCTTTACTCGCAGGGCTTCCTGGAGCTCGAGACGCCTTTCATGACGCGCTCGACCCCGGAGGGCGCGCGCGACTACCTGGTGCCCAGCCGGATCCAGCCGGGCTGCTTCTACGCTTTGCCGCAGTCGCCGCAACTTTTCAAGCAGCTCTTCATGATCAGCGGCTTCGACAAGTACTTCCAGATCGTGCGCTGCTTCCGCGACGAGGACCTCCGCGCCGACCGCCAGCCGGAGTTCACCCAGATCGACCTGGAGATGTCCTTCCCGCAGCAGGAGCGCGTTTTCGAGGTGGTCGAGCCGCTGCTTCAGAAGATCTGGGCGGTGGCGGGCCGCCAGGTCCGGATCCCGTTCCCGCGTTTGACCCACGCCGAGGCCATGCGCAGCTACGGCACAGACAAGCCGGACCTGCGGCTGCCTCCCTTCCACTGCGTCGAGGATCTGTTCCCCGGCGCTGGGCTGACGACCGAGGGCCTGCCTCTGGCGGCGATCCGGATCCCGAAGACCGGCGCGCTCAGCCGCAAGGAGCGCGACGAGCTGAAGGATTTCGGCGCCCAGCGCGGCCTGCGGGTGTACGACGATCCGAAGCGGCTGGAGCGCGATTTCCCCGGAGCGATGGCCGAAGTGCGCGCTCGCGCCGGGGCCGGCGAGGAGGATCTGCTCATCCTGGCCGGCTGGGCCGGCTCTCCCCAGGGGCACCGGCCCGAGGAGGTGGCGCTCATGGCCTGCGGGCAACTGCGCCTCTTGGCTGGGCAGAAGTACAATGACCGGCACGGTCTGCTCGACCCCGCGGATTTCCGATTCCTCTGGGTGACCGACTTCCCGATGTTCGAGTGGAGCGAGGAAGAGCAGCGTTGGATGGCGGCCCACCACCCCTTCACTTCCCCGCACGATGAGGATCTCGACAAGCTGCTCACCGACCCGGCGCGCTGCCGCGCCAATTCCTACGATGTGGTCTTGAACGGGGTCGAGATCGGCTCGGGCTCAATTCGAATTCACCGCCGGGACGTGCAGGCGAAGGTGTTCGAGGCGCTGGGCTTCGGCCAGGAGGAAGCCCGGGAGCGGTTCGGGTTCCTGCTCGAGGCGCTGGAGTACGGCGCGCCGCCGCACGGCGGCATCGCCTTGGGCTTCGACCGACTGGTGATGCTGCTGGCCGGCGAGACCAGCATCCGCGACGTGATCCCCTTCCCCAAGACCGCCAAGGGCGCCGACCTGATGTGCGACGCGCCCGCGCCGGTCCCGGAGCGGCAGTTGCGCGAGCTGGGGATCGCGTTCCGCAAGAAGCAGTAGGGGCGAGGCATGCCTGGCCCCTACCAGTCCAGCGTTTCCAGGCTCGTGAAGCGTGCGATGGCGGTGTAATCCCGGTCTTTGTGCCAGACCGGAACGCGGTTTTGGATGGCGATGGCCGCGATCAGGCAGTCGGTCGAAGAGCGAATCGTGCAACCCTTCCGGCGCCCCAGGCGGTAGATCTCGGCGGCTTCCAGAAACAGGGACAGGGGCAGGGGATCGCTCAAGCGCGGCAGCGCCAGGAAAGCTTCCCGGAAGGCTTCGCTGGCGGGCCTATCCCGCAAACCCTGGAGAACTTCCTGCACCACCGGCCCGCAGGTGACGAACTGGACGAGGTCGTCTGGCGCGACTGTTCGGGCCACATGCCCGTTCAGCAGTTCGATCCAAACCGAGGTGTCCACCAGAATCATCGGCGGTTCCTGGTACGCCGCCGGGGCCGGTCTTCCCGCATCTCGGACAAGTTGCCGCGCCAGAGGCCATGCCCGAAGAACTGGGGGAGAGCCTGAATCTTACGGATGCGCAGGACCTCCGCGAGGGCTGTGTTAACAGCGGCCGAGTAGGTCTTCACCCCCAGGGTGTGGGTGGCCTGCTCGAGCAGGTCCCTATCAAGCACAAGATTTGTACGCACCATACACACATGCTACCACGGACCGAGGCGGAGTCCCCCCTTCCGCCCCGGAGCCGTCGGCGTGGAAGACGAAGCGCCGCCGCGCGCCTCACACTCTCGGCGGCTTGGTGACGACTTTGAAGGCCCGCTCGTCGAAGTACAGGATGCGGCCCTCGCGGTAGCTCTGGACCGACATGGTGATCAGCACCTGGGCGCGGGCCGCGGTCTCCACGTCCAGCGTGGGCTTCTGCCGGCTGCGCACGCAAGCCAGGAAGCTGTCCACGTGGGCGGTCATCGGCTCCTTCTTATCGACCGGAATCTTCACCTCGTCGGCGCCGAACTTGGCCTTGTAAGCGTCGTCGATGACGCGCCTCTCGGGACGCAGGATGATGTTGTCGGTGCGCCCTTCGAACATGCCGTGCTCGACCATGACGATAGTGCCCAGGTGCCCGCGGATCAGCCCCGGGATGTGCTGTGAGTTGGCCATCGAGGAAGTGAGCACCACGGTGTGCCCTTTGACGTACTCGGCGATCAGGTGGTAGGTGTCGGGCACGTCGCGCCCGTCTTTGAAGGTGGTGTTGATGCCGCCCGCCATCACCTTGTATGGAAACTGCGGCTCGCTCCAGCAGATATTGAGCGGGGCGGCCACGTGGAAGAACAGGTCCGTGGCAGTGCCCCCGGAGTAATCCCAGTACTTGCGGAAGCGGAAGAAGCGGTCGGCGTCCCAGGGGCGGTTGGCCGCCGGGCCCAGCCACATCTTCCAGTCGATGTAGTTGGGGCCCTTGCCGGAGGGGCCGGCAGCGGGGTCGATCTTCCAGTTCCACTCGCCCTCGCGGGAGTTGCGGTGGTAGGATCCCTGGCTCATGATCATCTGCCCGATGGCGCCATCGGCGATGGCCTTCTTGGCCTTCCACCACTGATCGGCGGAAGTGGTTTGGGAGCCGACTTCGAGGACGCGCCCGGTCTGCCTGACTCTGTCGATCAGTTGCCGCACCTCGGGGATGGTGTGGCACATGGGTTTCTCGACGTAGACGTCCTTGCCGATGTCCATCGCCTCCAGCGCCATCCGGGCGTGCCAGTGGTCGGGGGTGGCGATGATGACCGCGTCGATGTCGCCGCGGGCGAGCAGCTCGCGGTAGTCCAGGTACCCGTCGCACTTGTGGACCTCCCGGTTCTCATCGACGCGTTTCTGGTAGACGTCGCAGACCGCGACGATCTGGCAGGGATTCCTCTCCTTGCCGACGCCGGCGAAGGCGCGCCCCACGTAAGTGCCGCGGCCCCCGACGCCGATCACGCCCACGTTGATGCGGTCGTTAGCCCCGATGACCCGGCTGCTGACGGCCTTCTTGGGCTTGGGCTTTGCCGCTAGGGCGTGGCTCGCCAGACCCAGGGTCGCGCCCACGCCGGCGGCGTTCCGCATGAAGTCTCTACGATTCACAGGATGATTGATCTCAGACATGTTGCAGCTTTCCTCTCGACAGACTCTATTCTAACTTTTACCCACCTCTAGCGTGAAAGGCAGCCGGACGGTCAGATTGCGCCCCGGCGCCACATGCAGATTGGTAATCTCCAGTTCCAGCTCGAGCTGGTGTCGGCCGGCCGGGATGTCCTTGCGGATTGTCACCGGCACCCCGGCGGTCTTTTCCTCGCGGACCTCGCCGTCCCTGGCCGCAAGCCAGGCCGGCGCGCGGAGGATCCGAAAACGGAAGGGGATGGCGGAGGAGTTGCGCAGGCGGAGGACCACTCCCGGTATCCCCGGAAGCCAACTCAGCGCGGGGTTCTCCAGCTTGACGGCGCCCTGCCACAGACCGCGCAGGTGTTCTTCGGCGCCCCACACTTCGCCGCCCATCCAGGCAACTGTGCGGCGGGCCAGCAGCGCCTCCCTGATCCCTGAGGCGTCAGCCGTCCGGGCAAAGACCAGGGTGAGGGGCCGGGTGCGCCCGGGCGCCAAGGGCGCATGGAGGTCGCTCGTGGCCAGAATGGTGAGCTTCTTCTCCTCGATCCACGGGAACACTTCGGGATAGAACGTGGAACCGTTGACCAGCTCGACGCCCTGGATCAGCTTCTCGTCGTAACATGCCGCGATCAGCGGGAACCAGTCCGGCTTCTGTTTCCATCCGGGGTGGTTCCAGAAGACGAAAGCGTCCTGCTGGCGGGCGCGCCGCAGGACCTCCTGGAGGTTGTTGCCGTGCAGAGCATTGGGGTCAGTGGGGAACAGCACGTTGGCGTGCGTGTCGCCCTCGTTGACTTCGATGCCGGGGATCAGGATTATGCCCATCCGTTCGGCCTGCGCGCGCGCCAGCTCGTGCGGCCGCGCGGCGTCCGAGCCGACGTCCTTTTCGTGGGGATGGTAGGTGCCGTGGTCGGTCAGCGAGATGGCGTCCAGGCCGTCGCGGAAGGCTTCCGCGATCCGGGTGGTGGGCCACACTTCGCCGTCGGAGAAGACGGTGTGCAAGTGGAGGTCACACTTCAAGGTCCTGTAGCCGGGCAGGTCGGGAACCGGAAGAGAATCCCGCACCTGCGCCTGGGCCGTGACCAGCAGCGTGCACAGCAGAAGGAGGGGAATGGAGCCGCTGAGCTTTCTCACAAGTCACCTCGGGTACAACCTGTGATGGTAGCACTCCTGTTCCGGCGCTGGCGAGGCCGGCCCTGGGCGTCAGAGCTGTAAGTCCTTTTGCTCGCGGTCCGCGACGTCGAAGCTCACGCCGTCGGCACGCAGCCGCTCCTGGAGCTCCTGCACCTTCAGCTCGCGGGGTACGATCCCCTTCTTCGCGGCCATGGCAGCGGCCAGGCCCGCCGCGTGGCCGGTGGCCATGCAGTTGCCCATGCTCTTGCCGGCGGCGGCGCCGAAGTGGGTCGCCGAGATGCATCGCCCGCCCACCAGGAGGCCCTCGAGCTTCTCCGGCAGGATGGCGCGGTAAGGCACGTCGTGGACCTTCATCTTGACGAACTTGGCGCCCTTCTCTCCCCCGGAATCCAGGAATCCGCTGCGCCAGGCGATGGTGTCCTCAAAGCGCCGGCCGCTCATGGCATCCTCTTCGGTGAGCACGTATACCCCCTTGACACGACGCGTCTCGCGGACGCTCACCTGCGGCCCGCCATCGATCCACTGAATCTGTCGGAGGCTCGGATTCTCCGATTCGCGCAGGGCCTGGATCATCTGGAGCGCCTGCCGGCGGCTGGCGCATTCGGCTTTGGTGCGCTCGGCCGGATCGGTGGCGTCCACGCGGCCCATATCCGCAGTTCCAGCGTGGTTAATCCACCAACTGCCGCTGTGGGCAACCTGCTTGACCTCCACGAAACCCGATGGAATCAACGGGTACCTCTTTTTCGCGCTGCGGATAGCAGCCGAAACTTCCGCGGGTTGCGTCTTGGCCGTGTCGATATTGGTCAGGACCAGGGCCAAGGTCATCGGCATCAGCCGGTCGGGCTCGGTCATCGTCTCGGCGCCGGCGTAGTAGGTCACGTCGGCATCGCCGGTGCAGTCCACCACGGCCTTGGCCCGGACCACCATCAAGCCGCGCTTGGTCGCGATGACCACGCCGGTCACCCGGTTGCCCTCCACCAGCGCATCCGCCGCGCGCACGTGAACCAGGTACCGCGCGCCCACTTCATCCAGGGCATCGAGAATCGCCACCTTCAGGTACTCGACGTTGCACCACAACTCGTGCGTGCCCAGCCTCACCGCCTGGTCGCCATAGGCTGTCAGCTTGCTCACCAGCAGTTCGTGGACCGCCGAGCGCGGCTTGGCGAAGGGACGCATCTGGTTCATCTGCATTCCCAGCGACCAGGCGGCCACGCCGCCGAAGAAAGAATGGTTCTCTACCAGCAGGGTCTTGGCGCCCGTGCGGGCTGCCCCCAGCGCCGCTCCGATGCCCGCCGGGCCGCCGCCTGCCACCAACACGTCCACCGTTTCGAGCACCGGGTACCGGGAGGCGGCTCGGACCGCCGGCGCCTCTCCCCAGACGTTCGCGCCTTTCCCCGCCAACGCCGCCGGCCCGGCCGCGACCACGCCGATGGGCAGGAACCTTCGCCGGGACACATCTCGGCTGTTCTGTTGTCTCATTCCACTCTCCTTCAGGCGCCGGCTTTGGGTAGCTCACGCACTGCGCGGCCCACCGCGCGCAGGTTCGGTAGCCGCATCTCGTCATATTCCCGCGAAATCAGGACGCCGCTCGCGCCGGCCTCAAAGGCCCTCCGCGTCGCCTCGTACACCCCCTCCGGAGTGCTCGAGAACGTCTGGTTGTTGTGCGGAATGTCGATCCCGATGCCAGAATAGACCTTGGCCTTTCCCGCTACCGCCTGAACGCACCGCCGGGTCTCGCGGTAGACGTAATCGGCTCCGAGCCCTCGTTTGTCCAGTTCCTCCAGCTTGGGCTCGACCTTCTTGTCGTAACCCTTGAGCGTGTAGAACAGATCCAGCGACTGCTGCTCGGACAGCTCCTTCAGTAGCGTCCTCTGCAAGCGGTCCAGGAACATACTTCGGGTTCGCGGCCCGGCAATGTCATGGTAGAGGATGAGCTTGATAAAATCCATGTAGTCGGCCATCTCCTGGTAACCCATGACCGCGCGGTAGAACAGGTCAAACGTCGTCCCGGGATGGTCAACGTGCTCGCCGACATCCACCGTGGGTTTGATCGCCTTGACGGCGCCAAACATGCTCCCGAAGAAGCCTTCCTTTGATTCCCGCCAGAGCCGCTCCCAGGCCAGGATTTCCGGGTAGCGGAAGAAGTGGCGCATCACGGTGGTCATCACGCCGTCCACCGGGAGGGTGTTGTTCCGCAGCAGATCGACAGCGATGAAACCATGAAGCTCCTTCATCCCCTCCCGGGCCCGCTCCGCGTCAATGCCCTTGTCCCGCCCCTTGGCGCGGCAGTATTGGCAGAAGCAGTAGGGTGCAATGCCGCTGGCGATCAGATTCGAGAGCGGGCCGACCCGCTCCCCGCCGAACTGGAACCCATCCAGTTGGTAGCTCTTGAACATGTCCTCGGCAGTGGCCAGCCAGAAATTTCGATAGTCGGGGTTGTTGAAACACGGGAGCCGGCCTGGACGACCATAAGCATCCACCGTCAGCACCTTCACCCAATTCGCCAGAAGCCCTGCCATCTCCATCGTGTATGGCTCCAGGATCCGGGCGTACAGCTTCATGCCCCGTTTGCGGCAGGGCTCCAGCATCTCGGCAAACAGGTCGTGACTGGCATACTCCTGACGCGGGTCGGGCGGCAGGTGACGGAGGACCGTCTCCTTGAAATACTCCTCGTGATGCCTTACCCAGACGTAGGGCAGGTTGCGACTGTTCAAGTCCCGCACGGGGATTCCATGATCCGGCGCCAGGACAGCAGGGACTCGTTTTCTGCGGATCCCGTCGGCGGTGTAGTAGGTGTGGCTGTACACCAACACTGAGTTGATCGCCGCTTCCTGGAGCAGATCCAGCACCCGGTCGATGCCTTCGTCCAGCATGCTGTGAGGCCCCATTTGGATGCCGACGAACCTTTCGGCGGGCGCCGCCGGCGCACCGCGCTCCCCCCTTGGCGCCGGGGGGCGGGCGAGCGCCTGTAACTCTGCGGTGCGGCTCGCTTAATGCTGCGGGATCAGGCAACGAACGCTGGCACCAGTGTGCAGTATGCTTCGGCGGTCGGGTACGCGGCGCACGGAAGTAGCGCCGCCAGCCTCCACGGCTGTGCAGTTGGTCAAGAGGGAGTTCGGCGTGTTGGGCGGTACGCTCTCGGTCGAGAGCGGGTGGGCAGCATGGAAGGGTTCTGACGGGGTCTGCGCAAGGAATGAATCAGGGACTGGACCGTACTCCGTCGTGCGATCCCAGCGCAGCCCCAGCGGGTGCGCGGCGAGCCTGCGGGCCGCCGTAATTCATTGAAAACAGGGCATAAACAAACCGGCCGGAGACGTGACTGCAAAGGGGATGTCCGGTTGATCGTTGAAAGTTGAGCGACTCTCCCCCGAGCCATGGTAGGCTCGGGCAAGTTTTCTGCCAAGAAAAGGAGAGTCGCGTGAAGAAACGATACCAGATCACGAAGCTGCGCGCAGCCCAGCAGTTTCAGCGCTGGGCTTCGGCCAATCCCAACCCCATCCAGTTCGCGTTTCCCACGACGGAGATCGTGGAACTGGCCCATAGGAGCCTGGGCGAGCTATTACGCAGCGTTGGCAAGGTTTTCATTCAAACCGTCATGGAAGCCGAGGTCGAGGAACTGGTCGGCAAGCGCTCGCGACCGGACGCCGGCCGCGGCGCCTACCGCTGGGGGACGGAGGAAGGCTTTTGCATTATCGAGGGCCAGCGCGTGCCGATTGCGCGCCCACGGGTGCGGAGCCGTCAGCACCACCGGGAGATTCCACTGGGCAGCTACGAGCTGTTTCAGCGAGCTTCCCTGCTCCAGGAAACGGTCTGGC
>CAYGVJ010000173.1:0-10379 GCA_964353255.1 uncultured Solibacteraceae bacterium | reverse complement strand
GCGCAGCCGCTTGCCGACATTGACGAAACGCGGCCGCACTTCCGGAAGATCGCCCGCCAGGCGGACTTCAACCGGGGTGGTCCTGCCGGAGGCGAGGTCGTAGAGGTGGAGCGAGCCGAACTGCTCGTAGACGATGGCGCCGGGACCGGCGGAGGCGGACTTGAAATCGAGTCCGCGATTCTCGATGAGCTGCTTGACCTGCCGGGAGCGCGTGTCGTAGCAGAACAGCGAGACCGGGCCGCTGCGGTCGGAGAGGAAGTAGATCCGGTCGCCGATCCACATCGGGTTGAAGTCGTTCGAGTTTTCGCGTGGAAGCGCAACTACGCTGGAGTCGGAAAGATCGGCGATCCAGATCTTCTTGGTCTGCCCGCCCCGGTAACGCTTCCAGGCCTGCTGCCACTGGAGAACCGGAACGTATGCCAGGTGGGAGCCGTCCGGCGAGTAGGAACCCTCGACGGCGATGGGGAGCGGAATCTCGTGCGGAAATCCACCCTCCAGCGGGATCGTGTACAGCATTGGGATCCATCCGTCCATGGCGGCGGCGCGAGCCGAGCTGAACAGCACGCGCTTGCCGTCCGGGGTCCAGCCCACGGCCCCATCCTCGCCAGGATGATAGGTCAGCCGTTTGGGAGTGCCGCCGGATGCCGGCATGACGAACAAGTCGGTGTTGCCGTCGTATTCGCCAGTGAAGGCGATCTGAGAACCGTCCGGAGAGAAGACCGGATCGGTCTCGACGCCCGGTCCGGTGGTGAGGCGCTTGGCGTCGCCGCCCTCACGGGAGACGCTCCACAAGTCTCCGGCGAAAGAAAAGACGATGTGGCTGCGGCTCAGCGCCGGCTTCCGGAAGAGATAGTTCGTCTCGGCCAGCGAAACCGCGCAGGTGAATACAATCAACGAGGTGAACAGAGGACGTGTCATGGGCTTTTCTTGTTTTTGATGGCTGCTCTCTGTCCGTTGGGATCACAAACCCAGGCGGGCGAAGATCGCGTCCACGTGGCGAAGCTGGCGCTCGAGCGAAAAGCTCCGGGCGATCTGCTCCGGGCTGAGCACCGCGCGGACCTCGGGGTCGGCCTCGATGGCCGCGCGGAAATCCGCGCCCTTGTCCCAGGCGCGCATGGCGTGGTCCTGCACGATGCGGTAGGCGGTCTCGCGGAGCATCCCCGCGGCGGCCAGATCGTTGAGGAGCTGGCCGGAGAAGATCAGGCCGCGGGTGAGTTCGAGGTTGCGCCGCATCCGCTCCGTGTCCACGCGCATGTGCCGCACCAAGTCGCTGGTGCGCGCCAGCAGGTAGTCGGTTAGGATGGCCGAATCCGGCAGGATCACGCGCTCGACCGAGGAATGCGAGATGTCGCGCTCGTGCCACAGCGCGATGTTCTCGAAGGCCGCCTGGACGTTGGCCCGGATCACGCGCGCCAGCCCGCAGATCTGCTCGCAGGTCACCGGGTTGCGCTTGTGCGGCATGACCGAGCTGCCCTTCTGGCCGGCGGTGAAGGCTTCCTCGGCCTCGCGCACCTCGGTGCGCTGGAGATGGCGCACTTCGAGGGCGATTTTCTCGAGCAGGGCGGCCACCAGTGCCAGCGTCGAGACCCAATGCGCGTGCCGGTCCCGCGAGATCACCTGCGAAGAGATGGGCGCCACCTTGAGCCCCAGGCGGGCGCAGATGCGCTCTTCGATCTGGGGGTGGAAACGCGAGCAGTTGCCCACTGCGCCGGAGATCTTGCCTACAGCCATCTCCTCGGAGGCGGCCCTAAGGCGTGCGAGATTCCGGTTCGCTTCGTCGTACCACAGGGCCAGCTTCAGCCCGAAGGTGATGGGCTCGGCGTGGACGCCATGGGTCCGCCCGACGTGCACGGTGTGTTTGAACTCCAGCGCGCGCTCCTTCAGGGTCTCCCGCAGCCGCTCCAGGCCTTCCAGAATCAGCGTGGAGGCCTGCTGCACCTGTAGCGCCAGGGCGGTGTCAACCACGTCGTAGGAGGTCAGCCCGTAGTGCAGCCAGCGCGCGGCGTCCGCCTGGCCCGCCGCGGCCATGCTTTCGGCCACGGCGGTGGTGAAGGCCACCACGTCGTGCTTGACCACGCGCTCGATCTCGGCGATGCGCGCCGGGTCGAACCGCGCGTGCTCGCGCAGCAGCCGCGCGGCTTCCGCCGGCGCCTCGCCGGCCTCCGCCAGCACCTCGGCGGCCGCCAGCTCCACCTCCAGCCAGGTGCGGTACTTGTTGTCCTCGCTCCAGATGCGGCCCATCTCCGGACGCGCGTATCTTGCGATCACAGTTCAAAGACCTCCGTCTGCCGGCCGTGTTCGGCCACCACCAGGCGGGTGGGCAGGCCGCGCTGGCTCAGGGCCTGTGTCGCCACCAGGCGGGCCAGCTCGGGATGGTTGTTGTGCCGGCTCAGGTGCCCCAGGATGAGCATGGCGGTCGAGGAGTCCATGTCCCGGAGGATGAAGTCGGAGGCCGTATCGTTGGAGAGGTGGCCGTTCCGGCTCATCACGCGCTGCTTCACCCACCAGGGATAGGGCCCTACTTTGAGCATTTCGAGGTCGTGGTTGGATTCCAGCACCAGCAGGTGCGTCCCACGCAGATGGTACTTGATGGACTCCGGCATGTAGCCCAGGTCGGTGACCACCCCGATCTTGATGCCCTGGCAGCGCACGCAGTAGCCCACCGGGTCGGCGGCGTCATGGGGGATGGTGAAGGTGTCGATCTCCAGGTCGCCGATCTCCAGGCGCGTGCCGGCCTGAAAGGTGACCAGCTTGGGCGTGTAGTCCTCCCAGGCGACCGCCGGCGCGGTGCGGTGCGTCATGTAGACCGGGATGTCGAGCTTCCGGGCCAGGGGCCCCAGGCCCAGAATGTGATCGGTGTGCTCGTGGGTGATCAGGATGGCGTCCAGCCCTTCCAGCCGCTCGCCGATGGAGGCGAGCCGATTGGAGACCTCGCGGCGGCTCAGCCCGGCGTCGATGAGGATGCGCGTCTGGCGGGAGGCCAGGAAGGTGGAGTTAGCGGAACTGCCGCTGGATAATATACAGAGCTTCACTCCGGCCCGGTCTCCTCGACAAGAACGGCTGAGAGAGATAGTGTAGCAGGCGGAGGCGGCGCGGCGCGCCCCGAGATTACAATGGTTGCAGCATGAGAGTCCGCGTTTATGTCTCCTTGAAGCCCACGGTGCTTGATCCCCAGGGCCAGACCATCTGGTCGGCGTTGAACAGTCTGGGCCATGCGAGCATCGCCAGCGTCCGGCAAGGCAAGTTCTTCGACATCACCCTGGCGGCCGTCGGCCGCCAGCAGGCTGAGGCGGAGATGGACCAGATCGCCCGCGAGGTGCTTTCCAACCCGGTCATCGAGGAGTACCGGGTCGAGTTCCTGGACTGAGGGTGTGCCTCGCTCCGCCACTGCCGGTGCGCGTCCCACCGTAGTGGGCGAGTTCCGCTCGACCCGCCGGGGCAACTACGTCCTGCCGCTGGAAGAGGGGTTCGGGAAGCGCATCGAGATCCCACAGGGCCTGGAGAGCCCCGACGCCGGCGGCGCGCGCGACCGTGTGGGCACAACGGCGGTCGAGATCCGCGACGCGCGCGAGCTGGACGGGATGATCGTCCACGTCGCGCTGGTTAAGTCCCCCGCGTCCGGCGCCGCCATCGGAAGGGTAATCGAGGTGCTGGGCTACCCGGAGGACTTCGGCATCGATGTCGAGGTCGTGATCCGCAAGCACCGGCTTCCGCACCGCTTCCCGCCCGAGGTGCTTGAACAGGCGCAGAGCTTCCCGGCGACCGTGCCAGCGGCTGACCTGGCCGGGCGCACCGATTTTCGCGGCATGGACGTGGTGACGATCGACGGCGAGACGGCCCGCGACTTTGACGACGCCGTCTGGGTGGACCGCGCCGCCAACGGCAACTACCTGCTGCACGTCCACATCGCCGACGTCAGCTACTACGTGCAGCCCGGCACGCCCATTGACCGGGAGGCCCGCTTGCGCGGCACCAGCGTCTACTTCCCCGACCGCGCCATACCCATGCTGCCGCTGGAGCTCTCGACCGAACTCTGCTCGCTCAAGCCCCACTGTGACCGCCTGGTGGTCTCGGTGATGCTCGAAATCGACCACCGTGGCGAGGTGCTCTCGCAGGAGTCCACGCGCGGCGTCATCCGGAGCGTCGAGCGGATGACTTACACGGACGTGCACCTGGTGCTGGAAGGCGATGCTGGCCGCCGCGCCCGCTACGCTCACTTGGCCGAGCGCTTCGCCTTGATGCGCGAGCTGGCTCTGGTGCTGAACCGCCAGCGCCGGCGCCGCGGCTCGATCGACTTCGACCTGCCCGAGCCGCTCATCGAGTTCGACGAGTGGGGCGAGATGACCGGCGTCACGCGCGCTCCGCGCAACATCGCCCACCGGATCATTGAGGAATTCATGCTGGCGGCCAACCAGGCCGTGGCCGCGCACCTGGAACACGCCCGGGTTCCCACGCTCTACCGCATCCACGAGCCGCCGGAGCCGCAGCGGGTGCTCGAGTTCGAAGAAATCGCTGTGCACTTCGGTCACTCGCTGGGCGTGGGGCCTATCCCGGTCAAACGCTTTCCGGTGGTGGACCGCCGGCGCGACGGCGGCACGGTGCGCAAGGACATCGTGCTTGCGGATTCCGGCCTGCGGATCACGCCGCGCCACTACCAGAAGCTTCTGGACCGCCTCGAGGGCCGCCCCGAGGAGCGCATCCTGAGTTACCTGATGCTGCGTTCCCTCATGCAGGCGCGCTACAGCCCGCAGAACGTCGGCCATTTCGCCCTGGCCGCCAAGACCTACACCCACTTCACCTCGCCCATCCGCCGCTACCCCGACCTGATGGTCCACCGCGCCTTGGTAGGACAGGCCCATGGCCTGTCAGTGGAGCTGATCGCCGACGAATCCTCCTTGGCCGAGCGTCGCGCCGCCGAGGCCGAGCGCGAGCTGGTCGAGTGGAAGAAAGTCAAGTTCATGACCGAGCGCTTGGGGGACGAGTTCAAGGCGCTCATCATCAGCACCGCGCGCTTCGGTTTCTTTGTCGAGTTGGAGGATCTGTTCGTCGAGGGGCTGGTGCCGATAGACACCCTGCCCGGCGACCGTTACGGCTACCAGGAAAACACGCGGCGGATCGTGGGCCAGCGCACGCGCCGCGCGTTCTCGATCGGAGACGAGGTCACGGTGCGGCTGGACCGCGCTGACGCCGTCGAGCGCAAGCTGCGATTCTCAGTGGTCGAGCCGGAAAAGCGGAGCGCCCGCAGGCGATGACGGCCCGCGTACAACGCATCGCGCTGTGGATGGGCCTCGGCTTTCTGGTGGCCGTCTCGGCCTACGGCTTCTCAGTGGAAGGGCTGTTCGCGCAGCCGGTGTGGGACTGGACCGGGCTCCAGCGGCTGCTTCTGTTCGCCGCCGGCTTTGCGGGCCTCTTTCTGGCGGTTATCCGCTGGCGGCCGCGCTGGGTGGCGCCGATGGCGCTGCTCGCCGTGCTCTTTTACACTGCGGCCACGGCCGGCCCCCTCGCCTTGCTGGCGGTTCTGTTTTTCCTGTTCTCCTGCTTCGCGCTCGGCAGGCTGCTGCTGGGACGTCACGCCGAAACGGCCCTGGACGACCTGTTGGCGCTGTTAGCCGGCGTGAGCATCTACGTGTGGCTGGTGGGCCTGGCAGTGCATTTTCCGGTGAATTATCCGACGATTTACCTGGCGGGGCTGGCCGTTCCTATCCTGTCGCGCCCGCGCAACACGGCGGCGTGTCTGAGACGCTGCGCGAGCCTGTTCCGACCCGTGACCCTGGGGAGCCGGTCCGAATATGCGCTGCTGGCGATCGCGCTATTCGTGCTGGCGACGCACTGGCTGGTTGCTCTGAAGCCCGAGGTCAGCGCCGACGGCCTGGCCATGCACCTCGTGGTTCCGTCCTCCGTCGCGGTTCATCATCAGTGGGGTTTTGACTTCCGGAATCTGGCCTGGGCGGTCATGCCGATGAATGCCGACTGGGGCAACACGGCGGTCTACGTGCTCGGCGGAGAGTATGCGGCGCGGCTGCTCAACTTCAGCCTGCTGGGGCTGCTTGTGGCGCTGCTCTATCTGGCGGCGCGGCGGTGGCTGGCTGCGGGGCCGGCTCTGCTGGTGGTGGCGCTGTTCGCTTCCAGCCCGATCGTTCAACTTGAGACCGGCGCGCTCCTGGCGGAGAATCTCTGGGCAGCGCTGGTGTTCGGTGGCGTGCTGGCGCTCTGGCGGTATCGCGAGAGCGGCGCGGCTGCTTGGCTGTGTACGGCTGCTGCGCTAGCGGGCGCTGCCGTAGCCACCAAGTACGGCGCGCTGGCGATGGTCGTTCCGGTGGCTGTGTTCGCGCTTGTCGAGGCGTGGCGCCGGCGCAGAGCGGGGGCCATCGCCGGAGGACTGCTGGCTCTGGCGTGCTTCTTCGCTTTTGCGGCGCCGCCCTACGTCACGGCATATCTCAAGACCGGCAACCCGGTGTTCCCCTTTCTGAACGCGGTGTTCAAGTCGCCGCATTTCGATTCCACCGCGTCGCTGGTTGACCCGCGCTTCACCTCTTCGCTCGGGCTGGACGCTCTCTACCAGCTCACATTCGCCTCGCACCGGTTCCTGGAGAGCCAGGACGGCGCCCTGGGTTTCCACTACCTTCTGCTCGTGCCCTTGAGCCTCGTGCTGTTGCGACGCGAATGGTCGTACTTGGGGTGGGTCGCGTTGGCGGTTTCCGCGGCCGCTTTCGCTTTCACGTTCCCCTTTCCGGCCTATCTGCGCTACTTGTACCCGGCGCTGCCGCTGCTGATGATTCCCATCGCCCTAATGCTGGCCCGCCTGCCCGCGCTTGACCGGCGCCTTAGTCGAACCGTTTGGGTCGCGGCGCTGGCAACTTTGCCGCTCAATATCTACTTCCTGCCTGCCTCTAACTGGTACCACAAGGATTTCTGTCTTAACCCGCTGCGCTGGCGGGAGGAGGCGCAGCGCTATATCGACTACCACGCGCCGCGCCGGAAACTCGTTGAGTACCTCAACCGCACGCATCCGGGCGCCCCGGTGCTTTTCGTCGAGAGCAACCAGATCGCGGGTCTGAACGGGCCGGCTTACAGCACTTTCTGGCACAGCGAGGCGTTCCTCCAGCGCCTGCGCACGGCGGGTTCCGCAGTGGACTGCTTGCGCTTGATGAGCGACCTGGGAATACGTTTCTTCGTCGTCCCCGCCAAGGAGAGCGGCGTCGTGATCAGCTACGTGCCGCTGGAGGCCTTTCTCGACCAGTTTGTGGTCCCCGAACACGCCTGCCGCGGCGTCCATGTCGGCCGGTTGCGGGAGGCGCCGCGGCCGACCGTGGTCACGCCGCCGGCGGGGGCCGGGAGCTACGACGACACGAGCCCGCAAGTCTCCTACTCGGGCCCCTGGATGCGGGGCACTGGATTCCCGCGCGCGGCCGGCGGTTCCATCACGCACACCAATACTCCCGGCGCCACTTTCCGGCTGACCTTCACCGGAACGCGCGTCACCTACGTCTACACCAAGGCCTTCAACCGCGGCATGGCTGAGGTGATTCTGGACGACGTGAGCCGGGGCACGCTGGACCTGTACTCGCGCGCCACCTCCTGGCAGGCCCGCGCCACGTTCGACGGGCTTGCTCCCGGGAGCCACGCGCTCGAAGTGCGGGTTCTGCCCCGCAAGAATGCCGCCTCGCGCGACTACTACGTGGACCTGGACCGTCTGATCGTCGAGTAGTCGCGGTAGAATGAACCACCATGGCTCACCAGCGCCCCAGTTGGGATGAGTACTTCATCGGCCTGACCCAGGAGGTGGCCAAGCGCGCCACCTGCGACCGCGGCCGCAGCGGCTGCATCATTGTCAAGGACAAGCGCATCATGGCCACCGGGTACGTAGGCTCGCCGCCCGGGCTGCCGCACTGCGACGAAGTCGGGCACCTGCTCCGGAAGGTAATCGATGAGGACGACAATGTGTGTCAGCACTGCGTCCGCACCACGCACGCCGAGCAGAACGCCATCTGCCAGGCGGCCCGTTACGGGACTGCGCTGGAGGGGGCCACGCTGTACGCCAGAATGGAGCCCTGCCGCGTCTGCGCCATGCTGATCATCAGCGTGGGCATCAAGCGGGTGGTGGCGCAGCGCCGCTACCATGCCGCCCAGGACACGCGCGAGATGTTCCGCCAGGCCGGCGTCGAACTGGTGGTGCTGGAGGACACTCTGGAAGAGTACAGCGACCAGTAGGGTAAGTCTCCTGACTTGCCAGGCGCCCTCTGGGCGGGCTGTCAAGCCGGCTTTCTTTCCCCACTCAGAACAACCGCTCCTGCTTCTTCAGCGTGCCGAACGATCCGATGTTGGCGATGGCGAAGGCCACGCGGAATTGGTTCTCGTGGCGCAGGCCTCCGCGCCGGCGCTATTGACCCGCGGAATCCGCTTTCTTGACCACCACCGGCAGGCGCAGTACGTTGCTGGCGGTCTGCTCGATAATGACGCGCGGCCCTGATTCCGATGAGCCGGCCTTCGCCACGTACAAATACAACTCACCCTGTCCCCAGATCCCCCGCTCGGGTTCGCCAAGCGAGTCCCGGCCCGAGAAAATGTGGCCAAAGCTGACCTCCAGTGATTGGCTGCCTCCCGTGCCCGCGGGGCGGGAGCACGAGCGGCAGCGCCAGAACCGCCAAGAGGCTCAAGGGCAGCCTTCCCATCCTCCTCCTTGTCGCAGCCTTGGGCGCGCACACAAATCGCCCTGGAACATGGCCGCTTGCCGGTCCCGGCGCCGCTGCCACTTCAGCCAGGCAGCTTCACCTCACGGCGTGCTGAGGGTGTAGCCGGAGACGAACGTCCAGCAGGACGCGGTCGCGCCGATCTTGCTGTGGTACACGGAGACACAGGTCGCGTCGCCCCCGCCGTCTGAATACAGCCGCACTGGTTGAGATACAGTCCAACTGCCTTTCCCGATGTAGTTATTCCCTTGCTTGTGCACCACGAGCGGAGCCGGATAGATCGTCCAGGCAGAAGGTCCGGTCTTCTTGTTCGCGTAGATGTAAACCACCGACATGTTGTCGTCCGCATCCGCCGTGCAGTGCACCCCCACATGCTCGATCACCAGCCGCTGCCCGGATGGGATCGTACCCACATTCAATAGCACGTTGGCAACGTTGATCCCGATCGTTCCGCTAGCATACCCCCAGAACGGAGTGCGCGCTGGATTCTCCACATCCCGGACGGGCTGGGAGTATTGTGCCAATGCCGAGGCGCTGAACACGACCGTGATCAGCGCCAGAATGCCTGTGCGTGCAAGTGTGCGCATTTTTCTTCCCTCCTCGAGAAGTGTCTGAGAAATCGTGTGAAGCCAGTCAGCGTGCCCGCGCCCGCATCCTCACCAGCAACCCCGCCATCAGCGCCGCCGCCAGCGGCAGCCACAAAGACGGTTCCGGAATGGGTGTAGCGGCTGCCAGGCCGACGTTCCAGAAGCCACCGCCAATGGGCGAGATCGGTGTTAGTGTTCCGGCAAGCGTCAGCGTTTGCAGCGTCGAACCCGACCCGTCGTTGGAGATCACGTAGAACAGACCGTCCTGCGGACGGAAGGCCACACCGCCGCTGAAGGACGCCGAGCCGTCCCCCAGTTCGAACAGCCACGTGGCGACCGCCGTCGTCGGATCAATGGATTGGAATTCGCGCTGGACCCCGCCCGGGTCGCCCGAGAAACCGTAGAGCAGGCTGTCGGAGGGACGGAAGGTCAGCCCCCCGTAAAAGCCCGTCCCCAAGACGCCGATCAGGGCAACCGAGCCCGACAGGTCGATCCGGCTCAGGCTGGACTGGCCCAACAAGTCGCTCGAGACGCCGTACAGGTAGCCGTCCGAAGAGTTGTAGGCCAGCCCGGACATGAAGCCCTGGCCCAGCGGGCCAATCGTCGTGAAGGCTCCTCCTCCCCCGCCGCCGAAGGAAACTAGACTGGAGTTGCCGAGGCTGTCGTTGGCGATGGCGTAGAACAGGTTGTCCCCGGGATTGAACGCCAGCCCGCCGTTGAACCCCAGTGTGGGATCGCTGAAGTCGAACAGCCAGGTTGCCGTCCCCACGGTCGTAATCGAGTAGAACCCCCCCGGCCCTGACCCAGTCGAGTCCGGCCCGATTGCGTAAAGGAGCGGCCCGGCAGAGACGCTGCCCGCGAAGCAGGCGGCCGCAACGAACAGCAGTAATGCACGTCTCAGCAAACACGAACTTCCCGGCATTGTTACCTCCTGTTGGACTGCGTTCTCCGGAGTGCGGCGGTTGCGAGGCCCCTGCAAGCGGCACCAACGGCTACATTTCCCCAGCTTCGGGATGGTGGACCGTAGGTCGGCCGGGATTACCACGTTGAACGCCTTGTCCAGGTGAGTATACACCGTAGGCCTGCGGGTGACAATCCCCTT
>CAYGVJ010000172.1:0-10450 GCA_964353255.1 uncultured Solibacteraceae bacterium | reverse complement strand
TATTGCTCTGAAGAGCCTTACGAGCCGCTAGGAAATTTTAGCCGGACAGCAGTGACCAAGGTTTAACGCAGGCGTACGACTCCTCGGCCAACAGCATCCGCCACGCGGCCACCCTCAGAGTCCAGCGACGGCACACCAAAGGTCTTTCCTACCTAGCCAACTACACCTTCGGTAAAAGCATCGATGAAGCTTCCGACGCGGGAGACGTGCGTTTTGTCAACCTGAACGTCCGCTCCCCCGGACACGTGAACTTCGGCGCTCCGCGTTTTCTGGACCGCTCGGTTTCGACCTTCGATATCAAACACGCCTTCAGCGTCTCCTCCCTCTACGACCTGCCCTTCGGCCGCCGGCGCAGCTTCCTGCGAAGCGCGCCCGGCTGGATGGATGCCATGGTCGGCGGCTGGAGCCTCAGCGGGATCGGACGCATTCAGGGCGGCATACCCATGGTAGTGGTGCTGCGCGACGACAACGGGTTCGGGGTCTCGGGGAACGCGCGCGCCATCCGCCCGGACGTGGTTTCCGGCGTGCCCCTGCTGAATCCGAACTGGAGCCGCGCGTGCCCCATCGGTGCGGGCTGCGAGCCTTACTACAACCCCGCGGCCTTCGAGCGACCGCTCAAGGCCACGCTGGGCAACGCGCCGCGCACCTTCGACGGCGCGCGCGGCCCGACGCAGCGCTTCCTGGATCTCTCGGCGCAGAAGAACTTCTCGCTGGGCGGCGAAGGCAAACGCCGGCTGCAATTCCGCGTCGATGCCATCAACGTGTTCAATCACCCCGTCTTCCGAACCGGAAGGCTCGAAGACGCCGGGGAGATCTTCGCCGCACCGAGCGAATCGACCATCAGCAACGCGGAGTATGACGCCTGGGCCGCGGCCGCCTCCGGAAGGCCCGCGCGCTCGGCTGCGCAGGGCGCCGCGACGCTCGCGCAGATCAATGCCATCATTACCAGCGCGCGGATTCCCGGAACGGGGACGCTGTCCCGGAACTTCTTCCACATCCGGTTGCCCGCCGGCTTCTACTCGATGAACCCGAACTCGTTCGACATCACCACTCCCGACGGCCTCAAGCTCTACCGGATGCGCCAGGCCTATACCTCGGACCGCTGGGGCTACCTGGACGTGGCCACGGGCCGCTCCGGATACACCCCCCGCTTCATCCAGATAGCAGTGAAGTTCTACTTCTGAATCCTGCTGTCGCCGTGAAAACTCACGCGATGCCGCGTCGCAGCTCGTCCAGACGTGTCCTTGCCGCTGGATCCGTGGCAAAGAGTGCTTCGAGGTTCGCGCACACAAGGAAACTGCGTTAGACTGAAGCTCACTGCTGCGGAGAGCCCGGCAGCCAACATGAAGCGCGTGGCAACCCCAAGCACATCCAGCCCGCCGTTCCCGACGCAGCCCTGCCGCGGCGCGCCTGAGCCCTGCCGCCCATTCGTCAACTACCCCCAGGCCATACTCGAGGAGAGGAATCGGAAGAAGAAGGCCGCCATGATCCAGTACCTGGCGCAGGAGTGCCGGGTAACTGTACTGGACGTGTTGCACGACGTGGGGACCGGGCACTGGGGCGGAGCAGCCTCCGCGGCCGAGCTGCTGGCCGGACTCTACTTTGACGCGATGAGCGTGCGCCCGGAGGACCCGGCCTGGCCGGACCGCGACCGGCTGGTCGTCAGCAAGGGCCATGCCTCGTGCATGTTGTATGCGATCCTCGCCAGCCGGGGCTTCTTCGAGCCTGCGGAGCTGGCCACGTTCAGGCAGCTCAACAGCCGGCTCCAGGGACACCCCTCGATGCTGACGACCCCGGGCGTCGATATGTCCACAGGGTCCTTGGGCCACGGCCTGTCGGTAGCGTTAGGAATGGCGCTCGCCGCCCGGGTGCTGAGGAAGGAGTGGTGGAGCTACGTCCTTCTGGGCGACGGCGACCTCAACGAAGGCCAGACCTGGGAAGCCATCATGGCCGCCGCCAAGTTCCGCCCCCAGCGCCTGGTGGCGCTCATCGATTACAACAAGGTCCAGCTCGACGGGCCCAGCGAGGAAATCATGCCTCTGGACCCGCTGCCGGAGAAGCTTCGCGCGTTCAACTGGAACGTGGCGCCCCAGCTCTACGACGGAAACGGCGCCGCCGAAGTGCTCGATTCTTTTGACTGGATCAAGAGCCAGTCCCGGTGGCCGGTGGCCGTGATCTACAGGACGCACAAGGGGCGGGGCGTTTCCTTCATGGAGGACAACGCCTACTGGCACGGCGCAGTCATCGACGACGAGAGCTACCAGAGAGCGCGGCAGGAGCTCCTGGAGACTCTGCGGCGGCTGGAGGACCTGCTATGAGCGCAGCTTGCGGCGCCATGCGCGAGGCGTTTGGGGAGGCGCTCCTCGCCCTGGCGCCGGATTACCCCGAGATGGTCGTTCTGGATGCGGACGTCGCCACCAGCACCCGCACGGCGGCGTTCGGGGAGCGGTACCCGGAGCGCTCTTTCAACGTCGGGGTGGCCGAAGCGAACATGGTGGACATCGCGGCCGGCCTGGCGACGTGCGGCCTGCGGCCGGTGGTCAGCACCTTCGCGCTCTTCATCGCTTTGAAGGGCGCCGAGCAAGTGGGGAACATGGTCTGTTACAACAACCTGCCGGTGATCTTAGCGGGCAGTTACGCGGGACTGTCCGATTCCTATGACGGAGTTAGTCACCAGTCCATCGCGGACCTCTCGGTCATGCGCGCCATGCCGAACCTGACGGTCATCGTGCCCGCGGATACCATCGAAGTGCGCCAGGCGCTCGAAGCGGCACTGAAGCGGGACGGCCCGACCTTCATCCGGATCTGCCGGAATCCCACCCCGGTGCTGTTTGCCGACGCGGCGCCTCTGGAGTTGGGGAAGCTGCGCAAGTTGAGGGATGGATGCCACCTCACGATCGCCGTCTGCGGCGTTCCGACCTTCATGGCCCTGGAAGCCGCCGACCGGCTGGCGGCGCGGGGCGTGTCCGTGGACCTGCTGGAGGTCTCAACCATCAAGCCCATCGATGCCGAGAGTCTCGCCGCCTCCGCCCGCAAGACCCGGAAGGTCCTCACCGTTGAGGAGCACACGATCTATGGCGGCCTGGGCAGCGCCGTCGCCGAGGCGCTGGCGGAGCGCGCTCCGGTCGAGATGCGCATGCTCGGCATCCAGGACACGTTCGCGGAGTCGGGCGACTACCTCGGGCTTCTGCGCAAGTACGGGATCTCCGCGGAGCACATCGAAGCCGAGGCCATGCGGCTCACCTCGGGAGGCCCCAGGTGAAGATCGGCATTGCCGTCGCGGGTCCCGCCGCGCTGCCGAGCGCTTTTGTGGTGTTCCGCGATGACCTCTGCCGCTCGGTGGACCGGGCCGCCGCACTGGGTTACGACGGCCTCGAGCTGGCGCTGCTCTCGGCCGAGGAGGTGGATGTCCCGCAGGTCAAGCGGCGGCTGGCCGCCACCGGCCTGGAGATCCCCTGTATCTCCTCGGGCCAGGTCTTCGCGGCAGACCGTCTCTACTTCACGCACCCGGATCCCGGCGTCCGTCAGGCGGCCGTGGACCGGATCATCGGAATGATCCGGCTGGCGGCGGAGTTCGGGGCCAAGGTGAATACCGGCCGTGTCCGGGGAGTGATTCACGAAGGTGAGACCGCCGGGACGGCCAGACAAAGATACCTGACCTGCCTCGACCGGTGCGCCGACGTGGCCGAGGCGGTCGGCGTCGAGCTGGTCGTCGAGCCCGTGAATCGCTACGAGATCAACTTCGTCAACAACTGCCTGGAGGGCCTGGAAATTGTCCGGGCAGCCGGGCGGAAGTGCGTAAAGCTGATGCCGGACCTCTTTCACATGAACATCGAAGACGCCTCTTTCCGGCAGGCTTTCTGGGCGGCGCGGGATGAGATCAGCTACATCCACGTGGCGGACAGTAACCGGCTCGCCCCCGGCTGGGGGCACCTGCCTTTCGACGAGATCTTCGAGATCCTGGCCGGCATCGGATACGACGGCTACCTCACCGCCGAGATCCTGCCGAAGCCCGATCCGGACCAGGCTGCGGCGCAAGCCGCCAGGTATCTGCTTCAGAAACTGAAGCGGCCGCCGGCGCGGTCCTAAACGTTTCATGATCTGGCCACAGAACTACACTCCCGTGGCGCACAGCCTCGCCTGGTCCACCGCCGCGGCCTCTCTGCCCATGCTCGTGCTGTTCTTCTTCTTGGCGGTCAAGCGCAAGCCGGCCTGGATCTCGGCGCTGGCCGCTCTGGCGACGGCCGTCCTGGTGGCCCGGCTGCCCTATGGCATGCCTCTCGCCAGGACGATCTCGGCGGGGTTGTACGGAGCGGCGTTCGGCCTGCTGCCGATCGGCTGGATCACGTTTAACGCGATTCTTCTTTACCGGCTCACACTGGAAACCGGGCAGTTCGCGGTCATCAAGAGTTCGCTGGCGCGCCTCACCGCGGATCGCCGGCTCCAGGCCTTGCTGATTGCCTTTGCCTTCGGCGCGTTCATCGAAGGAGCAGCCGGCTCCGGCGTTCCCGTCGCCGTCGGCGCGGCCATGCTGGCCGGCATGGGTTTCGACCGGTTTCAAGCCGCCGGGATTTGCCTGCTGGCGAACACGGCGCCGGTGGCTTTCGGGGCGATCGGCACTCCCATCATCACGCTGGCGGTCACCACGGGCCTGCCGATCGCCCGCCTGAGCGCAGGCGTCGGTCGGATTTGCGCCCCGCTGTCGCTCTGTGTACCCGCGTACCTGACATTGGTTGTCTCCGGACGGAAAGGACTCAAGGGCGTGTTTCCGGCGGCCCTGGTGTGCGGCGTATCGTTCGCCGCCGTGCAGTTCACCGTGTCGAATCTGGTTGGGCCGCAGTTGACCGACATATTCGCTTCCCTCGCCGCTATCACCTGCCTGGTTTTCCTGCTCCGAGTCTGGCGGCCCAAAGACCGTCTCTTCCAAGCCCCCAATGAGCTCCCGCCGGAGTTCTCCGGTCGGCTTCCTTCCTCGGAGGTCTGGCGGGCGTGGATGCCGTACATGCTGCTGGCCGGCTGCGTGCTGCTGTGGGGCTGGCAGCCCGTCAGTGCGATGCTCGGAAACACCAGCATCCCGATCGCCTGGCCGGCGCTCCACAACCAGGTCCTGCGAATGCCGCCGGTGGTTTCTGCGCCGGCGCCGTATGCGGCGGTCTATCGGCTGGACTGGCTCTCCTGCCCCGGCACGGCCTGCCTGGTGGCCAGTATTCTGGCGGCGGCCTTTGCCGGCATCCGCTGGCATGCGTTCGCCAAGGTGTTTGCCAGCACGCTGCGGCAGATGTTTCTGCCGTTGGTTACCATTGCCTCGGTTCTGGGATTGGCCTTTCTGATGAATTACTGCGGGGCCACCGCGACGCTCGGGTTGGCTTTCGCGGCTACCGGCATACTGTTTCCGTACTTCAGCGCCTTGTTGGGGTGGATGGGTGTGTTCCTGACCGGCTCCGACGCTTCCTCGAACGCCCTGTTCGGCAACTTGCAGGTAGTCACCGCCAAACGCCTGGGCCTGAGCCCGATACTCATGGCTTCCGCAAACTCCAGTGGCGGCGTGATGGGAAAGATGATCAGCGTTCAGAGCATCGCGGTCGCCGCCGCGGCCACCCAGATGAAGCCCTCCGAAGAGTCACGCCTGTTCCGCTTCACCCTTCCGCACAGCTTCCTGCTGGCCTCGGCCATCGGCCTGCTGACCACACTCTACGCCTACGCGCTGCCGGCCTTCGTCCGCTGAAAGCTGCTGGAGTTTCTCCATATCGTGGCCTGCCAAAATGCCATCGTGGCGCACGCTTCAGCGTGCCGTGGCGAACTTCAGTTCGCCATCCTCCCACGCGCTGGACCACCGGTACGGGCAAGGGCCGGGCGCAAGTGAAGGCCGGCTCTTACTCCACCTGCCGGAAGTGGCCCGCGGCCGCGTAGACGTGGTACAGTTCAACCTGGCTTGAACCCGCCAGCGCGGCGCCGGCGGCGGCGGCATCGAGCAGCGTGACGGCCTTGGCCGGCAGGTGACCCGCCAGGCTGAGCGACCTTTCCACCGCGGCCTTCACCATCTCGTCGTCAATCGCCACGCCGTGGTGCGCCGAGATCCTCTCGCGCAGCGCCTGGGTCACCTCCCCGGCCTCCGCCGGGCCGGGCTCCGGCAGATCCACCACGTGCAGGCGGCGGGCCAGCGGCGACACTTCCAGTTTCCCGACGAACTCCGGCAGCATCGTCCCGGCCAGCCTCACTCCCTCATCCAAGGCCCTACCGAGCAGCAAGGGCCCGCAAGGCAGGCTGGTGGCCGCCAGCTCCACGTGCTCGAGCGCCATTACCGTGTCGGGCGCGCCCCCGGCCTCCTTCAGCAACCCCGCCAGGAGATTCTCCCGCTCGGCTTCAAACAGAACGCCGGCCATCACCGCCCCTAAGTCAACCGCCACCACGCGCAGCACCGGCCGATATTCATTGAGCTTTCGCGCGACCCCGTGAAGCAGGTTGGTCTTGCCGACCCCCGAAGGGCCGCTCACCAACGGCATGCGCGCCTGCCACTGGAGCAGGCACGCCACCACCCGCTCGATCTCCTCGCTGCGCCCCAGGGTGAGCTGGGCCGTCCCCTCGCGCACCTGCCGCGTCAGATCGGCGCCAAAGGCCGCCACCAGGCCGCCGCCGCGAGCCGGACGCGGCCGCGGCAGCGCCGGCTCGCCAGCCGTGACGCCCAGCAGGCCCAGCGCGTCGCCGACCACCTGTTGGACATCCGCCCGCGTTTCGTTCCCCGCAAAAAGGACCCGCCACCCCTGGCGGCGGTGCGCGCTCTGGAAGGTGCGCACCACGGCCTCGTCGTCGCCGGTGTACTCCAGATCCTCGTCCACGCAGACCACAAACGGCAGGCCCTCCTGCGGACGCTTGAGCAGCAGGTTGGTGCGCGGCTTGTTGAAGAAGCGCGGGTCGGTGGGCACGTTGCGGAAGAAAACGGTGTTGGCGTCGGGCACGTCCACGCGCACCCGCAGCTCCCTCAGCCGGTTGGCCAGTTCAGCATCGAGCTTGAGCACGGCAAACCCCCTCAGGCGGAACGATCCGGAACCGGCGGCGCGTCTGGCGCACGGCGGCGCGGCCTGCGAGACAGCGGTAGATGGAGGCCCAGCAGATCCGCCACCAACTCATCCCCGTCGTCCTCCTGGGGCGGAGGCAGGTCCTGCCACTGCTCCTCGACGGCGAACGGGTCGGAAAGGTCCAGCACGCGCCGCAGGCCATCGTCCCAGACGCCGCGCCAGTCGCAGCGGTATCGCCCGTTGTTGCCGGCCAGCCGACGGACCGCCTCTCCGCGCAGGCGGCCCCGTCCGACTGCCGGCGGGTTGGCCATGGCGTGCTCGATGTTGTCCACGCCGGGCACCCGGTGCGTCAGCGAACCGGCCCGGTCGAGGGCGCCAAAGATACCTTTGTCGCCAAGCTGCCCGAAGCGCATGTCGATCTCGAAGAACTCGCGCCCCAGCTCGAAGAACCTCTTGAGGCCCTGCCACTCGATCCCGTGCTCCCTCAAGTGGGGCGTGAGGCGGGCCACCTCCCCGAGAATCGGGCTGGCCGGACTGAGGATGAAGTCCACGCCGACCCACCGCCCGCGGGACTCGGTCTCTTCGAGCGCGGCGTTCAGTTGGCGGACCACTTCGCTCCAGACCGGCAGGATCTCCAGGGACATTCCCCGGCGCCGCGCATGCCGGGCGAATAAGGCGCGCTTGATGGCCCAGTCCAGGCTGGTGGCCACGGAATCCGGCGCGCCTTCAAGCTGCTCGAGCACCGCCCACCAGCGCCGGCAGGCCTCCGGGGCCCAGGGCGGCATGAAGTCCTGGCCAAGCTGGGCCTCGGCCTGGCTCAAGTAGTGAAGCTGTATGTCCAGGGCCGTGGCTTCGCCCCCGCCGGCCAGCTTGAGCTTCGCCCGGCACTGCGGGTCCGCTGCCACGGCGCGCAGAGCCTCCAGCGGCGAGGCCAGCACCACCTCGTCGCCGGGCTTGAGACCGGCGTCGATCATGGCCACAACCAGGGCGGTTGTCGCCACCTTTAGCCAGGCCGCGGTCTCCGAGCACAGGCTTTCTCCGCACAGCACGTGGAGGCGGTGATACCCTTCCCCGCTCAGCGACTCGTTCTTGGTGTGAAAGATGCCCCGGTCGTCGGTCGAGTCGCCGGAAATCACCCTGGAGATGTGGAGGGCGCGGGGCGACAGCGTGAGCTCCGGCCCTTCGGTCAGCGGGTTGAAGCCCCCGGCGCCGGTGTAGATCAGACGCGTCACCAGGTGCGGGATGATCTGTTTGGGCAGCAACGCCGGCTCCGCGCGGTGCAGATAGGACTCGTGACAGCCCCAGGTGGTCCTGGTGCCGCTGTAGTCCACGTTGGCGCGAAAACACATTACTTCGGCGCCCTCCGGGTAGGCTGATTCGAGCCGCCTCAGCAAGCCCGCCAGCATTCGTTCCCCGGCCTGGATGTAGCGAACCACGTCCCAGGGATTGGCGCACTCCGGCGTCGCCACCTCCGGGTGCAGCCCCAGGTCGGTGTAGAAGCGCGCGCCGTTCGCCAGAAAAATGCCGCTGCCCATGCGGTCGGGCAGGTGCGGCAAGTCGGTCTTGGCCAGCTCGAAGAGCCGGCCTACCAGTTCCTGCCGCTCCAGTTCCGCGCTGCCCGCCAGGCCCGAGACGGCGTACTCGGTCTCGATCCCGAACAGCCGTTCCGCCACTGCTACTGGCCTCCGTGCTGCCGGTTCGCCGTGATGAACGCCTCGGAGTTCCCGGACAGCGCCCGGTCGATGGCCTCGTCGCCCGCCGCCAGAAAGTCCTCTCCCTGCCGGCGCAACCGGCTCAGTTCGCCGCCGCCGGAGTCACCCTGCAGCGGGCCGCCTCCGGTCAAGTCACCGCCAAAAAGCTCACGGAATCGCATGCGTTTCTCCCAATTCACTAGGAAGGTCTGAAACCATCGCCTGGCATGTAGGTTAAGACTCCCGTCTTGCCGGCCTCCTCCCGCGACGGCAAGTCAGGAGACTTACCCCACTCGGGATCCAGCGCGTCGAGCGCCTGGCTGAGAGTTTCGGTCTCCAGGAACGCCGGCTCCGCCTCGGCACGGGTGAAACCCAGCGGGTCGGCCAGCTCCAGCGTCCGGTAGGTGGGCCAATAGTTGCGGCCCCTGATTTTGAAGCGAATCGAGTCCCAGTCCACCTCCGCCACCTCGCCAGAGGCGCGGCGCAGCAGCATGGCCCGCGTCCAGGCCCGCGTGTCCTCCGGGGGCTCCTGGGTGAAGCGCTCGATCTGCTCTTCGCTCACCACGCGCTCGACGGAGCCGCTGCGCTCGTATGCCCAGTAGAGGCCCTCGGCGGCGTCCAGGCTGGAGTACACCAGGTCCAGGTGCTTGATCTGCGGCGCCTCCCAGTCCAGTTCGGGTCTCTGTTCCATGGCCCGCTCGAGAACGTACAGCTTCAGGACCCAGTCCAGCCGGCGCGCCAGCGCCCCGAAATCGCGGGCCTGGAGCTTCTCGAGCGTGTCCTCCCACCAGGCCAGAATCTCCTGGGCGCCGGGGACGACGCCGTCGCAACCGCCGGCGGCGACGAAGCTGCGGGCCTCCTCCAGGAACAGGAACTGGAGCTCCAGCGCGGTAAGCCGCTGCCCGGAGGCCAGCCTCGCCCGGGCTTCCAGCATGGGATCGTGACTGAACTCGACCACCGCCTCGACCGGGTCGTCCAGCATCAGGCCGGCGTTCACCTGCTCGGCCTCGATCATCGCCAGCACGATCTGCATCACGCCCACCTTCAGCAGGCTGGAGACGTGACACAGCGTGCTGTCGAAGAAGATCACGTGGAGACGGCCCGGGTCGGCGCCGGTTTCCACGCGGCGCAGCCGGCCGCAGAGCGCCTCATCGCGGCTGTTGACGATGGGGCGATTGTACGTGGTCTGCGCGCCCAGCAGGGTCTCGAAAAAGTCGGCGCGCTGGGAAATCTGGTACCCGACCGCGGGCGCGCGGTTCTCCGCCCCCACCTTCCCTTGCCCGGTGTAGATGATGCTGGAGGCCTGAAAAGCCGCCAGAAACGCCAGGTAGTGGAGCTTTCTGAGGAAGATATTGTCCCAGGCCCGGCGAGTAACCAGGAAGTCCAGGTGACTGCCATAGGAGTTGCCCTGCCCGTCGCTGTTGTTGACCAGGATCTGGACATGCTGCCCCTCGGGCAGCTTCTGGTTGGCCGACTCCTGGGCCCCCCGCGCAATTCTGAGCAGCGCGTGCCAGGCGGCCACGTGGTCCCAGGCGCTGAGGACCTCGGGCAGGCACAGTTCCAGGTGATCCAGGTCGATGTAGATGCAGCCGCCGTTGACGGGCAGAAACTTGCGGCCCCAGTCCTGCGGATCATACTTGTAGTACTGGTAGCCGCCGTTCGCCCCGTAGCAGGAGCCGTAGTAGGACGAGGCGCGCGGCAAGCCGTCGATCTCGCCCAGCAGGGCGCGCGAGGCTTCGTACC
>CAYGVJ010000171.1:0-10575 GCA_964353255.1 uncultured Solibacteraceae bacterium | reverse complement strand
AATCCCGGTCACCCGACCCGATCATCTTGTTCCTGAGCGCGGCTTATCTTAACGCCTATGGGCCTTCAGCCTGTCGGCCACACAGGCTGCTATTGTCAAGGAACTTGCGGGACAGGACACTGGGATGTCGCCGGGGAGGCCGGGCTGAGCCCCTGTGGTCTCCGTCAATGCGCGATCATGGCAGCATGGCGGGCGAAGCCTTAAGGCTCGAAGCGGAGCCGCATCTGCCGGCAGAGCTGGTGACGGAGTTTGTGCAGCCCGCCCTTCGCGCCGTGCCGGCGGCCTTGGCTGCCCGCCTGAAGAGGTGCCACATCCGGCTGGTGGGGCGCCTGGAGAACCCGGATGACGCCTCGCGGTGGGTGGAGACCGGCGACGCTCTTGAGATCAGCGTGGCCTGCGAGGGCGTCGAAGCGCACGACGTGGCTCTGGAAGTGCTCCTCTGCCTGGGCCAGGCGCTCTGGGAGGCCGCGGAGCCTGGTGAGCGCGACACCTACCTGAAGCTGCTTGCCGAGGAGATGGCCGCCGGCGTGACCGGCGAGATCGACGAGGACGCGCTGGAGGAGAAGCGCCGGCTCATGCGCGGGCCCGCCTCGGCGGGCAGCCCGCGACGGCTCGAACGTTACGCGCGGGCCTCTTTTGCGGGCACGGCGGCCGAGTACGTGCATTGCCTGTGGCACGACGTCACGGTGCGCACCGGCCCCGAGCACCTGCCCGCGCCCTGGCTGCGCCGGCGCCTGGAGCTGCTGGCCCGCTGGTTTCCGCCGGGCCGCGGCTACCGGCTGTTCGCCGCAAGCCGGCGGGGGCGCCGGAGCTCAGGGGTTCGGCGCTCGCCTTAACGTGTTACATTATTAACGGGCGCCGTTAAGTCGATGCTGGCGAGCTTTCGGGACCGGTTCACCGAGGCGTTCTGGCGCACCGGCCACAGCCGAAGGTTCGGATCCAGCCTCAGCAAGGCGGCCAGACGGAAGCTGGCTCAGTTGCACTTCGCCACCATGCTCAACGACCTGCGCGCGCCGCCGGGCAACCGCCTGGAAGCCTTGTCCGGCGACCGCCGCGGGCAGCACAGCATTCGCATCAACCAGCGGTGGCGAATCTGTTTCGTATGGCGGGAGGGCAACGCGTATGACGTCGAAATCACGGATTACCACTGACGGCCGACGCCTGCGGCGGGGTGCCAGCGGACGCCTGTCGGCGGCGTGGAACCTCCACCCGGGTGAACTGCTCCGGGAGGAATTCCTCAAACCGCTAGGCATGAGCGTGTACGAGCTGGCCCGGCAGCTTCGTGTCCCTGCTCCTCGCATCAACGACATTGTTTTGGAGAAGCGGGGCATCACGGCAGACACGGCGGTCCGTCTGGCCCGCTTCTTCGGCACCTCCCCGGAGTTCTGGATGAACGCGCAATCCTTCTACGAGGTGCGGAGGGCGACCAGCGCGCTGGTGTCCGATCTGGAGCGGATCAAGCCCCGGCGGGCGGCCTGAACGCTTGCGGCCGACGTCCGACCTGTCTCGCCAGCACCCGCGCCACCTCGAGCAGTTTCATCCGGTCGAAGAAGGTGAGCGCGGTGGTGTGAAGAAACCGTGACTTTGAGCCGGTCAATGGCCTCCAGCGTCGCGGGCCGGATCAGTATAATGGCCTTGGAGTGGTTTGATGACCTACAAAGTCGCTCTTCGACGGAGTGAAGAAGGGGTCAGTGTCTGCTGTCCGGGGTTGCCGGGCTGTTGGTCTGAAGGCGCCACTGAGGAGGAAGCGCTGGCGAACATCCGCGACGCTATCAGCGAATACCTGGCCGCGGCGGCTGATCTTGCCACGGACGCCGAGATCCGGGAAGTGAGCGTGGCTGTCTGACCGTGGCCAGGCATCGTGCGCGACGCCGGGGTCACGCTGGAGGAGTTCCGCAAGCTGCTCTGAGGCCCCGGTACTGCTGCCTTGGAGAACCGCTTACTTCGACAGCACCCGCGCCAGTTCGAGCAGCTTTACGTCGAGCGGCTTCTTGCTGGTGACGACGACTTCCAGCGGCGTCGCGGCGATCTCGCTCTTGATCAGGCCCACCAGCACGCCGTGCTCGCCCGCCACCAGCCGCTCGACCGGCGCCCAGCCGCGTGGCCAGGATGCGGTCGAAGAAGGTGGGTGCGCCGCCGCGCTGCACGTGCCCCAGGATGGTGACCCGCAGCTCGAAGCCCAGCTGAGCCCAACAGAATTCAGGGAGCGGCTTGGTGGCTACCGGTCGGTCCTAGTGCCAGGTCAGCGGCCCGGCTCAGAAAGGACGCCAGGCCATGTAAGCGAAGCCTGCGCATGTGCGACAATTAGTTCTCAGTTGCCAGAGGAGGTGCTTGCCTATGCGCATTGATACTGTGCGAATCCGCAATTTCCGCTCGTTCGACGATGCCACCCTCGAGTGGGGCGACTACACATGTCTTGTGGGGCCGAATGGCTCTGGCAAATCCAGCATTCTGTGCGCCCTGAACATCTTTTTCCGGGAAAGCGCCAGCTCGGTCGCCGACCCAACCAGTCTTGGCGAGGAAGACTTCCACCGGAAAGACACGGCTGAACCGGTCGAGATCGCGGTGACGTTCAGCGGCCTCGAACCGGAGGCGGAGGCGGACTTCGCCGACTACTACCGCCAAGGACGGCTGGTCATATCATCTATCGCGCATTTCGACCCGGCAACGGGAAGAGCGGAGGTAAAGCAATACGGACAGCGGCTGGCAATCGAGGCTTTCAAGCAGTACTTTCGGGCGCTCGGAGATGATGCCAAGGTCGCAGAGCTGAAAGGCATTTACGCTCAGTTGCGGATGGGCCATCCCGATCTGCCTGACGCGAAGACCAAGGATGCCATGACGGAAGCCCTACGGGGCTACGAGACTGCTCATCCAGAGAGCTGCGTTCTGATCCCCAGCGGGGACCAGTTTTATGGTTTCTCCAGAGGGGTCAATCGACTGGCGAAGTACGTGCAGTGGGTGTATGTGCCGGCGGTTAAGGACGCCACTACGGAGCAAATGGAAGCCAAGAACACCGCCTTGGCCAAGCTGCTCGCACGCACGGTCCGGGCCAAGATCAGTTTCGCCGAGGGAATCACCGCGCTGCGTGACCACGCTCGGGGGAGGTACGCGGAACTACTCGAACAGAATCAGGAGGCGCTGACAGCGCTGTCAGCGAGTCTGTCGAGCAGGTTGGCTGAATGGGCTCACCCCGGCGCAAGCTTGCAACTGGAATGGAAAGAGGACCCGGAAAGGTCGGTGCGAATTGACGAGCCTCTTGCTCACACGATTACGTCCGAAGACGGCTTTGCGGGAGAACTGGCACGTTTCGGACACGGCCTCCAGCGCTCGTACTTGCTGGCGCTGCTTCAGGAGTTGGCCGGCCTGGATGACCCCAACGCGCCACGATTGATCCTGGCTTGCGAGGAGCCCGAACTGTACCAACACCCACCGCAAGCTAGACACCTGGCGGAGGTCTTCCGAAGTCTGGCGGGCGCAAATGCTCAAGTGCTGGTCTCGACGCATAGTCCGCTCTTTGTGTCCGGCGCGGCGTTCGAGGATGTCCGAATGGTTCGCAAGGACTCCGCCCGCGGAAACTCAAGCATTTCCAGAGTGTCGTTCGAACAAGTGGCGCAACAGATCAGCGAAGCGAAAGGGGAACGGCCGTCGAAGCCCCAGGGGGTAAGGGCTCGGCTGGAGCAGGCGTTGCGGCCGTACCTGAATGAGATGCTGTTCACACCGCATCTGATCCTAGTGGAAGGACCCGAGGACGTCGCGTACATCACAACTCTGCTGATGCTGCGTGGTAGTTGGGAGGAGTACCGGAGGCTGGGTTGCCACATTGTACCGACCAATGGGAAGGAACAGATGCTCGAGCCGCTGGCCATAGCCAACCTGCTGGGGATACCGGTCTTCGTCGTGTTTGATGGTGACGCGCAGAGCTGGGCAGGGAACGTGGGAACAGCGGAAAAGCACAAGAAGTACAACGGGGCCATCCTCGAATTGTGCGGGGTTGCTGACCCGGACCCTATGCCGCCGGACACGCTCTGGCACGAGCGGGTCGTGATGTGGCATTCGGAGGTCAAGACGGTGGCCTCGAACGATCTCGGTACCGCACTTTGGCGCCAGTTCCAGGAGCAAACTGAGGCGGCATTCGGACACACCGGCGACCTGGACAAGAAGAGCATGTTCATCGCGGAGCTCTTGACACGTGCGTGGGAGGCAGGGCAGAGATTTGCCACGCTGGAACGGCTTTGCGACAAGATCTTAGACTTCGCTCGGACTCCGCGCCGGATGGCTGCATAGTGGGTCCCACGGTCGTACCTCCTTCAGCACCTCTGCGAGTAGGCAGCCATGGGAGTCACCATTTCCCCGACTGTTCCGTGACTTGAAGATTGACTGCCGCAGTAGCTCCGCGGTTTCACAGCCGCCGCCTCGTCAATCCTTCTAACAGCTTCGGTGAGGCGCGGAAGGTGGTGCGCCGCAGGCGATTGAGCGCGTCCTGGAGATCGATCAGGCCGCGCGCCGCGGCACGGTCCAGAAGGCCCAGCGTGCCTACGACCTGGAGCCCGCGAAGGATCGCGGCGTCGCGCCCTTTGGCTTCGTCCAGCAGCAGCAGGCTTGGCCCGATCTGGCCAGCCAAGGCGATGGCTTCGCGCTCGCCGGGGTCCAAGTGGGCAAGTTCGGAACCCAGCGACGGCAGCCTGTGGACTTCGATCCACTCCGGTGGAGCGGCGATCCAGGCTGTGACCTTTTCGGGAGCCCCGGAAGAGCCCAGCTCGTCGAACACGGCCCCCGGCACCAGCACGCGCGCAAAGAGTTGGTAGAGGATCTCGTCGAGGTCGGTCAGGATCAAGTAGTTGAGCGGTGAGGTGTCCGAGATGACGGTCATTCGGACAGGGCTTGATCCAGGGCGGCGCGGTCCTGCGCGAGGTCAGCGTCGGCGTAAGGCAGGTAGGCTTGGCGTTCCTTTAGGAAGGCCTCTGTCTCCCAGAAAGAGAGACCGAGCAGGCGGCCTACTTCGGCCCGTCCAAGAGCGCCGGACCGGTAGCCCTCCAAGACCACGGCCTCAAGGGCCCGGCGGGGGACATCCTGCCAGGCGGACTCCAGGTGCCGTAGGATGTCCTCGGGAAGTTCGATGCCGACGTTCAGACCGTCCTCCTGGTAGCCATTCTAGCGCGGATTGCGACCGGCCTAACACCCGCCTACCTACCCACCAGTCGCGCGGGGCCGCCCAGCTCACTTCGCCAGCACCCGCGCCAGTTCGAGCAGCTTCACGTCGAGCGGCTTCTTGCTGGTGACGACGACTTCCAGCGGCGTGGCGGCGATCTCGCTCTTGATCAGGCCCACCAGCACGCCGTGCTCGCCCGCCACCAGCCGCTCGACCGCCGCGGCGCCCAGCCGCGAGGCCAGGATGCGGTCGAAGAAGGTGGGTGCGCCGCCACGCTGCACGTGCCCCAGGATGGTGACCCGCAGCTCGAAGCCCAGCCGCTCGTGCTGGTCCCGGAAGTACTCGGCCAGTCGCTCGGCGTTATAACGTGCCCCCTCGGCGGCCACCACCAGGGCGTGCGGCTTGCCGCGCTCGTAGGCCCGCCGGATCTCCTCGGCGATGGCCTCCGGGTCCGCCTCCACCTCGGGAATGGTGATGGCCTCGGCGCCGCCGGCGATGCCCGCCATCAGGGCGGGGTAACCGCAGTCCCGCCCCATCACCTCGACCACGAAGGCGCGGTGGTGTGAAGAAGCCGTGACCTTGAGCCGGTCAATGGCCTCCAGCGCGATGTTCAGCGCCGTATCGACCCCGATGGTGATGTCGGAGCCGTACAGGTCGTTGTCGATGGTCGAGGCCACGCCCACCACCGGAAAGCCCAGCCCCGCCAGCGCCTGCGAGCCGGTCTGGGTACCGTTGCCGCCGATGATGACCAGGCCCTCGATCCCCTGCCGCCCAAGTTGCTCGAGCGCCTGCGCGCGGCCCTCCGGCGTCCGGAACTCCGCCGAGCGCGCGCTGCCCAGGATGGTTCCGCCGCGCTGGATAATGCCGCCGACGTCGCGCGCCCCCAGCGGGCTGAAGTCGCCCGCGATCAGGCCCCGGTAGCCCCGCTGGACCCCGAAGACTTCCGAGCCCTGCTCGAGCCCCGTCCGCACCACCGCACGGATGGCGGCGTTCATGCCGGGGGCGTCGCCCCCGCTGGTCAGGACGCCGATTCGTTTCATGTTCCTCCCAGAGTCAGCACCGCCTTCCTCACGGCCCGATGGCGGGTACCGGGTTCAGGATCAGCCGGGAGGCCAGCTCGTTGAGGGCCGCGGCGGTGTTCGATTCGGGCCGCGACAGGACCAGCGGCAGCCCCGTCTGGACGGCCGACCGGACCGCCTCCGCGCCCGGAGGGATCATCCCGACCACTTCGCAGCCCACCTCCGCGCGGATCTCGCGGGGGCCCAGCGGGGTGCCCCACAGCCCGCGATTGACCGTCACCGCGCCGACCAGCGCCCGGCTGAGCCCCCAGGATTCCAGCAACTGCACGGCGGTCCTGGCGGCTCTCGCGCACAGTGGTTCAGGCTCCAACACTAGCCCGATGTAGTCGCAGCTTTGCGCCGCCACCCGGTTGGCCAGCGCGGCCCCACAGGGCAGCTCGACGATGAGGTAGTCCGCCTCGGCCCGGGCGGCCTGGAGAATGGCTTTCGCAGATTCCGGCGGGATGTCCACAAACTCGCCCACCTGCTGCGGGCTGAACAGCACCCGCAACCCGGAGGGCAATTTGCACAGGCGGGCCGCCAGCTCGGTCGGGGTGATGCCGGCCGGGTCGAGTTCCAGCAGGTGGCGTAGGTTCCCCGCGGGCGTGGTGTGCAACTGGTCGGACAAGCTGCCGCGGCAGGAGTGGAGTTCCAGCAGCGCCGCGGGCAGATTCCGGCGCGCCAGGGCGGTGGCCACATTCAGGGCCACGGTGGTGGTTCCCACTCCCCCCTTGGCTCCCATCACGCCGATGACCTTGCCCGGCTTGGCGGCCGCCTTCTCGGCCAGGGCTTCCTGCCGCGCCATGGCGTAGCGCAGGGCGCGCGTCAGTTGGGCGTCGTCCACCCGCCCCTTGACCAGGTAGTCCTGCGCCCCTTCGCGGACGGCCCTTTCGGCCAATTCCTCGTCATCGATCCCGGTCAGCACCACGATGGGCACCCCCGGCGCGCGCCCGCGCACCGCCGTGAAGGTTTCCAGACCGTCGCTGTCGGGCAGGCGGAGGTCCAGCAGAACGGCGTCGATGCCGCCCCGCTCCAGCCGCTCCAGTCCCTTCGAGAGCTGCGGCGCCAGCTCCACGGTGAAGTAGGGGTTGTCGGACTGCGCCAGATACTCCCGCATTAGACGGGCATCCCCCGGGTTGTCTTCGATGAGGAGTACCTTCGCGAGTCGCTTCTCCACGTTCAGTCTCCCGGCGGGAGGTTGACCACCGTGCACCAGAAATCCCGAATCGAGCGGACCGTGGCCATGAACTGGTCGAGCCCGCTGCGCTTGGTGACGTAGCAGTTGGCGTTGAGCTCGTAACTCTTGCGGATGTCCTCCTCCTGGGCCGAGGTGGTCAGCACCACCACCGGGATACACCGCAGTTGGGCGTCGCCCTTGATTTCGCGGAGCACGTCCAGGCCGTGTTTCTTAGGGAGGTTCAGATCCAGCACGATCAGGTCCGGGCGCGGTGCGTCCCTGTAGGGCGATTGCCGGTGCAGGAAGGCCAGAGCTTCCACGCCGTCCCGAACCACGCTCAGGCGGTGGGCCCCATTGCCGTTCTTGAAGGCCTCCGCGATCAGCCGGACGTCGCCGGGATTGTCCTCGACCACCAAGACCTCGACAGGCCTAGGAGATGTTGTCATGCTTACCTCTTGTATCGGCAGGAATGGTGAAGTAAAAGACGGATCCGGCGCCCGGCTCGGATTCCACCCAGATCCGCCCGCCGTGGCGCTCCACGATGCGCTTCGCGATGGCCAGCCCGACGCCGGTGCCCGGGTACTGGCCTTCCGGGTGAACGCGCTCGAAGATCCCGAAAATGCGCTGGCACTCCGCCGCCTCGATCCCGATGCCGTTATCGCGCACCGAAAACAGCCACTCGCCGGCCCGGCACACCGCGCCCACGTGGACGCGGGGTGCGGCCTGGCCCCGAAACTTGGCGGCGTTGCTGATCAGGTTTTGAAAGAGCTGGCCCAGTTGCCGGCCGTCGGCCATCACCGTCGGCAGCCGCTCGCGGGTCACGGTGGCCCCGGCTTCCTGCAAAGGCAGGCCCAGGTCGCGCAGGACGCTCTCCAGCACCGCGTGGGTGTCCGTGGGGCTCAAGGGACGCCCGCGGGTGGTGACCCGGGAGTACTCCAGCAAGGCCTGGATCAGCTCCTGCATTCGCCGGGCCCCGTCCACCAGGTAGCCGATGAACTCGTCGGCATCCGCGTCCAGCTTGTCCCGGTAGCGCTCGGCCAGCAGCTCGGCGAAGTTGCGGACCATGCGCAGCGGCTCCTGCAAATCGTGCGAGACGATCGAGGCGAACTGCTCCAGCTCGGCGTTGGAGCGGGCCAGCTCCTGAGCCTGCCGAGCCAGGGCGGCTTCCGCCCGCTTGCGCTCGTCGATGTCTTCGATGACCCCCTCGTAGTACAGCAGCCGCCCCCGGGAGTCCCGGATGGCCCGCGTGGTGTCTTTCACCCAGACGATGCTTCCGTCGGAGCGGCGCAGGTGCATCTCAAAATCGCGCAGGATGCCGTCGCGCTCCAGGATGGCTTGGGCCTGTGCACGCTCGGCGGGATCCGGATAGAGGTCGGCCGCGTTCATCTTCAGCAGGGTCTCGATCTCGGGGTAGCCCAGCAGCCGCTGGAGCGCGGGGTTGGCCGCCAGGATGCGGCCTTCCGGAGTCGTGCGGTAGAGCCCCACGGGCACGTGCTCGAACAGGCTGTAGTACAGCGTGTCGGACGGCGGTTGGGGCGGCCGGGGCGGGGCCGGAGGCGCGGGCCTTTTCTTGAGCGTCCTGGGCTTCACCGGATGGCCTCCGCGGGGCGGCGGGTCCATGCAATTGTTATCCCACTTCGATTTGAAAGTCAATTCGCGCTGTGTTACAGTCATGGTCTTCGTCCTGGGACTGAATGGCAGAGGAGCAGAAACCGGAGATCAAGCCGCCCGCCGCGCATGCGGTTCCCAAGGCTCCCGCCGCCATGGCCGTCGCTCCGTGGGAGGACGCGCTCACCAGGAACCTGAAGGAACAGTTCGGCGACGAGATCACCGACTTCTCTACCTACCTGGGGCAGAACTTCCTGGTCGCTCGGCCCGAGGCCGTCGTTCCCATCCTCGAGTTCCTGAAGCTGGAGGAGGACTTCGACTACCTGGTGGACATCACCGCCGTGGACTACCCCGCGCGCGCGGAGCGCTTCGAGCTGGTTTACATCGTCTACAGCTTCGCGCGGAACCAGCGGATCCGCATCAAGACGCGCGTCGCCGAGGGGTTCGAGCCCGCTACCGCGGTCGGCGTGCACCTGACTGCCAACTGGCTGGAGCGGGAGGTCTACGACATGTTCGGCATCCGCTTTGCCGGGCATCCGGACATGCGGCGCATCCTACTGCCCGAAGACTGGGAGGGCCACCCGCTGCGCAAGGACCACCCCATCACCCGCGTGGACGAGCACTGGGTCAAGGAGAACCTGGGCATCGACTCCGCACAGTGAGGCTATGCCGGAAGCCACTTTTCTAGACGCCACCGAGCTGGTCCTCAACATGGGGCCGCAGCACCCTTCCACCCACGGGGTGCTCCGCGTCGTTCTCAAGCTGGACGGCGAGAAGGTCCTCGGCGCCGAATGCGTGATCGGCTACCTGCATCGCGGGGTGGAGAAGATCGGCGAGAACCGCACCTGGCAGCAGTTCGTCCCTTACGTGGACCGCATGGATTACTGCGCCGCGGTCTCGAACGGCCTCGGTTACTGCCTGGCCGCCGAGAAGCTGCTCAACGTGGAGGCTCCGCCGCGGGCCCAGGTTATCCGCGTCATCCTGACCGAGTTGCAGCGCATCGCCAGTCACCTGATCTGGCTGGGCACGCATGCCATGGACATCGGCGCCCAGACCCCGCTGTTTTACACCTTCCGCGAGCGGGAAGAGATCCTCAACATCTTCGAGAAGTACTGCGGGGCGCGGCTGACCACCCACGCCTTCCGCATCGGCGGCCTTCAGTACGAGCTTCACGACGGCTTCGAGCAGGAGGTGAAGGCCTTCTGCGACATGTTCCCGTCCAAAGTGGACGAGTACGAGCAGTTGCTCACCGCCAACCGCATCTGGCTGGGGCGCACCAAGGGCGTCGGGATACTTTCCGCCGAGGACTGCAAGCAGTACGGCGTCACGGGCCCGCTGCTGCGCGCCGCCGGCGTCGAGTGGGACTTGCGCAAGGCGCAGCCTTACTCGGGCTACGAGCAGTACGATTTCCGGATCCCCACCGGCGTGCAGGGTGACACTTACGACCGGTACATGGTGCGCATGGAGGAGATGCGGCAGGCGCTGCGCATTATCCGCCAGGCGGTGGACCGCATTCCCGACGGCCCCATCATGGCCAAGGTGCCCAAGGTGATCAAGCCGCCGGTGGGCGAGGCCTACGTCTC
>CAYGVJ010000170.1:0-10582 GCA_964353255.1 uncultured Solibacteraceae bacterium | reverse complement strand
GCGAGCTGATCGGCGCCAACAACACGGTCGAGGAGATCCGCCGCTTCGTCGGCGCCGACACCCTGGGTTACCTGTCGCTGGCCAGCCTGCGCGAGGCCGTCGGAGACAGCGACCGGCAGGAGTACTGCTACGCCTGCTACACCGGCGACTACCCCACCGAGCTCGCCAATCTCGAAGAACTGATGCAGACCAAGTCGCGCCGCTGGTGAACATGCCCGAGATTGCCCCCTCTGCTCGTCGTGTCCCTTATTCCCGCATCCGGGAACTGGCCGAACTGGCCATGTCACGCCCGGATGTTCTGAAACTCTACT
The DNA here is from genome assembly GCA_964353255.1 of uncultured Solibacteraceae bacterium. Lineage (GTDB taxonomy): Bacteria > Acidobacteriota > Terriglobia > Bryobacterales > Bryobacteraceae > VFZS01. The sequence goes on along the minus strand of CAYGVJ010000170.1, from coordinate 10,271 downwards.
TCGGTGAATCCAACCTGCCCACGCCGGAGTACATCAAGCGCGCGGCTTTCAAGGCCATGGCCGACGGCTACACCTTCTACACCGAAAACGCCGGCCTGCTGAGCGGCGCGAGGCGGCGCTCGCCACCCGTTTATGGCCCCGTGGCTTGCCCAACAGGCCAATACCCGATGACCCGGCTATCCCAGCCGTTCCTTTGCAGACTGAGCTGGAGGTCGAGCACAACCGTCCTGGAGGGCAGTGCTGCCGGCACGCGGATGTCAACCTGATAAAAGCCCGGCAGACCGGGCGCGAGTCCGACGTACAGCACTTCGGCCGACTGAGCCGCCGGCGTGAGCCACGCCCAGTACCAAGCCAAAGTCGTGCGCCCGCCGGCATCTACCGGACCCAAGCCCGTGGCGTACAAGTGCAGGATCTCCCCTGGGCGCAGCGGCTTGGCCTCGGTGACGAGCGCGCTGAAATCCTCGTGGATGGCAGCTTGTACCGCGGGCCAGTACTCTCGCGCGATGAAGGGAATGGTGGAGTCGAACCGTTCATCGCCGCCCGCCACTTCCAATTCCGTGTCGCCGTCGGGGAACCCCCACGGAAGTTGGAATAGCAGGCGTTCAGCATCCAGCAGCCGCCACTCGACTGCCCGTGGGCCCAAGCGGACGGCAGTCACCTTTGCAAGGGTGGAGCCGCTTACGATTACCGCCGACCCCACCGCGCCGAATTGCGGTCCGGGAATCACCGGCGTCGCGGCGATGCGCTCCTCGATCACCCCTGAGCGCGTGTCCATCCGCAAAACGGCTCCGTCGTTGGCGCCCACCCAGGCCACGCAGCCGTCGCCCGAGAGCGTGGCTTCGCGAACGCCGGCTGGAAGATCGGTCAACTGCTTCCATCCCGAACCGTCGCGGCGGCTGAAAAACACTTGCGGGCGGCCGGCGGTCCGGGAAAGATACAGCACCCAGGCGCCATCAGCGCTTAACACCGGCGAGAAATTGTCCCGGTCATCCGGCCCGAGGGGCCAGACCGCGCCACTCGCCAGATCAACCACCCGCAGCCGCGCCGGGCTGGCGTCCAGCGCGCCCACGGATTCCTGATAGACAACCGTTGTTGCCGCATCGTCCATCACCGCCGCCGCGGCGTTGCCAACTGCGATAGTGCGAGCCTGCGCGCCGTCCCAAACCAGAAGTGTGCCAGCGTCCCGGATAAGCACGGCGCCATTCAAGGCGACCGAGGGCACCGCCCAGGGGTGAGCCACAGGCTTCAGATCCGTTCGGGTCCCGGTCCGCAGGTCGGTTCGCCAGAAATACCAGGCCATCGTGTTTGGCGAGGTGTAGGTGACCAGCCATCGTCCATCCCGGCTGAGCCGCGCATTGGCGCCTACCACCTCGGGCTCCCCGCCACGGCGGACCAGCACCGCGCCACGCTGCTCGTTCAGGAAACAGGAGCTGCCGCCAGAGCAGGCCCGCTGCGTGCCGTAGACGATCCAGCTACCGTCGCCCGCCGCCTGCAACGGCCCCACCGAATATAGGCTATACGGGTCCGGACGCGGAACGGGCGGCTGGTAAACCAGAGAAACCGCCGTTCCCTCAAGCGCGAGGATCTTCGGAAAGAGCGGCTGCGTCGCGCCGTGCTGCCGCAAAGCGGTGATGAAGAACAACTGCGAGCCGTCCGAAGTGGTCGCCAAATCGCGAAACTGTCCCCACGCGGCCACCGGAAGGGCCAGCGCCAGCGCGGCGCACACGGACCGGAATTTCCCTCTCGAATGCCCCATACTGTCCAGGATATACCTGGCTCCGAATGCCTGCGAGCACCCGCATACCCCGCCATGCGGCTGTGCACGGCGGCAGCACCGTAATGCGCGGCCCGCGCGCCAAACTTCTGATCCCGGCAGAAAGCAGGTCCGAGACCCACTTCGCGGTCCGGTGCAGGCTATAATGGCACAGCCATCAGCTATGTCTCCCAGGATTGCCTCCTCCGCCGCGCGCGTTCCCTACTCCCGCATCCGCGAGCTGGCCGAACTGGCCATGTCGCGCCCGGATGTTCTGAAACTCTATTTCGGCGAATCCAACCTGCCCACGCCGGAGTACATCAAGCGCGCGGCTTTCAAGGCCATGGCCGACGGCTACACCTTCTACACCGAAAACGCCGGCCTGCCTTCGCTGCGTCGCGGCCTGGCCGAGCACTACCGCAAGCTGCACAGCCTGACGCTGGATCCGGAGAGCGAGATCACTATCACCGCTTCCGGGGTGCAGGCGCTCAACGTCGGCATCCGCTGCGCTCTGGATCCCGGCGATGAGGCGCTCGTGCTCACCCCGGCCTGGCCCAACGGCTCGGCTAACGTGATGCTGGCCAGCGGCGTGCCGCGCGAGATCCCGCATGTGCTCCGGGGCAAGCGTTACGAGATTGACTTCGACGCTCTGGAAGCCGCTGTGACCCCCCGCACCCGGCTGCTGATCTATACCTCGCCCTCGAACCCTCTGGGTTGGGTGGCCACCGTCGAGGAGCAGCGCCACCTGCTGGATTTCGCCCGCCGCCACAACCTGTGGCTGCTGGCCGACGAAGTCTACGAGCGGCTGTACTATCGCACCGGCAAGCTGGGGGAGCCGGCGCCCTCCATCCTGCGGCTGGCCACTCGTGAGGATGCCGTAGTGGTCGTCCAGTCCTTCTCCAAGAGCTACTGCATGACCGGCTGGCGCGTGGGCTGGCTCATCGGCCGCCGCGACCTGGCGCGCAAGGCCGCGGAGCTCAACGAGTTCATCATCTCCCACGCCCCCAGCTTCGCCCAGCGCGCCGCCGAGACCGCGCTGGCGTGGGGCGAAGACGAGCTGCTGAAGATGCTGGCGCGCTTGAAAGACAACCGTGACTTCTGCCTGGCCGCTCTGCGCCGGATGCCCGGCGTGACGGTGCCCGAGCCTGAGGGCGCCTTCTACGTGTTCCCCAAGATCGCCGGCCTCACCGACTCCTTCGACCTCTGCCGCCGCTTGCTCGAAGAGACCGGAGTGGGCCTGGCCCCCGGCGTGGCCTTCGGCGCCGGCGGCGAAGGCTCCCTCCGCATCTGCTACGCCGCCGAGCGCTCGATCCTGGAACCCGCCATGGAGCGGCTGGCTGGGTTCCTGCGGGCGCGGTGAGTGGCGATTGCTCTGCCACCGTGGTAAAAGAGAATTAGCCATGATCTCCGAATACCTCGGCGCGGCCATGCGCAGGGCCTCTTACGAGACCATCAACGATCCGGAACCGTTCTACGGGGAGATCCCGGGCATCCAGGGGGTCTGGGCCACAGGCAAGACCTTGGAGGAATGCCGTCAGAATCTTCTTGAGACCCTGGAGGGCTGGCTAATACTGAGCTTGCAGAAGGGCTTGCCCATACCGGAGTTGAACGGGATTGCGATTGCTGCGGTAGAGCCATCTTCCGTTCATGGCTAGGCTGCGGCCGCTCAGTTGGAGGGATCTCGTGCGGATACTCCGCGCACTGGGTTTCGAGGGCCCCTTCCACGGCGGCAAACACCCGTTCATGGTCCGGGGCACGCTGCGCTTGACGATTCCGAATCCCCGTCGCCAGGATGTCAGCGTCGATCTCTTTGCTCGGATCTTGAGGCAAGCTGGCATCACCCCAGACGAATGGGAATCGGCAGACGGGTGACGCGATCCAAGCCGTTCGACCTCTGCCGCCGCCTGCTCGAAGAGACCGGAGCGGGCCTGGCCCCCGGCGTGGCCTTCGGCGCCGGCGGCGAAGGCTCCCTCCGCATCTGCTACGCCGCTGAGCGCTCGATCCTGGAACCCGCCATGGAGCGGCTGGGGCGATTTCTGCGGGAGTGAAACGCTTCCCGCCTTACCGCAGGGCCAGCGGCACGCGGCTGGATCTGTGGATGGCACGGTCGCGCGTGACTACCCTGACTTTCTCCACGCCCAACTGCGAAAGTCAGACTAGTGTCCTGTCCCGCGAGTTCCTTGACAATAGCAGCCTGCGTGGCCGACAGGCTGAAGGCCCAATGTCATTTAGTTTTCCCACCACCGCACATCTCGGCCCCCCTGTGGGGCGGCTCCCCGAGCCGCCGCCGGCCCCCTGGCCGGCGTTTTCCGGCCCCGCCGGGAGCCGACCAGGGGGTCGGCTCGCAGGCCAGAAGGCCCGCCCCACAAAAACTAAATGACATTGGGCTGAAGGCCTGTCCCACGATTTCCCATTGCAAAGCTGTTCGCGGGACAGGACGCTAGCTGCATCCCGGTCTCCGAGTTTGGAATCATAGGAGTGTATGGCGCGGCGTGCGGGAGACCTGCGTGCCTGGCTGGTGCGCTCCCGGTACAACCTGACTACCGCCCTAGCGCTGGCGGTGGAGTCCATCCGGGCGCACAAGTTGCGCAGTTTCCTGACCCTGCTAGGCGTCATCATCGGGGTGGCCAGCGTGATCATCGTGGGGGCGGCCATCGAGGGCCTGGGAGTCTACGCCGAGGAGAGCACGGCGAAGGTCTTCGGCAGCGAGACGTACGCAGTCGCGCAAATCGCCGGGATCACCAGCCGCAAGGAGTTTTTCGACCATCTGCGGCGCAACAAGCCCATCCGTCGTGATGATCTCAAGTTCCTCGAGGCCACGACGGGCGAACTGATCCACTACAGCCCGTACCAGTACCGCGCCGCGGACGTGACCTACGCGGAACAGACCTTTGAGGACGCCAACATTTTGGGTGTGGCCGCCTCGCTGCCCGAGATGCGCGACATCAATCTGGTGGAAGGCCGGTTCTTCACCGAGCAGGAGGAGCGCACCAAGCAGGCCGCGGCGGTGATCGGCGAGGACCTCCGCGCTCGCCTGTTCCCGGCGTTTTCGGCCTTGGAGCGCAAAGTGAGGATCCGGGGACTGGAGTTCCGCGTCATCGGCGTGCAGGAGCGGCTGGGGTCCTCCTTCGGGCGCAGCCTGGACAACACGGTCTACATCCCCCATTCCGTGTTCACACGGCTGTGGGGCACCGGGCAGTCGATCGTTTTCTTCGGACGCGCTCGGGCGGGCAGCGGGCTCAGCCTCCAGGAGGCCCTGGATATCACGCGGGGGGCCTTGCGCACGCGCTTCCGGGCGCGTCCCGGGGAAACTGACCGGTTTGACACCATGACCCCGGACGCTATTCGCTCGTTCATTGACCAGATACTGGCGTTGATTTCGGCAGTAATCATTCCGGTCACCTGCCTGTCGCTGTTGGTGGGCGGCATCGTGATCATGAACATCATGCTGGTTAGTGTCACCGAGCGCACCCACGAGATTGGCATCCGCAAGTCCCTGGGGGCGCGGATGTCGGACATCCGGCTCCAGTTCCTGCTGGAGGCGGTGCTGCTGGCGGCTGTTGGAGGCGCCGCGGGCGTGCTGGCCGGGGCGGCACTGACGCGGCTCCTGGCGGGCATCTTCGAGATTAGTCTGAAGATCACCTCGACTTACGTGCTGCTGGCCTTGGCGGTCTCCAGCACAGTAGGCATAGCCTCGGGCTGGTACCCGGCGCGGCGCGCCGCCAAGCTGGATCCGGTGGCGGCGCTCAGAGCGGAGTAACCATGCGCATTACCTGGGGGGAGAACGTAGGCATGGCGCTGGCGGCGGTTTGGACCCACCGCTTCCGCTCGCTGCTGACGGTGCTGGGCATCGTAGTGGGCATCACGACCGTGGTCACGGTAGCCTCCCTGCTGACCGGCCTGCGCAAGGGCATCGTCGTGTTCTTCGAGGAATTCGGCCCCGACAACATCTTCCTCTACAAGACTACCGGCGACCCGAACGCTCCCGTGGTCCCCCCGAAGGAGGAGCGCCGCAAACCCATTCGCGTCGAGTACGTCGCCCTGATCCGCCGCACCTGCCCTTCGGTGGAAGACACCAGCATCAGCCTGTTCATCCCGCCCGTGGTGCAGGGGCGGCCGCTGATGGCCAAAGTGCCGGGAGCGGATTCCGACAACATCAACGTAGCTGGAGTCTCGGCCAACGCCTTCGCTGTGACCCCGCGCAACCTGCGGGCGGGCAGGTTATTCACGGCCGAGGAGGACGCGCGCGCCGCGCGCGTGGTTCTGCTGGGCTCCGAGCTGGCCGACTCCCTGTTCCCCGACCAGCACGCGGTGGGGCGCCCCATCCAGGTGGACGGCGCCGAGTTCACCGTCCTGGGCGTCTTCGAGAAGGCCAAGGGGGGCTTCTTCGGCGAGAACGGCATGGACCGGCAGATTCTCATGCCCCTGCACACCGCCCGATTGCGCTACCCCCAACTGGACCGCTACATGATCACGGCGAAGGCGCGCCCGGGGCTACGCCAGCAAGCCTACGAGGAGGTCGAGGGCATCCTGCGGAAGGTCCGCCGCACTCCGCCCGGGCAGGACAACGACTTCAGCCTCTCGACCGCCGACCAGATCATCCGCCAGTTCGACAACGTCACCGGGCTGGTGGTAATGGTCTCGATCGCCATCTCGGCGCTGGGCCTGCTGGTGGGCGGCATCGGGGTGATGAACATCATGCTGGTCAGCGTCACGGAGCGCACCCGCGAGATCGGCGTGCGCAAGGCCATCGGCGCCCGGCGCTCGGACATCGTGGCGCAGTTCCTCATGGAGGCCATGACCCTCACCGGCGTCGGCGGCGCGCTGGGCATTCTCTTCGCCGTGCTGGTGACGCTGCTGATCGGAGCGCTGGTGCCGGCCCTGCCCTCGGAGGTACCGCTCTGGGCGGTGCTCAGCGCCTTCACGGTCTCCGTGGCTATCGGATTGTTCTTCGGCGTCTGGCCCGCGGTCAAAGCGGCCCGCCTTGATCCGGTCGAGGCACTGCGGTACGAGTAGGGCAGCGCGCGCGGCTCACGGCCGCGCCATCAGCGCATTCAGCTCGGAAGGAACCCTGAGCAGCCAAGCTGGTTGAGAGCCGCGGTCAGCGCGGCGCCGGCCACGAACCAGAAGATCGCTCTCGCAACCCACGGCCGGCGCCCCTGGCGAGTCCAGAACCTCTCCTCGCCATCCAGCCAGCCCTTATCCTCACCCTCCAGGCGTGGTTCCTGCTGTGGCTCCTCGGCCATAACACTCCGAGTATACCCCGCAACCCGCCGCGGCCAGCTTAGAATATGGGTATGCGGTCATTCGCTCGACTCAGGGGTTTCGCGCTTTGCGCGGCTCTGGCCGGCACAGCGGCCGGATGGACTGGCGCCGCCCCGCCCGGTGAGCTGCCGCCCGCCAAAGCCGAGCAGTTGCTCGCCCGGCTGCCCCTGCGCTTCGAGCCCAACCAGGGCCAGCATAGCGCTGGCGTGCGCTTCTCGGCCAGAAACCCTCAGATGAGCCTCGATCTCTCGGCGCGCCGGGCTCGGTTGCGCTTCCCTGGGCAAGCGCCGGCAAGCCTCGACATCTCCTGGCCCGGCTCGAATTCGTCGCCCCGCATCGTGGGCGCAGATCCGGCGGCCTCGAAGAGCAGCTACTTCCTGGGCAACCGGAAAGAGCGCTGGCGCGCGGGCGTGCCACACTACAAGGGCGTTCGCTACCAGGGCCTCTACCCTGGAATCGACCTGCTCTTCTACGGCGCCGGGAGCGACTTCGAGTACGACTTCCACCTGCGCCCGGGCGCGGATCCCGGCCGCATACGCATCCGGTTTCGGGGCGCCGATCAGCTTTCCCTGGGCCCGGAAGGGAACCTGGAAATCCAGGCCGGCGGAAATCGCCTGATGCAGAAGAGACCTGTGGCTTACCAGCCGACCCGCGAGCCGGCCGGTTACCGCACGGTGGAGTGCGGCTACCGGAGGCTGGGCCGGGACGTGGTTGGCCTGGAACTTGCCGAGTATGACCGTTCGCTGCCGCTGGTGATTGACCCCGTGCTGGTCTACGCGTCGTTCCTGGGGTCCGGGGCCGAGGATGTGATCGTCAGCGTCAAAGTGGACGCCGCGGGCATGGTCTATGTGGCCGGCTACACCACCTCCTCTGGCTTCGCGGTTTCCGAGAAGGCCATCCAGGCGGCTATCGGCGGTGACCGTGACGTCTTCGTCGCCAAGCTGAACCCGGCCGCCGCCGGCGCCGATTCGCTGGCTTACTTCACCTACTTCGGCGGCAGCGGCTCGGACACGCCAACCGGCATGACCCTCGACGCGGGCGGGAATGTCTACCTGACCGGCTTCACCGCCTCCCAAGACTTCCCGGTCGGCGGGACGGGCCCGCAGAGCAAGCCCGGTGGAAGCACGGGGGAGGACGCTTTTGTGGTGGTGCTGAGCCCGGGCCTGGAGGACCCCCTGTACTTGTGCTATGGCACCTACCTGGGCGGCTCCGCCAGCGACATCGCTTACGGAATCGACATCGACGCTGCGGGAGCGATTTACGTTGCCGGGGTGACGAAATCCAGCGATTTCCCGCTCGCCGGGAGCCCGGTGCAAAATGCCCTCTGGGGCATCCAGGACGGGTTCGTAGCCAAGCTGGATTTCAGCTTGGGCGGCTCGAATGCCCTGGTCTACTCGAGTTACCTCGGCGGCGACGGGATCGAGCTCTGCCGCAGCATCGCGGTGACGCCCTCGGGCATGATCTACGTGACGGGCGAGAAGTACACCGGGGACTACTTCCCCATCACCGACAGCGCCTTCCAGCCGAACTACCGGGGCAATGGGGACATCTTCGTTACCCAGTTGGACCTGACCCGGCCGGGCTATGACGCTATCGTGTACTCGACTTTCCTGGGCGGGAGCGGCCCCGACGAGGTGCGCCGCATCGTCCTGGCGCCCGACGGGGGAGTTCTGCTCACCGGCTACACCCTCTCGACGGATTTCCCGGTTACTCCCAACGCCTTCCAACGCACCCCCGGCGGCAGCGGAGACGCCTTTCTGGCCAAGCTGGACCCGTCGGGCCGGGGCGCTGCCAGCCTGGTCTACTCGACTTACCTGGGCGGCTCCGCCACCGACGTGGCCTACGACCTGGCCACCGACCCCCAGGGGAATGTGTACCTCACCGGCTACACTCTTTCCCCGAACTTTCCAGTGACCCCGGACGCTCTCCGGCAGGTGGCCAGCGGCGGGGTGGATATCTTTTGCACGCGGCTGGACCTGGCCGCTCCACCCGCCCGGTCCTTGGTGTACTCGACGCTGGCCGGCGGCGGCGGGATCGACGTGGCCTACTCACTGGCGGTGTCCAGCGGCGGCGTCATCTACCTGGCCGGCTACGCGCAGGACCGAGCGCTGCCGGTGACCGGGAACGCCCTGCAAGGCGCGCACGGCGGCGGGCTCGCCGACGGCTTCATCCTGGTCCTGGCGCCGCGACAGGAAAAAGAGTACTAGAACTCCTTGACAATCGTAGCCTCCCGAAGCTATAACAAGCGTTTAACGTCGCTTAACATCATTGCCACAAGACGCGGAACTTGTTGATTCTGCGTGCCGATGGAGTTTTGTCTACGGACAGGGCCGCACCGGAGTCTGCTCCGGACTGGCAGAGTAACGACCGCGAGCAATGCGCGTTTTAGATCCGATCCTCCAGATGGCGCGTGGCAATCGAGGCTAGCGCATGTTGTTCGTCTTTCCGGCCGACCGCATTGTGATCGTTCTCGTTCCTGTCTTGGCAGTATCCACCACCGTTGCCTTAAGGAGTCCCGAGCACTTCGCGTTTGAGCCTGGGTTAAACGCAACCAAGATTGTGGTTTGTTCGCGGCCCGCAAGGACAAGAGGACCTACCCACGGCTTCACAACAGAGAAGCCCTTGCTGGAAATCGACGCCGGGTCCACATGCAGGGGGCTGACACCTCGGTTAACGAGTTTGATTTCGCGCGTGGTCGCGTTTCCAATGGTCACCTTGCCGAAGTCCAGATTAGGAGGGTCGACGGAGCTACTCCAGTCGGCGGCGTTACTATATTGACCAACAGGCCTGCCGAGGCAGGGTGCACTGAGCAGCGCACCCACCAACAACAGACTGCAGAGGCTGCGCCCGCACCTGCGAAGTTGTGTCACAAGCACCTCCTGTTGGTGCAAATGATGATCCGTAGCTGAAATCTCAGTGCAGACTCTACGTGATCTCTGATGGGAAAGAAACCTCATCAACTGCCTCCTGCATGATCAGTCCCACTCTTGTCCAAAACAGCCCCGGCGAATCTCGATTGAGATTGCTTCGCATTCCCTCATCTCGTCGGTCGTTCACTAATAGAATGATTGGTCCTTAACCAGGATTTCCGATTTGGCATCCTGGCCCGCGTCCAGTATACACCCAACCGCCTCCCTTGGAGCCGTTTCTCTCATTTGTTCCATCCGGAGCGACTCCAGCGGCCCAGGAAGGGGCCAACACGGGCTCCTCCGGGTACGTAAGACCTGGCAGTACCTCATTTCAAGCGGTTTCT
>CAYGVJ010000169.1:0-10723 GCA_964353255.1 uncultured Solibacteraceae bacterium | reverse complement strand
GCATGATCAACTGCGCCTCGATCTGGTTGACCGTGTCCATGGCCACCCCCACCACGATCAGCAGCGAGGTGCCGCCGAAGTAGAAGGTGACTCCCAGGCCGTCCAGCAGCCAGCGCGGGAAGTTGGCGTCGATCCAGTTGCCCAGCAGGGGCAGGTTCTGGAGCTTGATGCCGGAGATCATGACCTCCGGGATGATCGAAAGCACGGCCAGGTACAACCCGCCCACCACCGTGATGCGGGTCAGAATCCGGTTCATGAATTCGGCGGTGTTCTTGCCCGGGCGGATACCGGGGATGAATCCGCCGTATTTGCGCATGTTGTCGGCCGCCTCGTTGGGGTTGAAGATGATGGAAACGTAGAAGAAGCAGAAGAACATGATCCCGGCGACGTACAGCACGACGTACATGGGCTGCGCCTGCCGGATGGCCGCTAGCGCGGCGCTCAACCAGGGATTGTTCTTGAACAAAGGCACCATGGCCAGCGTCTGGGGAATGGCCAGCATCGAGGAGGCAAAGATCACCGGGATGACCCCGCCGGCATTCACCTTGAGGGGCAGGTGGGTGGACTGGCCGCCCATGACCCGGCGGCCCACCACGCGCCGGGCGTACTGCACCGGGATGCGGCGCTCGCCGCGCTCGACCAGCACGATGAAGGCCACCACCCCGATCATGACGCTGACGATCATGATCAGTTGCAGTGCGCTCCACTGTCGCGTCTCGAAGACGTTGGTGTAAATCTCGACGACGGCCCGCGGCAGGCCGATGACGATGCCCGCGAAGATAATCAGCGACATGCCGTTGCCGATGCCCCGCTCGGAGATCTGCTCGCCCAGCCACATGATGAAGGCCGTGCCGGTGGTGAGCGTCAGCATGGTCATCAGGACGAAGCCCGGCCCGGGGTTCAGCACGAAGCCGCCCTCGCTGTAGGCCAGCGAGGTGGCGATTCCGAACGACTGCATCAGCGACAGCCCGACGGTCAGGTAGCGCGTCCACTGGGTGATCTTGCGCCGGCCCAGCTCGCCTTCCTTCTGCAACTTCTCCAGCGTGGGCACGACCACCGTGAGCAGTTGCAGAATGATCGAGGCGGTGATGTAGGGCATGATGCCCAGCGCGAAGATGGTGAGGCGCCGCAACATGCCGCCGGAGAACAGGTCGATAAACCCGAAGACCGTCCCGGCGCCGGCCGACTGGAAGAACTGCTCGAGCTTGTGGGCATCGATGCCCGGCGTGGGGATGTGCCCGCCCAGGCGGTAGACGGCCAGCATCGCCAGGGTGAACAGCACCCGCCTGCGCAGGTCCGGGATCCGGAAGACGTTGGCAACGGCTTCTAAGAACTTGTTCATGGCAGACCCGCGATCCGGTTAACCGGCCCCGGCGCCGAGCACCTCGGCCGTCCCGCCGGCGGCCAGGATCTTCTGACGGGCGGAGGCCGAGAACAGATGCGCCGCGACGGCAATGGGGCGCGTCAGCTCTCCCGAGCCCAACACTTTGAGACCGTCGCCGAGCTTCTTGACGACCCCCAGCTCGAGCAGGCGCTGGGGGCTGAAGCTGTCGCCCGCCAGGCGCTCCAGGCGCCCGACGTTGACGATGGCGTAGTGCTTCCTGAAGATGTTGGTGAAACCGCGCTTGGGCAGGCGGCGGTGCAGGGGCATCTGGCCGCCTTCGAAGCCGCGCATGCGGCCGTAGCCGCTGACCGAGAGCTGTCCCTTGCTGCCGCGGCCGGCGGTCTTGCCGCGCCCCGAGCCCATCCCCCGGCCCACCCGCCGCCGGGCGCGCTTTTGCCCCGCCGGGGGCTTCAATGCGCTGAGGTTCATATCCGCTCTTCCTTGATCCGTACCAGGTGCGGCACCTTGTTGACCATGCCGCGGATGGGCGGCGTATCGGGCCGCTCCACCACCTGGTTGAGTTTCCGCAGGCCCAGGCCGCGCACCACCCGCCGGAGCTTTTCCGGCACGCCGATGGGGCTGCGGTAAAGTTCAATCCTTATTCTAGCCTCGGCCATCGGCCCTCCTCACTACAGCTTCTCCACCGGCAGCCCGCGCATGTCGGCCACGGCCTGCCGGTCGCGCAGTTGCTCCAGGGCGTCGATGGTGGCCCGCACCACGTTGTGCGGGTTGTGCGAGCCGATCGACTTGGTGGCCACGTTGGCGATGCCCACCGCCTCGATGACCGCGCGCACCGGGCCGCCGGCGATGACCCCGGCCCCCTCCGGCGCCGGCTTCAGCAGCACCCGGCCGCCCCCGTAACGTCCCAGGACCACGTGCGGGATGGTGGTGCCCCGCACATTGACCTTGCGGAGGTTCTTCTTGGCCGCCTCGATTCCCTTCTTGATGGCCGCCGGGACCTCCTTGGCCTTGCCGATGGCGAAGCCCACTACCTTAGCCTCCGCGTCTCCCACCACCACCAGGGCGGAGAAGGAAAGGTTCTTGCCGCCCTTGACCACCTTGGTCACCCGGTTGATGGAGACCACGTGCTCTTTCAGGTTCAAGCCCTGCGGGTCGATTGGTTTTGTGCGTGCTGCCATGCGCCTTAAAACTCCAGTCCCCCCTGGCGAGCGGCGTCGGCCAGGGCCTTCACGCGCCCGTGATAGAGGTATCCGCCGCGGTCGAAAACCACCTGTTGAATCCCTTTCTCCTTGGCTCGCTCGGCGATGAGGCGCCCCACCGTCCGGGCGCCCTGGAGATTGCCGCCGCCTCCCACCTTGGCGTTCTTCTCGCCGGAAGAGGCGGCCACCAGGGTGCGCCCCGCGGCGTCGTCGATGATCTGGGCGTAAATGTGCTTGAGGCTGCGGAAGACCGCCAGCCGGGGCCGCGCGGGCGTCCCGCGAACCTTGCGCCGGAGGCGGAGATGGATCTTGCGCCGACTGGCGTCTCTGGAAGCCTTCTGGATCATTTTGCCGCCGCTCCGGTCTTGCCGACTTTCTTGCGCAGGACCTCGCCGGTGTAGCGGATGCCCTTGTTCTTGTACGGGTCCGGCGGCCGCAGCGCGCGGATGTTGGCCGCCACCTGGCCCACCAGTTGGCGGTCGGCTGCGCTGAGGACCAGGTGGGTCTGCTTCTCGATCTTGAGATCGACGCCCTCGGGCAGCAGCAACTCGATGGGGTGGGAGTAGCCCAAGGTGAAGGTGGCCACGCGGCCTTTGACGTCGGCCCGGAAACCGATGCCCACGATATCCAGCTCCTTGGTGAAACCCGCCGAAACCCCCCGGACGGCGTTGGCCGCCAAGGCGCGCGTCAGTCCGTGCAAGGCGGCGTGCTCATCGTCATGGCGGCTAATCAGCAGGCTGCCGTCGGTCTGGCGCGCCTCGATGCCGGCGGGCAGCGGCACCTTAAGCTTGCCCCGAGGTCCCTCCACCAGCAGTTGCTCGCCGAGGGTGACCTGGACGCCCTGCGGGAGCGGTATCGGCTTCCGACCTACTCGCGACATTTCCGCCTAGCTCCCTTCAGCACACTTGACACAGGATCTCTCCGCCTACTCCGGCCTTGCGCGCGTCGCGGCCGGTCATCACCCCGCGCGGGGTGGTGAGGATGTTCACGCCCAGGCCCCCCAGCACCCGCGGAACCTCAGCCCGCCCCACGTACACGCGGCAGCCGGGCCGGGAGACCCGGTCCAGGCGGGAGATCACCGGCCGGCCGCCGGGCTGGTATTTCAGGTACAGCTTGATGGTCTTTCGGACGCCTTCCTCGGCCACCTTGAAGTTGAGGATGTAGCCCTCTTCTCTCAGGATGCGCGCAATCTCGGTCTTCAGGCGCGAGGCCGGCACGTCCACCTTGAGGTGTCGCGCCGCCAGCGCGTTGCGGATGCGCGTCAGCATGTCGGCGATAGGATCGGTGATCATGGTTGTGCGCTCCTCACCAACTGGCTTTGATGACGCCCGGGATCTCGCCGGCCAGCGCCAGCTGGCGGAAACAGATACGACAGAGGTTGAACTTGCGCAGGTAGCCGCGCGGCCGGCCGCAGCGGAAGCAGCGGTTGCGGTGGCGGCAGCGAAGTTTCGGCGTTTTGGCCGTTCTGGCCCCTGCCAACTTGCGATCTCTAGCGATCTTGGCCGTGGTCGCCATTCTGTCTCCTGACTCCTATGGTCTGAACGGCATCCCCAGGTGCCGCAGCAGGGCCAGTCCCTCGGCGTCGGTCCTGGCCGTGGTGATGATCGAAATGTTCATGCCCTTGACCTTTTCCACCTTGTTGTAGTCGATTTCCGGGAAGATGAGCTGGTCGCGGATGCCCAGGGTGTAGTTCCCGCGTCCGTCGAAAGACTTGGTGGACAGGCCGCGGAAATCGCGCACGCGGGGCAGGGCCACGTTGACCAGCCGGTCGAAGAACTCGTACATGCGCTCGCCGCGCAGGGTGACCATGCAGCCGATGGACATGCCGGCGCGCAGCTTGAAGGCCGCCACCGACTTGCGCGCCTTGGTGACCACCGGCTTCTGCCCGGTGATCAGGGCCAGCTCGGAGACGGCGCCGTCCATGAGCTTGGGGTTCTGGGTGGCTTCTCCCAGCCCCAGGTTGAAGGTGATCTTCTCCAGCCTGGGAACGGCCATGACGTTGCCGTAACCGAACTCCTTCATCAGGCTGGGCGCCACCGATTTCCTGTAATGTTCCCTGAGTCTGGCGGGCATGGCTTAGCCTTTCTTGTCCAAGGGAGCTCCGCAGTCGCGGCAGACGCGGATGCGGCGGGCCTTGCCGGCGCTGAGGTCCAGGCGATGGGCGATGCGGACCGGGCCGCATTCCGGGCAGACCAGCATCACGTTGGAGACGGCGATGGGACGTTCGCGCTCGGCGATTCCGCCCTTGATCTGGCGCGAAGGATTGGCGCGGGTGTGACGCTTGACGGTCTGGACCCCCTGGACCAGGAGGCGCCCGAGGCGCGGGTCCACGCTCAGCACGCGCCCCCGCTTGCCCTTGTCCTTGCCGGCGATCACCTCGACCGTGTCGTCCCTGCGGATCTGGATGCGAGCCGGCGCCCGGGCGGCCACCGGCCGCCGCGAGCGGTAGCGGCGTGACAGGCGCGCCATCAGATCACCTCCGGGGCGAGCGACACGATCTTCATGAACCGCTTGTCGCGCAACTCGCGGGCCACCGGCCCGAAGACGCGGGTGCCCACCGGCTCGCCTTCGGGGTTGATCAGCACCGCGGCGTTGGAATCGAAGCGGATGTAGGTGCCGTCCTTACGGCGCGTTTCCTTCCGCATGCGCACGATGACGCAGCGCACCACCTTGCCCTTCTTGATGGGCGAGTCGGGCACCGCCTCCTTGACGCTGGCGGTCACCACGTCGCCCAGACCGGCGCGCAGGCCTTTGTCGCCGCCACGCGGCAGGATGCATTGCAGCTTGCGGGCGCCGCTGTTGTCGGCCACCTCCAGAATGGTTCGCATGCCAATCATGGCGCTCTCCTGCCTGAATCCCGGGGCTTCACTGTGGTCTCCCCGCCTCCGGCTGCGCGGTCTCGGTGTCCTCGACGCCGACCAGCGCGGCCCGCCGGATCACCTGGGCCAGCCGCCACCGCTTCAGGCGGCTCAGCGGCCGGCACTCCACGATACGCACCGTGTCGCCCAGGCGCGCCACGCCCCCCTCGTCGTGGGCATAAAACTTCTTCCGCCGGGAAACGATCTTGCGGTACCGGGGATGAACCACGCGCCGGCCGACCTCGACCACGATGGTCTTGGCCATCTTGGTCGAGACCACCTGCCCCACCTTCTCGTTCTTGCGTCCTGGTGCCTTCTGTTCCGCCACCTGGCTCACCCTTTCTGGCCCCCTCCGCCCGCCTGGGCCGGGACTGACTTTCTCTCCCGCAGCAGCGTCAGCATGCGGGCGCGGTCTTTCCTCAAAGCGCGGTACTTCTTGAGACCCTCCATCTGGCGCATTCCCATTTGCAGCCGCAGGTGGAACAACTGGGCGGCGGCCTCGCGGGCCTGCGTCAGCAGTTCCTTGTCGTCCAGGTCCCGAAGTTTGTCAGCCTTCACAGCACTCTCCTATTCGGCCTGGGGCCGCGCCACGATCCGCGTCGGAATCGGGAGCTTGTGCGCCGCCAGGCGCATGGCCTGCTCGGCCACCTCGCGGGAGACGCCCTCCATCTCGAACAGCATCCGGCCTGCCAGCACCACCGCCACCCAGCCTTCCGGGGACCCTTTGCCCTTGCCCATGCGGGTCTCGGCCGGCTTTTTGGTGATGGGCTTGTCGGGAAAGACGCGGATCCAAACCTTCCCGCCCCGCTTGATGAACCGGGTCATGGCCACGCGCGCCGCTTCGATCTGGCGGTCGGTTATCCAGGCGGAGGCCTGGGCCTTCAACCCGTAATCGCCGAAGGCGAGCTCGCTGCCGCGCCAGGCCTTGCCGGTGCGCCGCCCGCGGTGCTGCTTGCGGAACTTGACCTTCTTGGGCATCAACATGGCGGTCAGCTCTCCTTGGACTCCTCGGGCGGCCTCGGCGGCGGGGCCGCGCCGGGGGGCTCCTGCTTCCAGGCGGGCTGAGGCGGGGGTGTCAGCGGCGGCAGCATGGGGGCGGTCCGGGGCGTCGCCTCGGCCGCGGCCGACGCCGGGACGGGCTCGGCCGCGGGCGCCCTCCGCTCCCGGTCGCGCCGCTCGCGCAGCGGCCGCCGCGGCTCGGGCTCCGCGCCCAGCGCGGCCCGGCGCAGGGCCGAATCCAGCAAGTCGCCCTTGTACACCCAGGTCTTGATCCCGATCACCCCGTAAGCGGTGTAAGCCTGGCTGAAGCCGTAGTCGATGTCCGCGCGCAGGGTGTGCAGGGGCAACCGCCCTTGCAGGTACCATTCACTGCGGGCGATCTCGGCTCCGTTCAGGCGACCGGAGACGCGGACCTTGATCCCCTTGCAGCCGAAGCGCAGCGCCGAGTCCACCGCCTTGCGCATGGCCCGCCGGAAAGCCACCCGCTTCTCCAGTTGCAGGGCGATCGACTCGGACACCAGTTGCGCGTCCAGTTCCGGCTTGTGCACTTCCTGGATGTCGATGAAAACGTCGCGCTTGGTGCGCCGGGCCAGGTCCTGCTTCAGCTTCTCGATCTCGGCGCCCTTGCGCCCGATGACGATCCCGGGACGCGAGGTGCGGATGGTTACGCGCAGCTTGTTGCCGGCCCGGTCCACTTCCACCAGGCTGACTCCGGCGGCCTTCAGGCGCTGGCGCAGGCCGTCCTTGAGCTCCAGGTCCTCCATCAGCAGCTTGGCGTAGTCGTGCTTGGCGAACCAGCGGGAGTGCCAGGTCTTGCTGAATCCCAGCCGAAATCCGTAAGGATGAACTTTCTGTCCCATCTCAGGCCTCGCTCACAGTGATGGCGATGTGCGCCTGCCGCCGCTGGTAGCGGTAGGCCCGCCCCATGGGGGCTGGCCGGACACGCTTCACGCGCGGCCCCTCGTTGACGTATGCCTCCGAGACCACCAGCCGGTCCACATCCACGTCCGCCGAGCGGTTCTCGGCGTTGGCGATGGCCGAGCGCAGCACCTTCTCGATGGCCGGCGCCGCCCGCTTGTTGGCGCCGCGCAGGATGGTGATGGCCTCCCCGGCGCGGCGTCCCCGGATCAGGTCCACCACCAGGCGCGCCTTCTGCGGAGAGATTCGAAGGTATCTGGCTTCGGCTCTGGCTTCCACGATCCTGTCCTCCTCAGGCCGGCTTGGACGACTTCTCGGTGGCCGCCTTGGACGCATGGCCTCTGAAGATGCGGGTCGGCGAGAACTCGCCCAGCTTGTGCCCCACCATGTTCTCGGTGATGTAGACCGGAATGAACTTCTTGCCGTTGTGCACGGCCAGCGTGTGGCCCACGAACTCCGGCACGATGGTGGAGCGACGCGACCAGGTCCGGATCACCTTCCTCTCGTTCCTGGCGTTGAGGTCGGCCACCTTCTTCAGCAGATGCCCGTCCGTGAACGGCCCCTTTCTTACCGAGCGACTCATAACCTACTTCTTCCCCCTGCGGCTGACGATCCACTTGTTGGTGCGCTTGTTGTTCCGGGTCTTGAAACCGCGGGTGGGCTGGCCCCAGGGAGTCACCGGGTGACGACCGCCCGAGGTCTTGCCCTCGCCGCCGCCGTGCGGATGGTCCACCGGGTTCATCGAAACGCCGCGGTTGTGCGGGCGCCGCCCCAGCCAGCGCGCGCGCCCGGCCTTGCCCAGCGAAATGTTCTGGTGATCCAGGTTGCCCACCTGGCCGATGCTGGCCATGCACCCTTCGAGCACCTTGCGCACCTCGCCGGAGGGCAGTTTCAGGAGCGCGTAGCCGCCCTCCTTGGAGACCAACTGCGCCGAGGTCCCGGCGGAGCGGGCCATCTGGCCGCCCTTGCCCGGGCGGAGCTCGATGTTATGGACTACCGTGCCGGCGGGAATGTTCTTGAGCGGCAGCGCGTTGCCCACCAGGATGTCGGCGCCCGGGCCGGCCATCACCGTGCGGCCCACTTCCAGCCCCGCCGGATGCAGGATGTAGCGCTTCTCCCCGTCCCGGTAATGCAGCAAAGCGATGCGCGCCGAGCGGTTGGGATCGTACTCGATGGCCGCCACGCGGGCCGGCACGCCCGGCTTGTCGCGCTTGAAGTCGATGTCGCGGTAGCTCTTCTTGTGCCCGCCGCCGCGGAACCACGAGGTGATGGCGCCCGTGCTGTTGCGTCCGCCGGTGCGCTTCTTGCCCGCCACCAGCGACTTCTCCGGCCGCTGCTTGGTGATATCCGCGCGGGCCACCACGGTCTGGAAGCGCCGGGTCGAGGTGGTCGGGCGATAGCTCTTGATGGCCATGTCAGATCTCCACGAACTCCGGCACCTTCTGGCCGGCCTTCAGTCTCACGTAAGCCTTCTTCCAGTTCGGCCGGTAACCCGCAAACCGGCCCCGGCGCCGCTCTTTGCCCAGGTTGTTGAGGGTGCGCACGCTCTCCACCTTGACCTTGAACAGACGCTCGACCGCGCCGCGGATCTCGGTCTTGGTGGCCCGCGGGGCCACCTCCAGGCACAGCGTACGCTCGGCCTCCCTCTTCTGGACGCCCTTTTCGGTGACGATGGGCCGCCGAATCACGTCGTAGATAGTCATCGCGACAGCGCCTCCGACAGTTTGCGGGCCGCCGCCTCGCTCAACAGCACTTGCCGGTGGCGGAGCAGGTGGTAGGTGGTGACTTCGCGGCTGGCCAGCAAGGTGACGCCCGGCAGGTTGCGGGCGCCCAGCTCGAGATGGCGGTTATCCTGGTTGTCCACCAGCAGCACGCTGGCCTCCGGAGCCAGGCGGGCCAGCGCCGCGCGGACGGTCTTGGTCTTGTGGTCCGGCAGCTCGAAGGATTGCACGACTTTAAGCTCCCCGTCGCGCAGCTTGGCGGAGAGCGCCGAGCGCAGTGCGCCCAGCAGCATCTTCCGCGGCAGACGGTAGCTGTAATCGCGGGGGACCGGCCCGTGCACCGTGCCCCCGTGCCGCCACAGGGGCGAGCGGATCGAGCCCACGCGCGCCCGCCCGGTGCCCTTCTGCCGCCACGGCTTGCGGCCGGAGCCGGAAACCTCGTGCCGGGTCTTGGTCTTGGCCGTGCCGCGGCGCTGGCAGGCCCGGTAGTGCCGCACGGCCTCGTAGAGCAACGCCTCGTTGACCTCGGCGGCGAAAACCTGGTCGGAGAGCTCGATCTCCCCTACCTTCTGGTTGTTCAGATCGACGACGTCCACGCTCGGCATCGCGTTCACCTCTTGGCCCGCCGCACGATCACGTAGCCGCCGTTGGGCCCGGGCACCGCGCCCTTGACTATCAGAAGGTTGTCCTCGGAATTGACTTCGACGACTTCCAGATTCCGCACCGTGACCCGCTGCGTCCCCATGTGCCCGGCCATCCGCGTACCCGGCCAGACCCGCGAGGGGTAGCTGGAGCCGCCGATGGAACCGGGGGCGCGGTGGAACATCGAGCCGTGCGTGGCGGCGCCGCCGCGGAAATGGTGCCGCTTGACCACCCCGGCGAAGCCGCGGCCTTTGCTGATGCCGATAACGTCCACCTTGTCGGCGGGTTTGAACTGATCGACCAGCACCCGGTCGCCCGGCTTGAGATCGTCGTCCTCCGGCCGCACCCGCAACTCGCGCAAGAACCGGACGCCCTCGACCCCCGCGTGCTTCTTCAAGTGCCCTGTCAGCGGCCGGTTGATGCGCCGGGGCTTGACGAACTCCATCAGGCCGAGCTGCACGGCGCTGTAACCGTCCAGTGGCTGCGTCTTCTTCTGCACCACGACGCAGGGTCCTGCCTTGAGCAGAGTGACGGGCACCACCTGCCCATCCGCGCGGAAAACCTGCGTCATTCCGATCTTCCTGCCAAGAATCCCTGGGACCATAAATCACCACGGTAGGGGTCGGGCATGCCCGACCCTACCTCTTATCCTTCCCAAACGCCTTGATCTCGACGTCCACACCCGCCGGCAAATCCAGCTTCATGAGCGCATCGACGGTGTCCTGGGTGGGATCCAGGATGTCCAGGAGCCGCTTGTGGGTCCGGATTTCGAACTGCTCGCGGGACTTCTTGTCTACATGGGGTGAGCGGTTGACCGTGTAGCGGTTCTTGAGTGTGGGCAGCGGGATGGGGCCCGCCACCTGGGCGCCGGTCCTCTTGGCGGTCTCCACTATCTCGGAAGTGGACTGATCCAGGACCCGGTGATCGTAAGCCTTCAGACGAATCCGAATGCGCTCTCGTAACATCTTGTTTCCCTCGTGCCGGGGCGCGGCATGCCCCGTCCCTACTCCAGAATGTCGGTCACCGTGCCGGCGCCCACCG
>CAYGVJ010000168.1:0-10758 GCA_964353255.1 uncultured Solibacteraceae bacterium | reverse complement strand
AGTGCGGGTTGGCTGAAGTGATGCCGTAGGCCAGCTCGTGCAGGTTGGTCTTGCCCACCAGCACGGCCCCGGCCGCGCCGGGAGCGACTGGGCGAGAACGGTTGCCTGCACGTCAAGGAGAACTTCCTGCTGACGCGGCACGTGAAGGACTGCAGGCTGGTGATGCTGGCGCTGGAGCACCCCGAGGAGGACGTGGTTCTGCTGCCCTAGCCCCAATACTGTTCAGTTAAGCCTTGAGTTACACTGGCGATTGCAGGTGCACGAAGGTTTTGCGAACAGGCCCCCACAGCGAGGCGAGGTGGCTGGACACTGCATTTGCACTTTCCGGGCATCTTCGACCATGGATGCGCAGGTTCGCGGGCCGCAGGTCATTCAGGGTGCGCGGCTGGAAGCCTGGGATAAGCATTGTGGTGCTGCACGGCGAAGCGCCGGCCTTGAGGGTCCGGGAGTGTCTCAAGGAGCTCATCCGGATCGCTCCCCTAATTGGGGAGCCGTACGAAATTGTTCTGCTTCGCACACAGAATGCGGCTCGGGCCGATAAGTTGCCGCTGGTCCGTTCGTTAGCAGTCAAGTCCGGCTCCGGTTTTGTGGGACACATCAAAAGGGCCGTTCGGGCGGTGCGGTTCGACTGGGTCTATTTCCTCGATGCCGGCATGGAACCCGATCCGCAGACCATACCGGAGTTGCTGCGGTGGAGAACGCCGAATGTGTTTGCGGTTGCCTCGCGCATCGTGGGAGCGGGGACTACCGGGTGGAAGGATGCGCGCAACGAAGGAGACGCGATCCTTCCATTCGACACGCCGCCAGAAGAAAGCGCGCTGACGCGAGGCCACCTTTATGCGGACCATCGCGCTGCCCTTTTCCGCCGCACGGCGCTGATGGCCACCCTGGCGCACTCCGATGCTTACCTGTCGCCGCACTGGAACTGCGTGGAGTGGGGAGTGCGCGCATGGCGCATGGGCCAGGAGGTGCTTTTCTGCCCGCGTTCCACCGTGCGACAGGCGCACGCGACGGCCCCCGAGATTGCGCGAGTCGATAGGCTGCAGTTCGATCTCCGGAATGCGTGGACGGGAGTCAAGGCGGACCGTCTGGTGGCTATGCTGCTCCAGGGGGATCCAAAGACGCACGCCGCGTTGTGGGGATTTCAGAATGCCTGGCGTGTCCTGCTGGCCCGGCTCAAGGCCTACGCCGCTCCGGTGAGCGATATTCCGTGGGGGCATTTGCGCCAGAAATACTACCCGACGCCGTGGAATCCCGACGACCGGCGGAAGACACTGCTGGTGGTTGCGCCGTATGCGGTTTTCCCTCCGACGCATGGCGGCGCGCACCGTCTCAACCGGCTGCTGGAGCACGCGGCGCGCGAATATCAGGTCATTCTCCTGGGAGACGAAGGGCGGTCGTATGGAGCCCTCAGCGAGCCGTATTTCGCGCATCTTCGCGCGGTGCACCTGGTCGAGGGCCGCAAAGAAGGGCCAGGCTGCGAGCCCGCCCGGATCGCGCGGATCCGCAGCCATTCAAATCAGGTGCTGGGTCAGGAACTCGACCGGATCGTGCGGGTCTACCGTCCGGATCTGGTGCAAATCGAGCACATCGAACTTGCGGGATTGGCTCAGTGGCGAAGGGGCGTCATACCGTGGATTCTGACACTGCACGATGTGCTGCTCTCGGGTGCCCATCAGCCCTCGGAGGAAGATGCGTTCGAGCGGCAGTGGATGAGCCAGTTCGACCTTGCGGTGGCGTGCTGCGAAGAAGACGCCGCGCTGCTTGACGGCGTGCCGGTGCGCCTGGTGCCCAACGGAGCCGCGCTTCAGTATGGGGACTACACGCCGTCAGCGGGGTTGCGGGATCTGCTGTTCCTGGGGCCGTTTCGTTATCAACCGAATTGGGAAGGAATCCTGGAATTCCTGCGCTACGCCTATCCCGCATTGAGGTCGCGAATCGAGCACGTGCGGCTGCACGTTTTGGGCGGCGTGAATGCGCGCCAGCGCGCGTGCGGAGAGAAGGCGTTCCATCAGCCCGGCGTCTGTGTGCATGACCATGTGGCCGATGTCCGTCCGTGGCTCAAGGCGTGCGCCCTGACGATTAATCCGATTCGGAACAACCGCGGGGCCTGCTTGAAACTGATCGAGTCGCTCGCGGCAGGCAGAGTCTGTGTTTCCACGCGGGACGGGGCGCGGGGGTTTCTGAACCGCGGCTTGAGGGGCCTGGTTGCCGTGGAGAGCGTTCACGAGTTCATCGACCCGATAACGCGGCTGTTGAGTGACGAGGACCGTCGGCTGGAACTGGAGCGGCCGGAGCCCGAAAAGTTGGAACCGTACCAGTGGCGGCACGCGGCCACGCGGCAGCTCGCGATCTACCGCGAACTCCTGGACGGAGGAAAGGGGCATGCTCAGCGTTCGTGAGTTCCCGGCGGCGCGAACCCCCCGGACTCTGTGGGTGGAACTGACCTCCCAGTGTCCCGCCGATTGCATTTTCTGCTCGCGCGAGACGCGGCGCGGCGCCGGCCGGCACCTGCCCTATCCGGTTTTCGAAGCCCTGGTTCGCGAGTTGGCGGCGCCCCGCAAATTCGTCCTGGACTACTCCGGCGAATCCACCGTTTACCCGGAGCTCATACCGGCCATTCGACTGGCGCGGTCAACCGGGGCGTTTGTCGAGCTGGTGTCCGTGTTGATAACGGCGCCGGAGTCCCTGCTCGGCCCCTTGAGCGAGAGCGGGCTGAACCGGCTTTCGGTGTCGGTGCATGCCACCGATCCCGCGAAGTTCGCAGAAGTCTACCGGTACAGCTCCTCTGACGCGCTGCGCTCGCGTCTGGAGCGGTTCATCGAGCTGTGCCGCCGTGTGCCGCAGCCGCCGGTGACCGATTTGGCTTTTGTGGCGATGGATGCGAACCTGGCGGAACTTCCGTCTGTGGCCGGGTTCGCCGAGGAACTCGGGCTGCGAGACATCTTTGTTTTCCCCGTGATGCGGAGGGATGAGATTCCGGCTCGGTTTCCGAGCGAACTGACCGAGGAGGGCGCGCACCGGCCCGAGTTTCAGAAGCGCTTGCAGGCCACGGTGAACCAAGCGGCCCAGGATCACCCCGCGATCCGGTTCACGATCTGCAACGGGTTGCCGGCGGTGGGCGAGTCGTGTTTGGGCGAAGTCCCGGCGCCATATCCCGGGGCACTGCCGCCCGGCGCCTACGTCCACTCCTGCGAGCAGAACCCATGGGAGACGGCGCACGTGCTGTCGAACGGAGATGTCGTGGCCTGCGAGGTCCTCGACAAGATCCCGCTCGGAAATCTTTCCCAGCAATCTGTCACGGAGATCTGGCATGGCGAACCCTACCGGCAGTTTCGCGCGCAATACCGGCGTGGGGAGGTTCCGGAATGCCGCGCGTGTCCGTGGAAGATGGCTTACCGGCCCGGCGTGCCGGCCAGCGAGATCATTGCCTCTCGCGGGCTCAGCGCGCAATTGCTGTACGGCTGGCACGCGCCGGAGGGCGAAACGCATATCTGGAGCAGCCCTCAGGCGGTCGCGATGCTGGCGCCGCGCCCCGGATCGCGCACGCTGCATGTTAGCGGGATGCTTCCGCCGGGGACGGACGGGAATCCGAACGAGCTCACCATCCGGTTGAACGAAATGGAAATCGGACGGGTGTCGAATCCCTGGGGCGAGATCATCCCCTTCGGGTTGGACTTTCCGGTTCCGGCGGGGCAAGACGCTTGCTGGGCAATCGAGTTTCACGCCAAGCATCTCTATCGGCCCAGCGAGCGCGGCGCCGGAACCGACCAGCGCGACCTGGGATTCGCGCTGGTGCTGCTCGCTTCGAAGGAGTCCGTCGATCCAGAACGGACGCACCGCCAGCGGCGGGAGCTCGAGCCGCTGGTCCGCTGGCTGGAGGCGGTTGACCGGTGGGGCGCGAGGGTGCGCCGCTTCCGGCGTGCGCGCGTGGCGGGCGCGCGGGCGGCGCTTCGTCCGGGGCTGTCTATTATCATTCCCGAACGGGACAACCTGGAAGAACTCACAGCTTGTCTGGAGAGTGTGCGGGAGGCGTGTGCGCGCTGGACGGAACCGGTCGAGACGATCGTGGTCGTGAACGGGACGCCGGCCGCCACCTACGAACTGCTCCGGGCTCGCCATCCGCAAGTCCGCTGGGAGTTCTGCGCGCGGCCGCTCGGGTTCGCCCGCGCGGTCCGCGCCGGCCTCAAAGCGGCGCGCTACGACTGGGTCTACCTGCTGAACAACGACGTCGCACTGGATCCCGCGGCGCTGCGCGCGCTGGCGCCGCACCGGGACGGCCGAACCTTCTCGGTCGCCTCGCAGATTCTGCTGAAGGATCAAACGCGCTTCCGGGATGAAACCAACTGGGGCGCACTGCTGATTGAGGACGGACTGGCCACCCTTCACGACTGGGTACCGCGATCCGAGGCTGCCGTGGAGACGTTCTATGCCGGCGGCGGAGCCTCCCTGTTCCAGAAACGGCCGCTGCGAGCTCTGCTCGACGCCTCCGCCTATGCTCCCTTCTACTGGGAGGACGTGGAGTGGGGCTGGCGTGCGCGCAAGCTCGGATATCATTCCGTCTTCTGTCCCGTTTCGGTAGCGCATCACCAGCAACGCTCGACGATTGGCCGGCACCACACGGCGCCCGAAATCGACAGGATCATCAGGCGCAACCGGTCTCTTTTTCAATTGCGGAACTTCACTACGGCCGGCTCGCTCGAGCGGGTGCTCGAAGAGATCGCCAAGTCCGACGAGCCCGAGGTGCGACATTTCCTGGAGCGCAGCACACGCTGGAAGATTGCTCGCGGCCGGCTGTGGAACCACCTGGCCCCGGTTCCGGATGAAGAGGTTTTCGAGACGTGGAACAACTCTATCTCGAACTGCTGAAGAAGAGCCTCTTGGGTGAGCTGTACTGGGAGAACGAGGTGCGGTTGCTGTATCTGCGCGATTGCCTGGAAGGCCGCGACCAGTATTCGCCAGAGACACTTCTGCGCATCGACGAAGCGCGGCGGCCGTTTTGCGAGCGGTACCGCGAATTGAACCGGACCGGACGGTTCGTGGACGACCGCGAAGAGAAGCTGGGCTTCCAGCACACGATGATCGGCCGCCTGCGGCTGGAGAACGTGGCCGCCTGCCTGGAACGGATCCGGCAGGACGATGTGCCGGGCGACCTGATCGAGTGCGGAGTCTGGCGCGGCGGCGCCGCCATATTCATGCGCGGCTACCTCAAGGCCTACGGGATCACGGACCGAATCGTGTGGGTGGCGGACTCGTTTGCCGGTCTTCCGCCGCCCTCGCTGCCGCAGGACGAGGGCCTCGATCTGAGCGCCGCGAAGTATCCGATGCTGGCGATTTCACTGGCCACCGTGCGCGACCTGTTTGCGCGTTACGACTTACTCGATGACCAGGTGCGCTTCCTGGAAGGGTGGTTCAAAGATACTCTCCCCCAGGCGCCCATGGCGCGGCTGGCCTTGCTGCGCATCGACGGCGACCTGTACGAATCCACGTGGGACGCGCTCTCGGCGCTTTACTGGAAGCTTTCCGCGGGCGGGTTCGCGATTGTGGACGACTACTACTGCATCCTGGCCTGCCGGCAGGCGGTGGACGACTACCGCGAGCGCGAAAAGATCACAGATCCGCTCGAGCGGATCGACTGGACGGGCGTGTTCTGGCAGAAGGCCTCGACAGCCGCGCGATCATTTGGAACCGGCTCCAGGAATTCCGGGCTATGCCGTTCGAAGTAGTCGAAGTCGAGCGCCGCGAATTCGGCGACGCGGTCCGACGGCGGCGCAACGGAGCGGTTGGGGTCCCACCCGCGGATCAGCGTGAGCCCGGTGGGAGCGGTCTCGACCGTCACGAACTCGAGATCCGGTCTCTCCTGGCGCAGGAACGGGAGGGTTTTCCAGACGTCACCCGTGTAGAATTCGGTGGTCCGCCGGCGGGCCGAAGTCTCGCGGTCGAGCGGGATCGTATCGTGGAGCGCAACGATGCCGTGCGGGGCCATGTGGCGTTCGAGATGGAACAGGTCCTCGATGACCTGGTCGAACAGGTGCCGGCCGTCGATGAATGCGAAGGCGACGGGCTTGCCGCCGAGGAGCCGGCGGGGATCGTGTTGCGTGAAGAACTCGGTGCTCGTGAGCCGGAAGAGTTGTGTGTCTGTGCACCAGGGGCCGTCATCGAGCGGGGCGGGGTCGATCCCGAGGGCCACGGTGGGAGGCTGCGCGAGCCGCAAAGAGCATCCGCCGAGCACGCCCACCTCGAGATACGTTTCGGGTTTCAGCGCTTCGTGAATCCAACCCAGAACCTGGTAGCTGTCCGGGCCGGGGAACCGCGCGGCGGCGTCGGCGTCGTGAAGCGCCATTTGCACGATTTGGTAGGGGGAAGATCCCATGGTGGTCACAATCGACACTGACGCTGGTCTGTTCAGGCTGGCGGAGAACGGGCGTTGTGAAGAGCGCCCGCTGTTCGATCCGGAAGCCTTTCGCATATTATCGCGCCAATGGCTGATTCTCGGCTGGAACCTCGGGTACTGGGCCTGCTTTTCCTGGATGGGCCGGCAACTGCTGCAGTTGCCAGATGACGTGCTGCGCCTGGCCGAGCTGCTGTGGCGGGTTCGCCCCGACGTGATCGTGGAGACCGGAGTCTACGACGGCGGGAGCACTCTGCTGTTCGCGAGTCTCTGCCGGCTCGCGGGACGGGGCCGTGTGATTTCGGTGGAGCGGGGATTCCGCCCCGGAGTGCGGGCCGCGGTCATGGAGGCGGCCGGGGATCTCGTGACGCTGATCGAAGGCGACTCTGCGCTGCCCGAAACGGCGGCGCGCGTGGAGCGCGAGATGCGCCGCGACGAGCGCGTTTGCGTGTTTCTTGACAGCGATCATTCCGCGCGGCACGTGGCGATGGAACTGCGCCACCTGAGTCACATGGTTTCTCCAGGATGCTACCTGCTTGTGGCCGACAGCATCTGTGCCGACCTGGCCCACACCCCCGCCGGCGAAGCCGCCTGGAAGTATGACCACCCCGGCACCGCCGTTGATGAGTTTCTGGCGACGCATCCCGAGTTCACGCGCACACGGCCGGCCCCGCTATTCACAGGGGAGTTCGACTTCACCGAGCTGAGCTACTTTCCATCGACTTGGTTGATAAGGCAGGGAACGGCGGAAGCGCGGCCTCCAGCGCCGCGGCCACCCGCACCAGTAGCGCCTCCTCGAAAGGCCGTCCGATGAGTTGCATGCTCACGGGCAGCCCCTGCCGGTCCAGCCCGGCCGGCAGGGACAGCGCCGGCAGGCCGAGCGGGTTGACGCCGCGCACCAGGCGGGTCGAGGCCAGGCGTACGTCCTCCTGTTGCCCCCGGATGTCCATAGAGGTCTCGCCCTGGTGGGGCGCAGCGGTGGGGGTGGTGGGGGTGAGCAGGCAGTCCACCTGCTTCAGGAGCGCCCGGAACTCCTGTTGCAGCATGCGGCGGAGGCGCTGCGCGTTGACGTAGTCGGCAGCCGCCACCAGGCGTCCCTGTTCGAGCAGCGCTCGCACGTCGGCGCCGAACTCGCCGCGGCGGTGCATGTGCGGCTCCATCACCGCCGAGGCTTCGGCGTAAAGGATGATCCGGGCCACAACGTTGAGCGCGGCGATGTCCGGCACGCGCACTGCGACCACGCGCGCCCCCAGCGCTTCGGCAGTTTCCGCCGCGCGCCGCAGAGCGCCGGCTACATCTTCCTCGATGCCGTCGAAATAGAAGTTGTCCGGCCAGCCGATGCGGACGCCGCCGAGGGAAGGAGCCTGCGGTGGCAGGTAGTCCGGCACAGGCTGCCGGCTGGAGGTCTCATCGCGCGGGTCGAACCCGGCCAGCACCTGCATGGTCACGGCCACATCCCGCACCGAGCGCGCCAGCGGCCCCACGTGGTCCAGGCTGAAGCCCAGCGGCATGACTCCGTAGCGGCTCACGCGCCCGTAGGTGGGCTTCAAGCCGGCTACGCCGCAGAAGGAGGCCGGGATGCGGATCGAGCCGCCCGTGTCGGTGCCCAGGGCCATGAAGACCATCCCGGCGGCCACGGCGGCGGCGGAGCCGCCGCTCGAGCCGCCCGGAATGCGGTCGAGATCCCAGGGATTGCGCACCGCCCCGTAGTGCGGGTTGGCTGAAGTGATGCCGTAGGCCAGCTCGTGCAGGTTGGTCTTGCCGACGAGCACCGCGCCGGCCTGAGCGAGCCTTTCGACCACCGCGGCGTCGTGATCGGAGACGCGGTCGGCGAACAGCTTCGAGCCCGCGGTGGTCGGAACGCCGCGCGTCAGAAAGAGATCCTTCACGGCCACGGGGATGCCGTGCAGCGGGCCGCGGTCGATGCCGCGGGTCAGTTCTTCATCGGCGGCGCGCGCCTGCGCCCGCGCGCTCTCCTCCGTCACCGTGATGAAGGCTCTCAAGCGGGCGTCGAGCCGGCGGATCCGCTCGAGCGAAGCCGCGGTCAACTCGGCCGCGGAAACCTTCTTCGCGCGCAGGGCGGCAGAGGCTTCCAGGATGGTCATGGGTTTTCCTCCGGCGGACACAGGAAAACCACCGCGGGTTCGACTTCCGGCGGAATCGAGGCCGCCAGCGGCTGGAAGGCCGCCTCCAACGCCTGCATCACCGCGCGGACGCGCTCAGCTTCTTCAGGCCCGAGTTCGAGGCCCTGGGCGGCAGCCAGCAGTTTCCAGTCCTTCATGTCAGGCCATTATAATGAGAGCAGGATGCGGATTCTGTTCGTTGTGGCTCTCTGGGTCGTTGCCGTCTCGGATGCCCAAGGCTGGCGCAAGGCCGAGGACCAGACCCTCACCGACGCGCAAGTCCAGGAAATCATCGCCAAATTCGCCGCCAAGGAAGCCGACTTCGCGCGGGCGCGCGAGAACTACACCTACCGGCAGACCGCCCGCATTCAGGAACTGGATCCGGACGCGGTGCCGCGCGGCCGCTACGAGATGGTCACCGACATCATCTTCTCGCCCGAGGGCAAGCGCACCGAGCGCGTGGTGCGCGCGCCGGTCTCCACGCTCAAGAACATCCAGATGACGCCCGAGGACGAGCAGGACCTCCGCAACGTCCAGCCCTTCGTGCTGACCAGCTCCGAGATCCCCAAGTACTGGGTCCGCTACCTGGGCAAGCAACTGGCCGACGAGATCCCCTGCTACCTCTTCGCCGTCAGGCCCAAGAAGCTGGAAAAGGGCGAGCGTTACTTCCAGGGCATCGTCTGGGTGGATGACCGCGACCTCCAGATCGTCAAGAGTTACGGGCGCGGGGTCGGGCTGATCCGGAAGGGCTTCGACAACCTGTTCCCCAAGTTCGAGACCTACCGCGAGCAGATTGACGCCAAGTACTGGTTCCCCACCTACACCCGCGCCGACGACACCCTGGCTTTCCAGAGCGGCCCCCAGCGCATCCGCATGACGGTCCGCTACGAGGACTACAAGCAGTTCAAGAGCGAGATCCAGATCAAGTACGGCGAGCAGGCGCCCAGCCCGGAGACTGCCCCCGCCCCGAAGAAGCCCTGATTTTCCCCGTTGAGCCCCCGATAGGCCCCGAACAACCCCTAGGGCTCGGCACAGGGGTTCGCTCTATGCTGTAATAGTCAACACCCAGACTATGCGCAGGCTCCCACTGGTGGAATCTCTGGCGGTCATCGGGCGAGGCTCGGTCAACTGGATGAGGGGCCGGCCGTTGGTGGTCTCCTTCGAGGTGACCGGCTCGTGCACCTGCTACTGCAAGCACTGCGACCACGGGGGGCCGCGGGACCAGTCCCGGAACATGAAGCCTGCCGACTACCGTCGGTACATGGAGGCGCTGCGCCCGTGCGTGGTGCAGGTGTCGGGCGGCGAGCCCCTGGTGCGTGACGACTTGGTGGAGGTCGTCCGCAACATCAAGTGCGACTCCGGCCTCCCCTACACGATCCTGGTCTCGAACTGGTCGCTGATGACCGAGGAGCGGTATCTGGAGCTGCGGGCGGCCGGGGTGCACCAGTTCTCGGTCAGCCTGGACTTCCCCGACGAGCGCCACGACGTCTTCCGCGGCTACCCCGGCCTGTTCGAGCACCTGAGCCGGATGGTGCCACGGCTGGCCGCCCTGGGCCACGACGACATCGTGCTGAACAGTTGCATCACCAGCGAGAACGTCTCCGAGATCAACGCCATGGCGGACATGGCGCGCCGGTGGGGGGTCAACATCTGCTACAGCGCCTACTCGGTGCGGCGCACCGGCTGCCGGGACTATTTCCTCAACACGCCTGAGCAGTTGGCCGTGCTGAACGAGCAGTTGGACCGGGTCGAGGCGCGCCGGGATGCGACTAACTGGATCGTCAACGCGCCCACGACGATCGAGGCCACGCGCCGCTACTTCGAGAACGGCGGCACGCCGGGTTGCACCGCCGGCCTGCGGTTCCTGGTGGTGACCAGCGACGGGGCGCTCCAGCCCTGCTCGATGCAGTTCCACCGCTACGGGTTAGAAGAGCGGTCCCGCATGATCGAGGAGTTCACCCGCACGAACACCTGCGATCAGTGCTACGTCTCCATCCGGTCCTACCTGGACAAGACCTTCCCCCGGCTGCTGTGGGAGAACGTCAGCGGGTTCTTCTCGTTTCAGGGGCGTGAATAAAGAAAACCCGGGGACACTCCGGGCTGGGTCCCCCAAACGCACCACCTGCTGACGACCGCAGGCGTGTCCCCAGGGTTCAACTCCACTGGGTTCCAGTCGGCCTCGCGGAAATGGTGTTTGAGTGTACTGAGCCTCTTGCAGAAATCGGCTGGCCGAAACATTTTCGT
>CAYGVJ010000167.1:0-10766 GCA_964353255.1 uncultured Solibacteraceae bacterium | reverse complement strand
AGTGCTTGCGCCACGAAAAGGAGGCGCTTTCCCCTTAAGTTAGCGCTTATGGGCCGGGAGGCCCGCCCCAGTGTGCCCAGCATGGGCTGATTCTATGAAGTTGAGACGTACTTCACGGAGCCAGTGGTTGGCAACCCTAGCCGAACCGCAAGGCGTAAGCCGCGAGGCGAAGCTGAAAGAAGCGGCAGGCAAAACCTCGACCGGACGAACAGGAAGCGGCAGAGAGGCCGGGCGTGGGCGGCGAGCTGGCTGGGAACAGCGAAGCCCGAAGACCACCCAGACACGTCAGGTAGAGCCGCCCGGCGCGAGGGGACAGAATCAGCACCTTACCTGGGGAGATCTCTTCCCTGAGAGGGGAGGAGAAGTCAGCAGAGGCCGTAGTAGCGAAGAAGGCGGTGTAATGCTGCCGGAGCGAAGGGCCGAAGGAGCGGCACAGAGCGTAGGGAAGGACTGGAACCGAACGGGCCGTAGGGATCCGGAGGTGGCGGGCATCACAACTACGGTGGTCTCTCGCCACGCAGGGACCCGCCTCGGCGGTGGAGCCGCCTCCAGCGGGTGTCGGCGATCCCCGAATGCTCGAAGGTTCTGCGGGCTTCCTGAAGGAAAGCGCTGTGGCACGGTTCCGAGAACCGCTGCTCCAACCGCCGTATCCGGAAAACCGGACGTACGGTGGTGTGGGAGGGTGCCGGGGCTCAATCCCCGGCGCCCGACCCGATCGAAAACTAAATGACATTGAGCTGTAACGCTGCGCCGGCAGCGGCAAGGTTTGGAGCAGAAGCAGCCACCATGACAGCGTGGGGCCCGCGCGGAAGCGGTCATGATTGCTGCGGGCAGACAAGGTTCTCGATTGTCCTGATGAGCTCTCTGGGCTGGATGGGCTTCGCGACGTAGTCATCCATGCCCGCCGCCAGGCACCTCTCACGATCGCCCTTCATGGCGTAGGCCGTCATGGCCAGGATGGGAGTGTGGGCGCCGGTGCGCTGCTCGCCCTCGCGAATGAGTTTGGTGGCCTCGAAGCCATCCATCTGCGGCATCTGCACGTCCATCAGGATCAGATCGAAGCGTTCGTCTGCGCACCTGTCAACCGCCTGGCGGCCGTCGCGAGCCACTACCACTTGGTGGCCCAGCTTCTCCAACATGCGCACCGCCAGGGTGGCGTTGATGGGGTTGTCCTCAGCCAGCAAGATGCGCAATCCCCGCTCACGGGGTTCCGTGGCCGCCAGGGACTCCGGGGTGAAGCCTGCCGGCGCGCCGGGCTGGGCCGGCGCTTCGGCCTCGGAAGTCCGGAAGCATGCGGTGAAATGAAAGGCGCTGCCCCGGTCAGGTTCGCTCTCCACCCAGATGCGGCCGCCCATCAGCTCCACCAGGCGTGAACAGATGCCCAGGCCCAGGCCGGTGCCCCCGTAGCGGCGCGTGGTCGAGCCGTCGGCCTGGCGGAACGCCTCGAAGATCACCTTCCGCTTCTCGTCCGGGATGCCGATGCCGGTGTCGCTCACCGTGAAGTGCAGCATCGTCTCCGCGTCACTGAGCGAGTCCACTTCCACACGCACCGAGACCTGGCCGTACTCGGTGAACTTGATGGCGTTGCCAATCAGGTTCAGGAGCACCTGCCGCAACCGCACCGGGTCGCCGACCAGCGCTTCGGGCACTTGCGGCAGGATCTCCAGGTTCAGCGCCAGCCCTTTCTGCCGGGCCCTGACCTCCAGGGTTCTGGACGCCGAATGCATCACGTCGCGCAAAACGAAATCCAGGGGCTCCAGCTCCATCCTGCCGGCCTCGATCTTGGACAAGTCCAGGATGTCGTTGAGCAGGCCCAGCAACGCTTCGGCCGAATAGTGCGCCGCTTCCAGGTACTCGCGTTGCTCGGCGCTGAGCTCGGTGGTTAGCGCCAGGGCCTGCATCCCCAGGATGCCGTTCATGGGGGTGCGGATCTCGTGGCTCATGGTGGCCAGGAACTCGCTCTTGAGGCGGCTGGCCTGCTGCGCTTCCTCCAGCAGGACTTCGATATCGCCCTTCTGCCTTTGCACCAGCGCCTTCTCGGCCTTCAGCTCGCGGGTCCGCTCTTCGACGGATGCCTCCAGGCGCTGCTGCTCGGCCAGCAGGCGCCGGAGGCGCCAGCGCCAGTGCTGCCAGACCGCCAGCCCGATGAGCGCCAGCGCGAGCCCGCGGAACCAAACGGTCTGCCACCAGGGTGCCAGGATGCTGAACCGGAGTTGAGCCGGCGCTTGGCTCCAGACGCCGCCGGCGCTGCGCGCCCGCACCTCGAAGGTGTAATCGCCTGGAGGCAGACCGGGGTAGTGCACTTCGCGCTGGCTGGTTTCCAGCCACTCTGGTTGCAGCTCGGCTAGACGGTAGCGAAACCGTACGTCTCTTTCGTTCACGAACGTCAGCGCGGTGAAGGCTGCCTGGAGGGAACGGTCTCGATAAGGGATCCTCAGCGGCCCCGGCGGTTCCACCATCCGCTCCCCGAACCGCACCTCGGTGAGAAGGACCGGCGGAGCCAGCTTCGGCGGTTCGCGCTCCGGGGGCCGAAAATGCGCCAGGCCGCCGCTGGTCCCGATCCAGACACTGCCGTCCCGGTCAGAGAAGAAGGCGTCGCCGTTGCAGTCGTCCCAGATCAGCCCGTCGGCGCGCCCGTAGTGACGCCACGCGCTCCCGTTGAAAACGTCCACGCCGTTGTCGCTGCCGAACCAGATCCAGTCTCGAGCGTCCACACCCAGGAAAATCGCCTGGTCCGAGCGCAGGCCGTTTTCCCGGGAGTAGTGCCGAACGCTCAAGCGGTCCTGGTTGACCTCCACGCGCGAGATGCCCACCGCCTCCCGATAACCCACCCAGAGGGCGCCATCGCGAGCCTCGGCCAGGTAGCCGACGTAGTTGCTGCGCAGCCCGTCGCGCGTGGTGAAGCGGGTCCAGCGCCCGTCCTCGAAGCGGGCCAGGCCCAGGTTCCCGGCCACCCAAACGTGTCCCTGGCGGTCCAGGGCGAGGTCATAGAAACGCTCGTTCTCGTCGGTGCCAGGCGGCCATTGCCGCTCGAAGCGCAGCGCGGGGCGCCCTTGGGGCCCGGCGCCCGTGCTTCGGTACAGCCCCAGCCGCGTGCCCACCCACAGCCGGTTCTCAGAGTCCAAGACAATGCTCAGGACGCGGTCATTGTCGAGACCCGCCGCCTGGCCAAAGCTCAGGATCGTGCGCGTCCGCGGGTCCACGTGTGAAATCCCGCCGGGGTCGCTCCCCACCCAGATGGTTCCGTCCCGGGCGCCCTCCAGCGTGCGGACCTTGTTGCCGCCCAGCCCCTGTTCCCGCGTCCACTGTTGCCAGGTGGTCTCTCCCGGAGCCAGCGAGTTCAGGCCGTAGTCGGTTCCCACCCACAGGGTCCCCGAGCGATCGCGGTAAATGTTCCAGGTGTTGCGGTTGCTCAAACCCTCGGCCGACGTCCAACTCTCCCACTCCCGGTAGCCCAGCCAGCGGGCCACGCCTGCGCCAAAGAGCCCGACCCACAGCGAGCCTTCCCGGTCCTCGAGCAGGCAGCACACCGAGTCCGCGGCCAGCCCCTTGCTGGAATCGATGCGCTCCCAGCGCTCGCCGTTGCGGAACGCCAGGCCCAGATCGGTGGGCACAAACAACCGGCCCCCCGAGTCCAGGTTCAGGTTGCCGGTATTGGTGCTTTCTGGCAGCCCCACGTCCAAGGCAGTGAAGCGCGTGGCGCCCGGCCGCCGGACCAGCAGCCGCTGTGCGCTGCGCAGCCAGAGGTTGCCCTGCGGGTCGGTGAGGATGGCGTCCCAGCGGTCTTCGGGCACTCCGTGGTCACTGCCGACGTGCGTGGCCTGGCCCTCGTGGATTCGATACAGGCGGTTTTCACAGCCGGCCCACAGCGCGCCCTCCGGATCGAGGTGGAGCGAGTAGACCGCTCCGGCGGGCAGACCCGCCTGCTGGAAGCGCCACTCCCGGTCGGGTCTGGGCGGCGCCGGCCTTCCGACAAGCAAGCCCTGGCTGGTGCCTACGTAGACGTTGCGCCGCTCGTCGGAGACGATCGCCGTCCGCCCCAGAATCTCGTAAGCGGCCGGAATCCTGACCGCCTGGAAGCGCTCGCCCTCGCGCCGCGCCAGGCCGGAGCGTGAGCCCACCCACAGCGTGCCGTCGCTGCTCTCGTGGAGAGACTCGATGCGGGAGCTGGCCAGGCCGTCGCTTCGGAAGAACCCGCGGAAGCGCGCGCCGTCGTAACGGAACAGGCCGTTCTGGGTGCCTACCCACAGGAAACCGGTGCGGTCCTGGAGCATGCACTGGGACACAGTATTGGTGAGACCTTCCTCCTGCCAGTAGTGCTTGAAGCTATAGCGCTGAGCAGCCAGCGGCGCGGGCAAACACAGCGCTAGGGCCCAGAGCAAACCTGCGACGGAGTAGGATCGAGGCACACTCCCCCTCTCCCCACTCATCGGACTGCGGAGCGACTAACTTTAACCGGATCCACGCCACGGAAAACCCGGTAGGGTAAGACTCCCGTCTTGCCGGCTTGGACAAGTCGGGAGACTTATCCTGCTTACGCCAGCAGGCGGCGGAAGTACTTGAGCCCCTCCAGCGGTATCGCCTCGGGCGTGGGCGCCAGGTCGCGCCAGATGCAGGTGGCGGCGGCGATCGCCTCGATGGTGAATCCGAAGCTCTCGATCACCAGGAAGCCTTCGTAGCCGATCTCCCGCAGCGCCTGGATGATGCCCGGCCAGTCGATGTGACCGCTGCCCGGAATGCCCCGGTCGTTCTCCGAGGCGTGGACGTTCTTCAGGTACAGGCCCAGCATCCGGACGGCGTCCGGCAGGTTCTTCTCCTCGATATTGGCGTGGTAGGCGTCGAACAGCACGCCCACGTTGGGGTGGTTGACTTCCCGGCACAGCGCCAGCGCGTCGGCGACGGTGTTGAGGAAGTAACTCTCGTAGCGGTTCAGGGGTTCCACCCCCAGGGTCACCCCGTGCCGTGCCGCAAATTCGCCGGCCGCCTGGAGCCCTTCCACCACGCGCTCCCATTCCTCCAGTGTGCGCCGCCGCCCCGGCAGGTAGCCCAGCGGAGCATAGAAGGGGCCGCAGAACAGCTTCGCGCCCATCTCCGCGGTGACCCGGATGCAGTCCTGGATATGCGCGGCCGCCTGGCGACGGATAGCCGGGTCGTCGCTCACAAAGCCGAGCTGGCCGGTGAAGGCCGTACAGAAGCTGACCTCCAGCGCGTTCTCTTCCGCCACCCGCCGGACCTCGGCGGCGGGAAAGTCGGCTAGTTCGAAGGACACGATCTCGACCCCGTCGAAGCCGCGTTCCTTGAGCATCGGCAACAGGTGTAGATGCGAGCGGCCGAAGTCGCCGGTCCAGATCAGCGTGATCGTCGATATCTTCACGTGCGTATCTCCCACTTTCGAGCGGTGGAGCCCCAAAACCACTCCCGCCGTTATTATACGTGCAACCGCGCCGCCGTGCTGCCTTTCTCGGCTATAATCAACTTTCACCGGAGGTTCGCCCCATGGAGGAGAAGGAACGCGCCCGAGTTCTGGGTTTGGCGCTCAGCCAGATCGAAAAGCAGTTCGGGAAAGGCTCGATTCTGCGGTTGGGATCGAAGGAGGCCATCGTGCCGGTGTCGGTGATCCCGACCGGGTCGCTGGCGCTGGATGCGGCCTTGGGGGTAGGCGGCTTCCCCCGGGGCCGGGTCAACGAGATCTTCGGGCCGGAAGCTTCAGGGAAGACCACGGTGGCCCTGCACCTGGTGGCCAGCGCCCAGAGAGCCGGCGGCATGGCGGCCTTCATCGACGTCGAGCACGCCCTGGACCCCAGCTATGCCCGCCAACTCGGCGTGGACGTGGACAACCTACTGGTCTCTCAGCCGGACTATGCCGAGCAGGCCCTGGAGATTACCAGCGTGCTGATCTCCTCCGGTTCGATCGACGTGCTGGTGATCGACTCGGTGGCGGCCCTGGTCCCCAAGGCTGAACTGGACGGCGAGATGGGCGAGGCTTTCATAGACATTCAGGCCCGGCTGATGTCCCAGGCGCTGCGCAAGCTGGCCGGCATCGTGGCCAAGTCGAATACCTGCCTGATCTTCATCAACCAGATCCGGGAGAAGATCGGCGTGATGTTCGGCAATCCCGAGACCACCAGCGGGGGCCGGGCCCTGAAGTTCTACGCTACCATCCGCGCCGATATCCGGCGCATCGCGGCCATCAAGGAAGGCGAGGTGGTCACCGGCAACCGCACCAGAGTGAAGATCGTCAAGAACAAGGTGGCCGCGCCGTTCCGGGAGGCCGAGTTCGACATTCTCTACGGACAGGGCATCTCCCGCGAAGGCGACCTGATCGACCTGGGCGTGCAGCACAACGCCATCGAGAAGAGCGGCTCCTGGTTCAGCTGCAAGGGCGAGCGGATTGGGCAGGGCCGCGAGAACGCCCGCCAGTTCCTCAAGGACAACCCGGAAGTGGCCGACAAGCTGGAAGCGGAGCTGAGGCGCATCCTGGGGCTGACGCGGCCGGCGCAGGCTGTTGGCGCAGCCCCGGCCGCCGAGGCTTCCCCTAAGGGGGGATCGGCAGCCTCTACCCGGAGCCGCTAGTGTACTGACTCCAAAATAACCTTACAACGGTTGATCTTGGCCAGGATCTCCTCGACTCTGGCTGTCCAGATGAATGGCTTGGGCTGTTTGTTGTTGGCCTCCAGGTATTCCTGGATGGCTCGCACGAGCTCTTTCACGCTCCCGAATGTGCCTCTGCGAATCCGCTTCTGAGTGATCTCGCGGAACCAGCGCTCCACCAGATTCAACCAGGAGGAACTGGTCGGTGTCGGGTGCAGGTGGAAGCGCGGGCGCTTCGCCAACCAGGCTTTGACCCGTGCGTGCGTGTGCGTGCTGTAGTTGTCGATCACCAGATGGAGGTCGAGGTCCGCGGGCGTCTCCCGGTGGATCTTTCTGAGGAACCGCAGGAACTCCTGATGCCGGTGCCGCGCCATACACTCCCCGATCACCGTCCCGTCCAGAACGTTGAGCGCCGCGAACAGCGTGGTCGTGCCGTTGCGCTTGTAGTCATGCGTGCAGGTGCCGCAGCGTCCCTTTTTCAGGGGCAGGCCGGGCTGGGTCCGGTCCAGCGCCTGGATCTGGCTCTTCTCGTCCACGCACAGCACCAGGGCCTTGTCAGGCGGGTTCAAATAAAGCCCCACCACGTCGGTCAGTTTCTCGACGAACCGCTTGTCCCTGGAAATTTTGAAGCTCTCCGTCCGGTGCGGCTGCAAGCCGTGGGCGTCCCAGATACGGCACACCGTGGATTGGCTGACTCCCTGAGCTTGCGCCATGGTGCGAGTGCTCCAGTGCGTGGCCGCCTCCGGCTTCCCATGCAGGGTGGCCTCCACGATCCGGCGGACCTTCTCGCTGCTCAATTGCGGCTTGCGGCCGCGTCCCGGTTGCTCCTCGGTCAAGGCGGCGGGGCCGCCGGACAGAAACCGGTTACGCCACAGAATGACCGTCGGCCGACTGGTCTTCAGTTGGCGGGCAATCCGACGGTTGGGCATTCCCGTGGCGGCCATCAGTACGATGCGCGTCCGAAAGACAACCTTCTGCGGCGTGTTCCGCGCCACCACCCAGCTTTGCAGGCTGCGCCGCTGGTCATCGGTGACGGGCAGAGCTTCTGGCGGGTTCCACATGCTTTCCACCAGAATACCCCGGTGCCGTCACATTGTCAAGGTATTTGAGACTCACAACACTAGCCTTCGGTGATCCCTATCCTGTCTCAGTCACGTGTGGAAACGGAGCGGTGATCGGGCGCGTCAATACTCTTAGAGGAAAGGGGGTTGACAAGGCTGTTCGAATGTGTTTATATATATCTATCGAAAACAGCCTATGAACACACCTGAAGGGGTTGATCTTCGAAAGCTGAACCCGGAGGCCGAATACACGCTGCGCCAGCTCGCCAACGTTTTCCCATACAGCGAGCAGGCGCTCAGACAGGAGATCCAAAAAGGGCGCCTCAGAGCTCGAAGGAGGGGGAAGTTCCTCATCGTCCTCGGGCGCGATGCTGCAATCTGGTGGAAAAGTGAGTAGGGGCCTTTACACGGTACGGAAAGGCTACTAGAATGGACTTCGTTACGGAGCTATCCTGACATGGGGGAGCGATGCTCGAGTTTTTGAAAACTGCGTGCGCAAGAATGTTGCGGCGCCCGGCCGGCAAAGGGCCGGAGCCGACGGCAGAAGAGAGTCCCGTGCGTTCTCTGCCAGAGGCATTCAGGGGGAAAGCAGTCCCCAGAAGCCCACTGGACGCGACGCTGATGGAACTCATAGCGCGGCGGGAAGGTGTGCGTCCAGAGGATGTCACGGTTGAGTACATCCGCTTGCAGCGTGAGCTGCGCCTCTACCCGACGACCCGTTATAATCTCAGTGGCACCATGGGTGGCTACGACCCAACCGGTCTGCTGTTTCTCACCCGGAACGAGTTTGACGCCTCGGAACGGCGCGTAGACGCGGAACTGGCAGAATTCTGAATTCGCGCTCGTTGTGTTTGCCGCCGCCTCATCAGATGGGAGGCGGGCTTTTTTGGCCTGAGGTGCTATGCAGAACGACGAGGCAGAGCAAATCTGCGGCGTTGATCGTGACATCCTTGAGCGCTTCCTGATTCTGGTGCGAGACAAGTACCCCCAGGTAGACCGGGCGAATTTTTTCCTCGAGCTAAACCTGGGCACGAGCGGCATAAACGTTGGCATCACCAATCAGCGGGACGCGTTGAGCCACTTGACCACCCTTCTGACGTGTCCCGATCTGTCTCGCGAGGACAAGTTGGCCCAACTGACGAGCGTTGAGGAACACTTCCGGCGGGGTGTGATTGAATCCTATGAGAAGGCTGTCAACCTCAAGCTTGAAAGAGTGCTCCCGCTCTATGACGCGTACAAGAAAAGGGTGCTGCCCATTTGCGCCAAGCACGATACCCTCTCGTCCGCGCCAGATGTGGTCAGCGTGGCGGCGAGATTTCGAAGCATCAAGGAGCTGCGTCAGCGGGGTCGCGACGCTAAACGGAGGAACCGCTGGGACGCCGAGTGGGAGGCAGGAACTGCAGCATTCGTCACGGCGTTTACAGAACTCCAGGAACTTGAGGAAACCCTGGAAAGGTACCTCGTACGCTCCGCGGAGATTCACGCAGCCAGGAGCGCGAAACGACTAGCTTGGTGTGGTATCGGGCTGGCGGTTCTGGGAATGCTACTAGGTGCGGTGCTTGTCGTGGCTCTGCGGTGACCGTTGAATCCCTGGAGTCCAACGGGTTCCCCCACGGTGGCCCTGCACCTGGTGGCCAGCGCCCAGAGAGCCGGCGGCATGGCGGCCTTCATCGACGTCGAGCACGCCCTGGACCCCAGCTATGCCCGCCAACTCGGCGTGGACGTGGACAACCTACTGGTCTCTCAGCCGGACTATGCCGAGCAGGCCCTGGAGATTACCAGCGTGCTGATCTCCTCCGGTTCGATCGACGTGCTGGTGATCGACTCGGTGGCGGCCCTGGTCCCCAAGGCTGAACTGGACGGCGAGATGGGCGAGGCTTTCATAGACATTCAGGCCCGGCTGATGTCCCAGGCGCTGCGCAAGCTGGCCGGCATCGTGGCCAAGTCGAATACCTGCCTGATCTTCATCAACCAGATCCGGGAGAAGATCGGCGTGATGTTCGGCAATCCCGAGACCACCAGCGGGGGCCGGGCCCTGAAGTTCTACGCTACCATCCGCGCCGATATCCGGCGCATCGC
The DNA here is from genome assembly GCA_964353255.1 of uncultured Solibacteraceae bacterium. GTDB lineage: Bacteria > Acidobacteriota > Terriglobia > Bryobacterales > Bryobacteraceae > VFZS01. The sequence continues at coordinate 1,035 of CAYGVJ010000167.1, read as the reverse complement.
GGCCATCAAGGAAGGCGAGGTGGTCACCGGCAACCGCACCAGAGTGAAGATCGTCAAGAACAAGGTGGCCGCGCCGTTCCGGGAGGCCGAGTTCGACATTCTCTACGGACAGGGCATCTCCCGCGAAGGCGACCTGATCGACCTGGGCGTGCAGCACAACGCCATCGAGAAGAGCGGCTCCTGGTTCAGCTGCAAGGGCGAGCGGATTGGGCAGGGCCGCGAGAACGCCCGCCAGTTCCTCAAGGACAACCCGGAAGTGGCCGACAAGCTGGAAGCGGAGCTGAGGCGCATCCTGGGGCTGACGCGGCCGGCCAGCGCCACCCCGGAGCCTTCGCCCAAGCCGGCGCCGGCCCCGGCGCGAACGCGCTAAGCACTTTTTCCTGAGAGACCCACCGGCTCCTGGGCACCAAATAGATACCCAAGGAGTGTGCCATGGAGGATCGCCAGCGCCAGCAAGCCATTGATGCCACCCTCAGCCAGTTGGAGAAGCAGTTCGGCCGGGGGTCGATTCTACGTCTCGGATCCAGAAACATTGTACCGGTGGCCGCCATTCGCAGCGGGTCGCTCTCGCTCGACGCCGCCCTGGGAGTAGGCGGCTACCCGCGCGGGCGGGTGGCGGAGATCTTCGGCCCGGAGTCCTCCGGGAAGACCACCCTCGCCCTGCACGTGATTGCCGAAGCCCAGAAAGGCGGGGGCACGGCGGCCTTTATCGACGCCGAACACGCGCTCGACCCCGGCTATGCCCGCCGGCTGGGGGTGGATACCGACAATCTGCTCATCTCCCAGCCCGATTACGGGGAACAGGCCCTGGAGATCACGGCCGCCCTGGTGGCTTCCGGGGCGGTGGATGTAGTCGTCATTGATTCAGTGGCGGCCCTGGTGCCCAAAGCTGAGCTGGACGGAGAGATGGGCGACATCTTCGTGGGGCTTCAGGCCCGGCTGATGTCCCAAGCCCTGCGGAAACTGGCCGGGGTGGTGTCGCGGACCAACACCTGCCTGGTGTTCATCAACCAGATCCGGGAGAAGATCGGGGTG
>CAYGVJ010000166.1:0-10767 GCA_964353255.1 uncultured Solibacteraceae bacterium | reverse complement strand
AGTCGATCATGGTCAACTGCAACCCGGAGACCGTCTCGACCGACTACGACACTTCCGACCGCCTGTTCTTCGAGCCGCTGACCCTGGAAGAAGTCCTCAACATCTGCGACACCGAGAAGCCCGAAGGCGTCATCGTGCAGTTCGGCGGGCAGACGCCGCTCACGCTAGCCCTGCCGCTCAAAGCCGCCGGCGTCCCCATCATCGGCACCGCCCCGGAGAGCATCGACCTGGCCGAGGACCGCAAGCTGTTCGGCGCTCTGCTCGACCGCCTGGGCATTCCCTCGCCGGCCAACGGCACCGCCACCAGCGTCGAGGAAGCCTGCCAGGTGGCCCGTCAGATCGGCTACCCGGTGCTCGTCCGCCCCTCCTACGTGCTGGGCGGCCGCGCCATGGTCATCGCCTACGACGAGGACACCGTCTGCCGCTACATGCGCGAAGCGGTGGTCTTCTCGCAGGAGCGGCCGGTGCTGATCGACCGGTTCCTGGAGAACGCCACCGAGATTGATGTCGATGCCCTGGCTGACACCGAAGACGTGCTCATCGCCGGCGTCATGGAGCACATCGAGGAGGCCGGCGTGCACTCCGGCGACTCATCCTGCGTTTTGCCGGTCATCTCGCTGGCGAAGCAGTCGCTCGCCACCGTCGAGGACTACACCGTCCGCCTCGCCAAGGCCCTCAATGTGGTCGGCCTGATGAACGTCCAGTACGCCATTCAGAGCGGCTCGGTCTACGTGCTGGAGGTCAACCCGCGCGCCTCCCGCACCGTGCCCTACGTCAGCAAGGCCACCGGCGTGCCTCTGGCCAAGATCGCCGTCGGCCTGATGCTGGGCAAGCGCCTCAAGGACTTCACCCACTTGACCGGCGGCCTCTCCTCCGGGCGCCTCCCCGTTCCCATGTACTTCGTGAAATCCCCCGTCTTCCCCTTCAACAAGTTCCCCGGCGCGGACCCGGCGCTCGGTCCCGAGATGCGTTCCACCGGCGAGGTGATGGGGGTAGGCCAGAGCTTCGGCGAGGCCTTCGCCAAGGCGCAGCTCTCCGCCGGCACGCCTCTGCCGGAGACAGGCTGCGTCTTTTTGAGCGTCAACGACCGCGACAAGCCGGGGGCCGTCGAGGCCGCGCGCAGTTTCGCCCAGTTAGGCTTCCAGCTTGTGGCTACACGAGGCACGGCCGCGGCGCTGAAGGCCGCCGGACTGCCCTGCAAGACTCTGCTGAAGGTGAACGAAGGCCGGCCCAACGCCGTTGACTTGATGAAGGCGGGCCAGCTCCAACTGGTGATCTACACCGCCACCGGCGCTTACTCCTTCAACGACGAGAAGGTCATCCGCCGCACCGCGGTGGCCTACCGCGTCCCCTGCATCACCACCCTCAGCGGGGCCAAAGCCGCCGCCGAAGCTGTCGCCAGCCGCCGCCGCGACCCGGTCCGGGTGTGGAGCCTACAAGAGATCCACGCGCCCGTGGGGTGAGCATTCTTGCTTGCCGGGTGCCCCTTGGGCGGGCATCCGTGCCGGCCTTGGTGGAAAGCCGGCCGGGGGGCCGGCTGGCAGGCTGGAAAGCCCACCCCACATCACGCTTGTTTTTCCCAGAATCGCCTCGCCAGGAAGTCGGCAGGAGCCAGTATTTCCACGCCTCGAAACGGATGAAGCGCCAGAAGATCTTGGTCGCCGGTAACAATAGCCTGGGCCTGCGCCCCCAGGGCGCAACTGAGAACGTGGTCGTCGTCCGGGTCCCGGCTCCCTTGGACTTCTTGCGGACGCACCACCCAGCAAGCTTCGTCCCAAAGCCTTCGGCACGCTTGCTCCGCCCGGCGTGCCGACCAGCCGAACTTGGTTGTGAGCGTCTCGATCAGTTCGGCCTTGATCGTCGCCGAGACCACCAACTCAAACGCTCCCGACTCCGCCAGTTGCAGCACCCCGCCGGCCTGCCGCCAAAGACCAGCGCCGAGACGTAGACGTTGGTGTCTACGAAAACTCGGATCATCTCGCCGGTCGCTGGGCGTCCTGCCGTGAGCGGCGGTCTTTGCGAACCTGCTTCACCAACGGGACTACATCGGCCTCCGCCAGCCCGAGCTGTTCGGCCCTAGCCCGACCGTCGGAATTCATCTCCTCCCACCACTTCCTCCGCTCATAATAGCGAAGGGCCTCCCGCACGAGCTCGCTCATCGTGCGGCTTTCTCGTTCGGCCAGTTGCTCAGCGCGTAACAGCATCTCCGGAGGCAGAGTGATCGAGAGCGTCTTGCTCGTCCTCATACCTCCAGTGTAGCGCAGGATATTGCACGACTAAGCAGGACTCAGCCCGAGGGAAAGCTGGGAACACGCCGCCGCCGCGACCCGGTCCGCGTGTGGAGCCTCCAGGAAATCCACGCAGCGGTGGGGTGAGCATTCTTGCTTGCCGGCCGGCGGTCCGTGCCGGGCCTTTTGGAAAGCCGGCCAGCAGGCCCGCCCAAAGGGCACCCGGCAGGCTGGAAAGCCCCCCCTACATCGGAGCCGCGAAGAGACCCCCGCGGGCGGGGGACGGCGGCGTAAGCCTCAGGCGCCTGGGCTGGCCGGGGTACTAAGAAGCCGGGACGCCAACTCCACGAACCTGGCAGCCCGCTCTATCTGCTCCGCCGCCTCAGCGGACGTGACTTCCGGTCCTATGTCGTAGTCCGATACGTTGCGGGCCGCCTGCTGTTCTGTCATACAACGACGCCCTCCCGCCGGACATTCATCAGGAAGGGACTCCGCTCCTGGCGGAACCGCTCTTCGGAGACAAAGGCGCAAGAGACCAGCGTGTCGTGCGTCAGCGACAGATCGGTGAGAAACGGCCCCAGGCGGGCGATTTCCTCGCCCGGCTGCACCGGGCTCTTCAGGACGACGAGCACGTCGATGTCGGACCCGCTCCCCGCGTCACCCCGGGCCTGAGAACCGTACAGAACCAGTCGGACGAGTCTCTCCTGGTACGTCCTCTCCAACGTGGCGCGCAGTTCAGCCAGGATGACGGGAAGCCTTATGGCCATCGGCGACAACCGTATTATATCCCCGTGCCTCCCGCCGCCGCGACCCGGTCCGCGTCTGGAACCTGCAGGAGATCCACGCGCCGGTGGGGTGAGCATTCTTGCTTGCCGGCCGGCGTCCATGCCGGCCTTTTTGGAAAGCCGGCCAGCAGGCCCGCCCAAGGGGCACCTGGCAGGCTGGAAAGCCCACCCCACGTCGGATTCTGTTCAGGCCGGCCCTTCCTCGGTCTCTTCGCCGGACTCCAGCCAGCCGGCTTCGCCGGCGTACTGCTTCAGCACACGCATGATGTTGCCGGTGCTGAAGCCTGCGCCCCGGAGCCGGCGGTAGACGGCCGCCAGATGGCGGGGCTCCGCCAGGTGGGTTTCGAGCGGCGTGTTCCGGTATTTCCGCCGCAGATACTCCTCGATCAGCCGGACTTCATCCGTGTCACCATAGACCGCCTGCACGGCCTCCTCGGCCAGGCGTGGCGCCACCCGGCGCCGGCGCAGATCGCGCAGCACCCGGCCCTTCCCGAAGCCCTGGTTCTCCAGGCGGGCTGAGGAGAAGCCTTCGGCGAAGCGGCGGTCGTCCAGATACCCGTATTGCTTGAGTCGCGCGAGCACCTCCGGGACGTCCTCGGCGCGCTGGGCGCGGTCCAGCAGTTTCTGGCGCAGCTCGGCGATGGAGCAGGCACGCGCGCCCAGCGCCCGTAGGGCATGCCCCCACAGCGCCTGCGCATCCAGCTTGCGAGGGGCTCGTTCCGCCATTTCCGACCCGGGCGGGCGCGCCCCGCCGCCGCCTCACCGCCCAGCACCTCCAAAATAGTATATTAGTAGGGGAGAGTAGTGGTAGCAAACCAGGGAGGCAGCAACATGGCGGAAGAAAACAAGTTCGCTTATTTCGTGTTCGGCCTCGGCCTCGGCTTGGCCATCGGCGTGCTGTTCGCCCCCAAGTCGGGCGAGGAAACCCGCGAGTACATTCGCACCAAAGCCGGCGAGGGGCACGACTACCTGAAGCGGCGCGCCGACGAGGTGCGCGAGTCGGCCGGCGAGGCCGTCGAGCGCGGCAAGTCGGCCGTGAGCCGTCACCGCGAGCATCTGTCCGCGGCGGTCGAGGCCGGCAGGCAGGCCTACCGTGAGGCCGTGGCTGGAGGCGGTTCGGAAGGAGGCTCCGAAGGGTAACCCCGGCGCAGCCCTCCACACGCACAATTCATGAGCGATTCGCAGACCTATACCATCACCGCCGCTGTCATCGTGGCCGGCGCGGCAATTCTGCTCCAGACCATCATCCTGTTCGCGACCTACTTGCAGTCCAGGACCACCGGCAGGCAACTGGCCGCGCTGGCCGCCAGGATCGAGCCGGTGCTGGGCGAAGCCAGCCGCCTGCTGGCTGAGGTCCGCACGCAAACGGGGGCAGTGACTTCCAGGGCCACCGAAGTCCTGGATCTCACCCGCAGGCAGTTAGAGCGCGTCGATGAGTTCCTCGAGGACGCCACCGCGCGCACTCGGGCCCAGATGCAGCGCCTCGAGATGGTCTTGGACGACACGGTGGGCCGGTTTCAGGAAACCGTGGACCTATTGCATCGCGGCGTCCTGCAACCGCTCCGGCAGCTCAATGCGCTGAACCTGGGCATCCGCGCCACTATGGCGGCTCTGTTCAGCGGGCGCCGGACCACCGTCGAGCGGGCCACTCACGACGAAGAGATGTTCATCTGACGCCCGGACCGGGCGGCGGGACGGGGCAGGCGGCGCGCCGCGGCGCGCCGCACGGGGGGGCTTCCCGGCAGCCGGCCATGATCGACATTCACAGCCACATCCTCCCCGGATTAGACGACGGCCCCGCCACGCTGGAAGAGTGCGTGGCCATGGTCCGCCTGGCTGCCGAGCACGGCACCACCGACATCGTCGCCACGCCCCACGCCAGCCTGGAGTTCCGGTTCCAGTCCGACCAGGTGGATGAGAAGATCGCCGAACTCCGCCGGGCCTGCGGAGAGCAGGTGCGCATCTACCGGGGCTGCGATTTCCACCTCACCTACGACAACATCCAGGACGCCCTGGCCAACCCCGCCACCTACGCCATCAATCGCCGGAACTACCTGCTGGTGGAGTTCTCCGACCTGATGATCGCCAAGTCGATCGACGACATCTTCTTCCGGCTGCGGGAGGCGGGCCTCAACCCCATCGTCACTCACCCGGAACGCAACTGGCTCTTGCAGAAGCGGCTGCCGCAGTTGGAGGGCTGGGTGGCCAGCGGCTGCGGTCTCCAGGTGACGGCGCAGTCACTGGCGGGCCGCTTCGGCGGCGAGGCCCGGGAGTTCGCCTGGGAGCTGACCCGTCGCGGCCTGGCGCAGTTCGTGGCCAGCGACGCGCACGATCCCGAGGACCGCACGCCCCGGCTAGACGTGGCCTACGAGCAGATCGCCAAGCGCCTCTCCGAGGCCTGGGCCGAGCGCCTCCTGGTGAGCAATCCCCGGGCGGTTCTGGAGGGCGAGCCTGTCGAGTTCGAGGCGCCACCGGAGCCGGCCCGGCAGCGCAAATGGTATCAGTTCTGGCGCTAGCCCTCACCCCGGCCTAAAGTTCCTTCGCCCTGCGTCGATGAACGCTTACGGCATGACCGAAACCGTAGACCTGCTCGAGGGGTTGGTCGATGGCTACTCTCACAGCCCGGTCACCGCCGGCCGGGCCATGAGCGAGATGCTGGCCCGCAACCGCCGGCAGTTCTATCAGGATTCCCTGGAGATTCTGAAGTCCGCCGAGCGAACTCCGGGACATCAGTACCTGGTCAACCTGTTGATTGAGAACGACCTGTTGCCGGAAGCCCTGGCGGACCCGGCCCAGTTTTGCCTGGAGGACGCGGTTGAACTGGTCAAGCGGGTCTCCGGCATCGAGCCGTTCGTGGATGTCAAACTAGTGCGCTGGATCCTGGATCGCCTCCAGGAGCCGGCCGGCACGCAGGTCGTTCCTGCGGTGCAGAGGATCCTCAGCATTCTCGAGCAGGTTTCCTCGGCCGGCCGGCTGTTGCCTTCCCTGGTGCAGATCCTCCGGGTGCCTGAGCCGAGGATCCGTTCCAAGGCGGCCTTGCTGATCGGCAGGTGTGCTCGCGATGTCAAATGGGCGCGGGGCGAGCCGGATCCCCGCGTGCGGGCCAACGCCATCGAGGCCATCTGGGGCGAGGACGCCAGGCACGCGCGCCAGGCTCTGTGGGAACTGGCCCGGGACCCCGACAACCGAGTGGCGGGCAATGCCCTGCTCGCGTTGCACCGGATAGGAGAGGACGCGGCGGCCGACGCTCTGCTGGAGATGTCCGCCCACGCCTCGCCCAAGTTTCGCGCCACAGCCGCCTGGGTCATGGGCCAGGCCGGCGATGCCCGCTTTCTCGAGGCCCTCGGCGGGATGGAATCCGACAGCCAGGAGAGAGTGCGCCGCAACGCCGCCCTGAGCATCCAGCGGATCAACCCAGCGGCGGAGTGACGCGCAGCTCTGCGACCTGACGCCCCACTGGGGCGCGGCCGCGGGCGCTGGGACTTCTCACGGCGGCTCAGGATTCCCGGCCCCGCGCGGTGGCGAGCCAGGATTTCACGGCCAGGCCCGCCAGAAAGACCCACACCCCCAGGCGCCACACTCCTTCCAGCGTCAGGCCCGCCAGCAGCGCCAGCGCGGCGTAGCATAGCAGGGCCACGCGCAAGCTCGGTTTCATGAAGGTCCCTAGCGTTCCAGCCTACCAGCTTCGCCGCCGGCGGTTCTATTATCGAGATGTATGAAAAAGGATCGGCGAAGCTTCTTGAAGCAGACGGGCGGGTTGTTGCTGCTGCCCGTCGGGCTCATGGCGGCGCGCGAGCTGCGTGCGGACGTGGCGATCATCGGCGGCGGGACCGGCGCCTGCGCGGCGGCCCTGGCGGCCTTGCGGCACGGCCTGCGGGTGATCCTGACCGAGGAAACCGACTGGCTGGGCGGTCAGCTCACCGCGCAGGCCGTGCCGCCGGACGAGCACCCCTGGATCGAGTCCTTCGGCTCGACGCGCCTCTACCGCGCCTACCGCGCGGCGGTCCGCGACTACTACCGCCGTACCTACCCGCTCACCGAAGAGGCCCGGGCGCGCTGGAACCTCAACCCGGGCGAGGGCAGCGTGTCGCGCCTGACGCACGAGCCCCGCGTCTCGCTGGCCGTGCTCGAGGAGATGCTGGCGCCGCACGCGAGCGGGGGCCGGCTTACCGTCCTGCTCCGGCACAAGCCGGTGGCCGCTGACGTGGCCGGCGACCAGGTGCGCGCGGTTCGCCTGGCGGATCTCCAAAGCGGGCGCGAGCGGGTCCTCGAAGCGGCCTACTTCCTGGACGCCACCGAGCAGGGCGACTTGCTCCCGCTCACCCGGACCGAGTACGTCACGGGCTTCGAATCCCGCCGCCAGACCGGCGAGCTGCACGCGCCCGAGCCGGCGCAGCCGGCCAATATCCAAGCCTTCACCGTCTGCTTCGCCATCGACTACCGGCCCGGGGAAGATCATACCATCGACCGGCCCGAAGAGTACGCCTTCTGGCGCGACTATGTGCCGGAGCTGCGGCCGGCATGGCCGGGTAAGTTACTAAGTTGGACTATGTCGGAGCCGATCAGTTTGAAGCCGCGGGTGGTATACTTTGATCCCACCGGGGAGACGAAACAGAGCGGGATGAACCTTTGGGTGTACCGGCGCATCGCCGACCGGCGCAACTTCCAGCCTGGAACTTACCAAGGCGACATCTCGCTGATCAACTGGCCGCAGAACGACTACTGGCTGGGGAACCTCCATGAGGTAAGCGAGGCTGAAGCGGCCCATCACTTGAGGCGCGCCCGGCAGCTCAGCCTGTCGCTGCTCTACTGGATGCAGACGGAGGCGCCGCGGCCCGACGGGGGCGCGGGCTGGAAAGGGCTGCGCCTGCGCGGCGACATCGTGGGCGCCCGCGACGGGCTGGCCAAGTGCCCCTACATCCGCGAATCGCGCCGGATCCGCGCGGAGTTCACGGTGCTGGAGCAGCACGTCGGCGCCGAAGCCCGGATGAAACTGACCGGCAGGCCGCGCGAGGAGCTGGCCGCCGAGCAGTTTCGCGATTCGGTCGGCGTGGGCAGCTACCGCATCGACCTGCACCCCTCCTCGGGCGGGGACAATTACATAGACGTGAGTTCGCTGCCGTTTCAGATCCCGCTGGGCGCCCTGATTCCGGTACGCGTGGAGAACCTGCTGCCGGCAGCCAAGAACCTCGGGGTGACGCACATCACCAATGGGTGCTACCGGCTGCACCCGGTGGAGTGGAACATCGGCGAGGCCGCCGGGATGCTGGCGGCGCAGGCTGTCCAAACCAAGGAACCGCCGCGAGCCATCCGCAACACCGCGAAGCTGCTCGAGCAGTTCCAGGCCAAACTCCAGGCGCAGGGTTTCGAGTTGGGGTGGCCGAAGGTGACGCCGCGGTAGCGGTTCCCTGCACGGGCCAAGAAAAGCCGAGCCGCCTGCGGCAGGCCGCAGGCGGCTCGGAACAACGGGCCGGACAGGCTGAAGCCTGTCCCACGGAATCTTAGAACTGGAAGCGCAGCGTCATAGCCATCTGCCGCGGCGCGCGGGCCGAGGTGTAACGGCCGAACTGCACGTTGGTCTGCACGCTCTGGCCCTTCAGGTACGAGGCGAGATCCCAGGTGGGCCCGGTGTTGATCCCACTCCACTGCGTGTGGTTGGGGAGGTTGTAGATCTCGGCCCGGAACGTAAAGCCCCTCGCCTTTTCGCCCTTCAGCGGGAAGGTCTTGGCGAGGGTCAGGTCCCAGTTACTCATGGTGGTCGGCTGGAACATGTACTGGTTCCCGCCGGCATTCCCGAAGCAGGCCATGTTCTTGTTGGTCCAACTACAGGCCGCCGGCGGCGCGAATACCGACGTGTCGTAAGCTCGGAAGAACGTCCTCTGGTCCTTCGGGAGCATCGGGTTGCCAAGGACGATCATCCTGGCGCCTTCGGCCGAGCCGGTAATGTTCGGAGCGGGGTTGGTCGCCGTGGTGCCGGTAAAGGAGCCAACGCCGATCGAAGTGCGGGTCGCCCCCTGGATCGAGGTGACGCCGGATATGGTCCAGTGGTCGGTCACGATGCCCAGCAACCCGCTGTTCATCCGTTTGCCGAGGTTCGGCAGCTCATAGATGTAGTTGAACACCAAAATGTGCGGCGCGGTTCCCGTAGGCCCATAGTTCCGATATTTGTCCGGCCAGTACGGGCTGGCGCCCGTGGTGGCCATGACCTTCGAGAACGTATAAGCCACTCCATACGAGAGGCCACGCGACATGCCCCGCCGCACACTCACTTGCAGGGCATCGTAATTGGAGCTGGCTTCGAAATTGCGGTAAGACAGGTCGCCCAGACCCGCCAGGGGCCGGAAAAAGTTGTCGGCATACGCCCGGTTCGCGTGGGCGGGCAGACTGGCATTCCAGGGGCTCACGTTATTCGGGTCGTACTGCGAGTACATCGGAATGGGGTCGATCGGACGGGTCTGCTGAATGTGGCGGCGGCGAGCCCCCACGTAGGAAGTGTCCACCACCGTCCCAAAACCGACGGCGTGCTGGATGCCGAAGCTCCAGTTCATGATCCCTTCCAATTTCTGTTCGCCCACAGTGTTGTAGGTAGGGGCGATCGGCGAGACCGCGGCGTTGGGGCCCTCCGTCAATATGGAACTGATGGGCGCATAGTACAGGAGCTTGTTGAGGGTGACCGGCGGTTGGCCGGCTGCGTTCATGATCTGGTTGCCGTCGCCGCGGTGGAAGAACTGCCCGAAGCCGGTCCGGATGGCGGTCTTGCCGTTGCCGAACAAATCCCAGGCAATGCCGAGACGCAGGCCCGGCACCAGCGACCGCACCGTGTACCCCGACTGCGGAAGTGCCTTCCCGTCCATAATCACCATGCCGGGCGTGTAAGTCGGGCAACCGGCATATCCCCCAACCGAACAGGGAACGAAGGTCCCGACCAAGGACGGGTAGGTAGTGTATCCGGTTTTCAGGTCTTTGGCCACCTGTTTGTTGCTGGCGTCGTAGGCCGGATAGTACAGCCGGGCCACCTTGGAAGCGTCGTAGGTGGAAGCCACGAACATGGCCGAATTCCCGTTCTCGTTCGCCTGGGGCATCAGGTGGTAGAGGCGGACGCCCACATCGAGCGTGAGCCGCCGGTTCACGCGCCAGTTATCCTGCACAAACGCTTCGACCCCCGTGAACCAGAAGTCGCCCATGACCCGCCAGCCTTCGGCGTAGTTCTGGAAATTCCCCACCAAAGCGTTGGCGTATCCGTTGCCGGTATCCTGGGGCATGGCGGAAGTACTGGAGAAGGTGTACGCCCCGAGATACGAGCCCTGGCCGGCCTGCTGCCACTTGCCGGTGCGCTCGAAGGAGAAGCCCGTCTTGAAACTGTGCGCGCCCTTGACGATGCTCAGGTTGTCGCCAAACGTCCAGATGTCGTTGAAGTTCGTATACGGCCGCATGCCGTGGTTGAAGCCGTTCACCTGCCCGACCGTCGAGCCGCCGCCGAAGTAGATGCCCGGAATAAAGACCGAGAAGTTCTGACTGCCCGGCGACAGCGTGGGCCGCTTCCCGTCGTTCTTGAAGCTGGGATGGTTCTCGTCGAACCAGTGCGGCGGGTTGGCCATGCGGGACCGGTCGAGCTGGGAAGGATCGGTCGGATAATAATCCCAACTGTTCCAGCTCTTGCCGAACGTGAACTCGTTGACGATGGTCGGGGTGATGGTGTAGGTGACGCCGGCGCCCCAGCCGTGGCCCGGGTTGGGGTGATCTTCCGAATAGGG
>CAYGVJ010000165.1:0-10974 GCA_964353255.1 uncultured Solibacteraceae bacterium | reverse complement strand
TTCATCAAACACAACGTCACCGAATACGTCTATGTCCCCGGCGAGATTGACTACATCCTCCACTTTGCCAGCCCGGCCAGCCCAATAGATTTCGAACGTTTGCCGATACAAATCCTCAAAGTCGGAGCGCTCGGCACGCACAAAGCCCTCGGGCTTGCCCGCGCGAAGGGAGCGCGGTTCCTGCTCGCCTCCACCTCGGAATGCTACGGCGATCCTCTGGTCCACCCGCAGCCGGAGACCTACTGGGGCCACGTCAATCCCGTGGGCCCCCGCTCCTGCTACGACGAGAGCAAGCGCTTCGCCGAGGCCCTCACCATGGCCTACCACGGCACCTACGGCCTAGGGACCGCGATCGCGCGCATCTTTAACACCTACGGCCCGCGAATGAAGCTGCACGACGGCCGCGTGGTGCCGGCCTTCCTCGACCAGGCCCTCCGCGGCGAGCCGCTCACGGTATTCGGCGACGGCTCGCAGACCCGCAGCTTCTGCTACGTCAGCGACATGGTCGAAGGTCTCTACCGCCTGCTGCTCTCCGACGAGCGTTACCCGGTCAACCTCGGCAACCCCTGCGAGATGACCATCCTCGAGTTCGCCGAGCGCATTCGCAGGCTGACCGGAACCAGCTCGCCGATCGAGTTCCAGCCGCTGCCCGAGGACGACCCCAGACAACGCCGGCCGGACATCTCCAAGGCCCGGCGACTGCTGGGCTGGGAGCCGCGCGTGCCCTTGGAGGACGGCCTGCGCCTGACCATCGACTACTTCCGCGGAGCAGCCGCTGGTTAGAATCTGATATCCTCTCCGTTTCGCCCATGAAAAAAACTATCCTGCTGCTCATCGCTTTCGCCATGCTGCCGGTCCTCCTGCTGGCGCAGGAGAAAGTGGACCTGGCGGTCATTCACCGCATCAAAGCCGAGGCGTTCCAGAACTCCAAGGTCATGGACCACGCTTTCAACCTGACCGATGTGCACGGCCCGCTGCTGGCCGGCTCGCCCAACTACCGGGCTGCCGGCGAGTGGGCTGTCAAGACGCTCAAGGAATGGGGTATCGAGGATGCCAAGCTGGAGAAGTGGGGCACGCTCGGGCGAAGCTGGTCCTACAGCCGCTTCTCCGCGCATATGCTCGAACCGCAGCAGACCTCGCTTCTCGGTGTGCCGCTCTCCTGGGCGCCGGGCACCGATGGGCCGGTCTCCGGCGAGGTCATGCTGGCGCCTATCCGCACTCTCGAGGATGCCGCCAAGTTCAAGGGCCAGTTGAAGAACAAGATCGTGCTCATCGAGCAAGCGCGCGAGCTGGCCCTGCCTACCGCCCCCGACAGCCGCCGCTACACGGACACCGAACTGGCCGACATGGCCAAGGCGCCCGAGCCCGGTGCACCGAGGTTTCCCTTCCCCGTGATGGGACCTGCGCGGCCCGGCCAGCCCTCTCCCCAGGGCCCTGGGCCGGGAGACTTCCGCCAAACGCGCAGCAAGCTCACCCAATTCTTCAAAGAGGAGGGCGTGCTGGCGGTGGTCATGACCGGCTCCCGCGGCAACTACGGCACCATATTCACCTCACCGGCGGGCTCGCGTGAGGCCAAGGACCCCGTCCCGCCGCCCACCATCATGCTGGTCGCCGAGCACTACAACCGCATCGCCCGGCTCCTCGAAAAGAAAATCCCGGTGCGCCTGGAGCTGGACGTGAAGGCCCAGTTCTACGAGGACGTCGAGGGCGTCAACGTCACCGCCAGCCTGCCGGGCGGCAAGAAGAAAGACGAGCTGGTCATGATCGGCGCGCACCTGGACTCCCACCAAGCCGCCACCGGGGCTACCGACAACGCCGCGGGCAGCTCGGTGATGCTCGAAGCCATGCGCATCCTGAAGACCCTGGACCTCAAAATGGACCGCACCGTGCGGATAGGCCTGTGGGACGGCGAGGAGCTGGGTTTCCTCGGCTCGCGCGGTTACGTCAAGGAGCATTTCACCGACCGCGAGACCATGGCGCTCAAACCCGAGTACGCCAAGCTGTCCGGCTATTTCAACTTCGACAACGGCAGCGGCAAGATCCGCGGCATCTACCTACAGAGCAACGACATGGCGCGTTCCATCTTCGAGGCCTGGCTGGCGCCGTTCAATGACCTGGGGGCAACCACGGTCACCATCCGCAACACCGGCGGCACCGACCACCTCTCCTTCGACGAGGTCGGCCTGCCCGGCTTCCAGTTCATCCAGGACCCCCTGGATTACATGACGCGCACCCACCACACCAACATGGACACCTACGACCGGCTCCAGAGAAGCGACCTGACGCAGGCCTCGGCCGTCATCGCCAGCTTCGTCTACCACGCCGCCACCCGGCCCGAGATGCTGCCACGCAAGCCGCCGCCCAAGCCGCGGCCCAGGCCGCCGGAGGCGAAGAAGGAACCATAAGCCGGGACAGTTTTGCGGCAAGTCCAAACTCTTTGCACTTTCTGCGGGAAAGCGGTTCTTGCGCTGCCCTGAGTGCGCCCCTGCCGTATTTATGGGAAAATGGGAGCATGAAGACCACGGTCGAGATTCCCGACCCCCTGTTCCGCCAAGCCAAGGCGGTCGCCGCGCAACAGGGCCTGTCCTTGAAGGACTTCTTCGCCCAGGCGCTCCGCCAACGGCTTCGCCGCAAGGCCGGCGGCCCGGAGGAGAAGCCGTGGATGAGGGCGTTTGGCGGGCTGCGGGAGCTCCATGGCGAGACCAGGCGACTGGAGCGCGTCGTGGCTGAGGAGTTCGAGCGCATCGACGACGAGGAGTGGCGGTGATTCTCGATACCAACGCCCTGTCGGCTTTCGCCGACGGCGACAAGAAACTGTTGCCCGTCATCGAAAGCGAAGTGAACCTCGCTCTCCCGGTCATCGCGCTCGGCGAGTTTCTTTACGGCACTCACCAATCCCGGCTCAGGCAGCGGTACGAACAATGGCTCAGGGCGAACCTCCCACTGTTTGATGTGCTGCTCATTGGAGAGGAGACGGCCCGGCACTACGCCGACATCCGCCGCGAGTTGAAGGCGGCGGGGCTTCCCATCCCCAGCAATGACGTCTGGATTGCGGCCCTCGCGCGAGAGCATCGCTCGCCACTGGCAAGCCGCGATCAGCACTTCCGGGCTGTCAACGGGCTTCGCCTCCTCACGTGGTAGAGAACCCGCTGCCCCCGAACCCGCCGCGACCGCGGCCTGTGGCTCGTAACCTGTAGGTTCCCCCCTCCTGGCCGCCCTCAGCGCCACTGCCGCCAAGGTTCCCATCACCCACCAAGCTATGTGTCTCATGAAGCGCGTCGGCGCGCCTCTTCCCAGCCCGGACGGCAGCTAGAAAAAATCCGGGGACACTCCGGGCTGGGCCCGTCAAACCAGTCGCCTACCGATGAGCGCAGGCGTGTCCCCAGGATTCTTTCATACGTTCCTGGCAGGAGGACGCGTGCTCGATGATTCCGCTGAGCCCAACCCGACCCCTCCGACAGGCGCCTCTCACCCTGCGCACTCCCGCATCTCACGCCAGCGGTGTCACGTAACACCAGCCCACCACACGCACCGCCATGAGTTTTTGCACATCTTTCCAGCCGGTTCCCCAGGCGCTGGGCTGAGTGCCCTTGCTGAGCCGCGACCGTAAGGGAGCGGTGGCGCAGTCACTTCCTTCGTCGCGCATAGATCTGCCATATCCGAGGCCACTCCTGCCGTTTCAGAGACTTGCTCTACCGGTGCCCCCCGACCATTTCAAAGGCGAGCTCAACGCTCGTTACACGGCCACCGGCCAGATCGCCGTCGGCAACAGCCCTTCTGGCCGCGATCGCCCAGCAGCTAACGACCCAGGGTCAGCCGCCCCCGCTGTTTGCGGGTCGGCTGCACCCTGTGGTTAGCCGGCCTCACTCATGCCGAATCAACCCGCATTAGCTCTCCTCTAATTCCTGGTCTAATATTGTTTCTCTGTGCCCGTAATGCTTCAAGGCTGAAATAGAGCATACCCTCATACTTCACGACGACGGTTTTCTTTCGCCTGTTCTCCGAGTAACTATACCAGTATGGTCCATGTGGGCACCGAGCACATCTCTCGTTCGAGCAGTAGATGGTTTGCAGTTGCCTCCGCCTACCATCCTTCTTTCCTTTCGTAGTTTGAACGACTTCAGCTATCAACTCAGGCGCTCCTGTGTACTCTGCGCCAATGTCTGCCTCCCGACGAACTGGAGCAGATTCTAGCTGATTAATAATCGCTTGAATGTCATCGCGTAACCGCTTCAAATAAGGAAGCGTCATTCTGCTGTATTTCTCATGTCGGCTGTGGTGCATGGCGACTCCAGCTCGGTAGTCTAACGACTCGGGTCTAGGCGGCAGCCTCGTGCGCCCAACGCCTTCTTCGGTTGGTAGGCGATGACGAATGACCAGAGAACCATGAGGATAGAGGCCGAGACGAAGGCGGCTGCGAGAGCCAGGCACCAGCGGAAAGCGCGGCAGAGGAGGGCAGCAAAGAACAGAAGGCCGAGAACAGTGGCCGCCACGGAGAGAACAGGGGCCAATCCGTGAGACTCAGCACACGACGGCTCGAGGCGGGGACCCTTCTGCATGCACTGGATCGTGCCACCTGCGAGTTCATTGAAGCTGCGACCCTTATGCAGAGAGGCTCCGACTACGCCGTTCACGAGCCACGGCGCTGCTGAGGAGAAAGCCATGAGCCAGGCGCGCGTGAAGCCGAACGCCGCCGTGAGCGCCAAATAAGTGATCGCCAAAGGCTTCAGGATGGCTACTTCGCCCCGGTCCACGGTTTTTGCGAGGGGCCGACGCTGGGCGAAGAAGAAGGTCCATGCACCCGCGATGATGATCGCAACGATCGTCCACATGATGACCTCACATTGGCCTTCGGCTACCTAACATTACAAATCACTGCTGTCCGGCTATAAGATTGTTAGAATCAAGCACTTGCGGTCTACCGGTAAGTGTTTCCGGGACGAATACGCTACGAAACTCAATGAAGACGGGCCCTCCGTAAGTCACGGCGTGTTTTGAAAATGTGTAGGAATTGAGGTTCCCCCGTGCCCCATCAGTGCGCAACCCCTTTCGTGTCAACGCGACAGAACTTTCGCAATTCAAATCGTTTCCACTGCGAATGCCGCATAACCAGTGCATTATCAGCGACATACGAGCGCTCGTCGGGTCATTAGCCGGACAGTAGTGATTACAAATCACCAGCGCGCGTTCAGCGCGTCAGCTGCACCTGTTTGTTAGGCGGTGTATGTGTGTTGTCATTCGCCTTAAGGCCGAAAATGGATGCCACCGCAATCCCGATTGTGATGACGTTTATGACTGACCAAATCTCCCGGGTCATGTGGACTCGGATGATCGGGTTGTAGACCGCAGCCGTGATTCCCAGAACCCAAAGCCAACCTTGCTTCTCTTGGGCGAACGCTTGAAAGGCAAGATAAGCAAATACCGCGCAACAGACCCAGCGAAGCAAACTGTAGTATCCGTACGGGTTGTTTGGATTGAGTGCCCAAAGCAACATAACGCTGGCGATTACTTGTGCAACCCAGATTCTTCTCACCTTCTCAGCCTTCCAGCGTCTCAGCGAGAGACATCGCGCCGATCCTACTGGCAAAGGTCATGATGGTGAGAAGCACGAGCTCGATCAGTGGCCCCCACATGCCCTTGAGCAGCGTCGCCAACATCGCGATTGGAACGACTCCGACGCCAACTATAAAGAGGCCGATGACCACAGCACCAACTCCCCAGAGGGACAGCGTTAGCAAAAGACCTTCCATCCAGAGAGTTGCCCCGAACACGTAAGACGAGATGAACAGCGCGACGCTCGAAAAGCCCCGTGTTGCTCTGGGAATGGCCAGTGGGAGGACGATGAACACCACGAATCCGAATGCGAACAAGGTCAGGATTGAAAACCAAGGAAGGAGTTTTGAGCTGGCCCACGCGCTGCCAAAGATGAAAACAGCCCCGATGGCGGCCCCTACCAAGAGCATCGCCCCAATAATCAGCAGCCCGCCGAGCCCCGCTAAGACCTCCTTGGCGTTCATTGGATCCTCCTCATGTCCGCCTAACTATGTGTTTAGGCCGATCTGCATAAACCCCGTCGCGGTCGGCCTAAGACGAAACGGCCTCCTGGAGCCCGCGGGCCGCGAGTGCTTCCATTGCAACCAGTTGCGCTCCATTCGACAATCTACCTCCGGAGTATCAGGCCGACCGGCGGGTCCGCATAATTCCTTGCCTCTCGATTCCGACAACCTGCGGCATCCCGTCCAGCGGGCTGTGAAGCCCTCGGCTGCCACGGTTTGGCCGGGCAACAGCCCCAACGGCGACCGACGATACGCGGTGCAGTTGTTCATTACGCTCTGGCCTCCCCGAAATCCTGGCGCTGGCCACAGGAGTACGATTTATGATGCTCCCGCTCAACCTGGAAGTCAACAACACCGCGCCCCGCCGGGCTGTTTCCGGTCCTTGGATGTCATTCCCCCCGCCCCCAACCCTTTTTCTGCCCTCGCCTCAGCCACTTGCCCCGCCCATCCGCTCCGGACCGCCCACCGCCCCTTACCCTGTAGCCGGAGGCGTACTATGCCCAGCCAGCAAAAGCTCGAAGCCAACCGCCGCAACGCCCACAAGCACGGCCTCGCCTTCCGCCGCGCCGCCCCAACATTAAAAATGACAGAACAAAGCCAAATCGCTCCCCCCCCCGCGCCCCTCCCAGCCGCCGAGGTATCATCCCCACTATGAGCTTTCCAGGCATCTCGATCCTCCTGGCCGCCGCCCTCAGCGCCACTGCCGCCAGGGTTCCCCTCACCCACGAAACTATGTGGCTCATGAAGCGGGTCGGCGCGCCTCTTCCGAGCCCGGACGGCAAATGGGTGGCCTTCTCGCTCACCGAACCGGCTTACGACGAGAGGGACCAGGTATCGGACCTCTGGATCGTGCCCGCCGACTCGAGCGCCAAACCGCGCCGCCTGACCTTCACCAAGGGCGCCGAGAGCGGCGCAGCCTGGAGCCCGGACAGCCGGCGTCTGGCGTTCTCGGCGCGGCGTGAAGGCGACGAAGCGGCGCAGATCTATGTATTGGACGTCGCCTCGGGCGGCGAGGCCCAGCGAGTGACGTCGCTAGAAACCGGCGCCGCCTCCCCGCGCTGGAGGCCCGACGGAGGGGCGCTGCTGTTCACCAGCAACGTGGACCCCCGGGCGTCCGAGCGGAAGGCCCGCAAGTACCGGGCCCGCGTCTACACTGGTTTCCCCATACGCCACTGGGATCGCTGGCTCGAAGACACCCAGACGCACCTGTTTGTGCAGACGCTGGAGCCCAGCGCTCCGGCGCGCGACCTGCTGGCCGGCACGAAGCTGGGGGCCGAGCCCGGCTTCGGCGGGCGGCCCAACCCGATGGGCGGGCCGGACAACCTGGATGCCGTATGGACGCCCGACGGGCACTCGATCGTCTTCGTCGCCACCACCAACCGCAACGCC
This sequence comes from uncultured Solibacteraceae bacterium, assembly GCA_964353255.1. Lineage (GTDB taxonomy): Bacteria > Acidobacteriota > Terriglobia > Bryobacterales > Bryobacteraceae > VFZS01. Next base: position 3,529 of record CAYGVJ010000165.1, on the reverse strand, counting down.
GCGGCCTACGACTTCGTGAGCACCCACCTGTACGTGATACCGGCTGCGGGCGGCGAGCCGCGCCGGATCACCTCCGGCAAAGACAGTTACTCCAGACCCGTCTTCCGGCCCGACGGCAAGGCTCTCTTCTGCCTCTTCGAGCGGCAGACCGGGAAGATCTACAACCTGGATCGCCTGGCCGTGTTTGCCTGGCCCAACTCGACCGATCGCACCGTGGTCACCGACAACTGGGACCGCTCGGTCAGCAGTCTCGCCTTCAGCCCGGACAGCAAGACCATCTTCCTGACCGCCGAGGAAGCCGGTCACGAAAAGCTGTTTGCGCTGCCCGCCTCCGGCGGCGCCGTGCGTCCGGTGATGGACGTCACGACTGGCGCCTGCACCAACCTGGCCGTGGCGGAGAAGGCCCCTGCCGCCCTGCCGCTGGCCAACTGGGAGAGCGCCATCAGCCCGCCGGAGATCATCCGCGTCAATCCCGCCACCGGGCAGCACGCCTTCCTAACGGGATTCAATCGCGAGCAGGCCGCCGCGATCGACTGGCAGCCCTTGCGCCACTTCTGGTTCACCAGCCAGCGGGGCAAGCGGATCCACAACATGATCGCCCTGCCGCCGAGCTTCGACGAGACCAAGAAGTACCCGCTGTTCGTGCTGCTGCACGGGGGGCCGCACGGCATGTGGCGCGACCAATTCGTGCTGCGCTGGAACTACCACCTGCTGGCCGCGCCGGGATACGTGGTGTTGCTCACCAACTACACCGGCTCGACCGGTTTCGGCGAGAAGTTCGCGCAGGAGATTCAGGGCGACCCCTTCCGCGGCCCTGGCGAGGAGATCAACGAAGCCGCCGACGAAGCCATCCGCCGTTTCCCCTTCATCGACGGGACGCGCCAGGCCGCCGGCGGCGCCAGCTACGGCGGTCACCTGGCCAACTGGCTCGAAGCCACCACCACGCGCTATCGCTGCCTGATCAGCCACGCCGGCCTTGTCAACCTGGAGTCCCAGTGGGGCACCTCCGACACGATCTACCACCGCGAGGTGGGCGCCGGCGGGCCGCCCTGGGAGCAAGGCCCGGTTTGGCGCGAGCAGAATCCCATTCGCTACGCCAAGAACTTCCGCACCCCGATCCTGGTGACAGTGGGCGAGCGCGACTTCCGCGTGCCGCTGAACCAGACCCTGGAGAACTGGAGCGTGCTCCAGCGGCTGCGCGTCCCCAGCCGCCTGATCGTCTTCGAGGAAGCCAACCACTGGATCATGCGCGGGGAGGACAGCCGCTTCTTCTACCAGGAAGTGCAGGCGTGGCTGAAGCAGTACCTGTTGCAGTAAAGGAGGAGAAATGCGCAGATTTTTCTTGCTGTTGATCGCAGCCGTTGCCTGGGCGCAGACGCCTGGCCTGGGCGACTTCGACGCTTTCATCACCGCCGCCATAAAGGACTGGAAGATGCCTGGGGCGGCGGTGGCCATCGTTCACGACGGCAAGGTCATTCACTCGAAGGGCTACGGCTTTCGTAACATCGAGAAGCAACTGCCGGTGACGCCCCAGACGCTGTTCGCCATCGGCTCGATCACCAAATCGTTCACCGTGCTCACGCTGGGCACACTGGTGGATGAGGGCAAGCTGGACTGGGACAAGCCCGTCCGCGACTATGTGCCGGGCTTCAAGCTGTACGACCCGGTCGCCACCGAGCGCCTGACGCCGCGCGACCTGGTGACGCACCGCTCCGGACTGCCCCGCCACGACTTGGTGTGGTACAACTCCACCTTCACGCGCAAGGAAATGATCGAGCGGCTACGGTATCTCGAGCCGACGAAGGACCTACGCACCACCTACCAATACAACAACCTCATGTTCATGACCGCCGGCTACCTGGCCGGCCAGCTTGCCGGCACGAGCTGGGAGGACCTGGTGCGGCAGCGGATCTTCGCTCCGCTCAACATGAAGCGCAGCAACTTCTCGGTGGAGGACTCCAAGAAGGATCCCGACGCTGCCCGCCCCTACCAGAAGGTGAAAGAGGAGCTGAAGGAGATTCCCTTTCGCGGTCTCGACGAGGTCGGGCCGGCCGGCTCGATCAACTCCTGTACCGACGACCTGAGCCGGTACCTGCTGTTGCAGCTTAACAAGGGCAAGTCCGGCGCCCGGCAGGTCGTCTCCGAGAGCACCCTCCTTCAGATACACACCCCGCAGATGGTCACCGGCGACGCCTTCCTGCGCTGGCCGGAACTGGGGCATTCGGCCTACGGGATGGGATGGATCATCTCGACCTACCGCGGCTTCAAGATGGTGCAGCACGGCGGGGCCATCGACGGCTTCAACGCGCTGGTGACCTTCCTGCCGCAGAGAAACATCGGGGCGGTGATCCTGGTCAACCGGGGCGGCACCGCGCTGCCCCAGATCGTCGCCTACAACGTGTTTGACCGGCTGCTGGGGCTGGACCAGACGCCGTGGAACCAGCGCTTCCTGGAGGATCAGAAGAAGGGCGAGGCCGCACAGGAGGAAGCCAAGAAGAAAGGCTACACCGTGCGCCGGGAGGGCACCAAGCCGTCCCACGCGTTGGGGGAGTACGCCGGCGACTACGAGCATCCCGGCTACGGCGTCGTCAGGATCGAGACGGACAAGGAGAACCTGAAGCTCACCTACAACCGCATGAGCGGGCCGTTGAAGCACTTTCACTACGACGTCTTCGAGGTGGCCGAGGACGAGCTGAATCCCCTCCAGAAGACGAAGGTGAACTTCGCCACCAGCTTGCAGGGGGAAATCGACAGCCTGGCGCTCCCCTTCGAGTCCCAGCTCAAGGAGATCGTTTTCAAGCGCCTGCCGCTCAAACTGGACCGCAAGGCGCTGGAGAGGCTGGCCGGCCAGTACCAGTTGGCCGGCCCCGCGCTCACCGTGTCACTGCGCGAGGGCAACAAGCTGTTCCTGGAACCTCCCGGACAGACGCCCCGCGAACTCATTCCCGTCCGCGGCCTGCTGTTCAACGTTCAGGGGCTGACCGGCGTCAGCGTCGAATTCAAGCCGGAGGCCGCGGGCGCCATCACGGAGATGGTGCTCCACCAGCCTCAGGGCAGCGCCGTGGCCAAGCGGCAGTAGAGAAAGACTCTCGACCCGCATTTCCGTTTTGACCACTTACTCAGGAGAGTCGTTCCCGCGAGTGGGATTCATCGTGACCAGCCTGGGTTCTTCCGTACTCGAACGAGGCAGAGCTGGCCCCCTCCGGGGCCGCCGGAGACGCTCGGGATGGAAAGGATGAAAAACAACGCTCTCACGGAGGCGGTTGGATGTACAATGGATGCTGGCCAGGATGGCAAAACGGAAATCCGTGTTGAAATCTCGGGTCCTTTTTGCGCACCGCCAGGCAGGAGTCCCCTGTCGCTCCAAATGCCGGGCGCCCCACGGACCGCCCCGCCAGAACCGAGGCAGCCAGACGCATTGCTCCCTCTCGCGCAACTTCCGAAACTGCTGCCGTGCCGCCGCGGTCCTTGACTCGCACCCACAGCGGCGGCTTCGGTTCCTCGTGTCGCCTGATCAGCTCATGCGGAA
>CAYGVJ010000164.1:0-11002 GCA_964353255.1 uncultured Solibacteraceae bacterium | reverse complement strand
GCCGGCCTGGTTCTCGACGCGCAGGCCGCCCACTGTTACCTCACCCTGGCCCAGCAGTAGCCCGTTCAGGTGAAGCACAAAGGTGGTCTTGCCGGAGCCGTTGGGACCAAACAGAGCCACTGTTTCCCCGGCCGAAAGCTCGAAGTTGACGCCGTCCAGGGCCAGCGTGCCGTCTTCGTAGCGAAAGTGGAGGTCGCGGACCTTGATCAGCGGCTCCACACGCCCCCCAGAAAGAACCGCAAGGCCGCCACCAGCGCGAGGCCGGCCAGCAGAAACAGCCAGTCCTTCCAGCCCGCACGTGCCGGCTCCGGCGACGCCGCCCGCCCCGTAAACCCGCGCGCCAGCATGGCCTGGTGTATGCCTTCCGCGCGGTCGTAGGAGCGGGCAAACAGAACCGCCACTCCGCCGGCAGCCTGTCGAAAGCTCCAGCCGCCCCGGCACAGGGCCGCCAGCCGCATGTGCTGCGCCTGCTCGGAGAGCACGAACAGGTAGCGATGCAGGAACTGCACCACCAGAATCAGAAAGCCAGGCACGCGCAGCCGCTCCAGCCCGCGCAACAGTCGCCCCAGCGGCGTGGTCCCCATCAGCACCAGCACGGCCGCGGCCGAGAGGTAGCTTTTCAGCGCCAGGGCCGCCGCGCGCTGGCTGTCGCCCGCCACCACGCTCGCGACCGCAAAGGCGGCAGAGAACGGCAGAACCACCGCCGCCCGCAGCAGCACGGCACCCACCGGCAGGTCCGCCACCAGGACCGCCGCCAGCAGCGGAAACCCGTACACCGCCAGCCAGGCCACGCTGACCCGCGGGCTGGTGGCCACTGCCGCCAGGTATGCCACCAGCAGCAGGATCTTCACCCGCGCGTCCCGCGCGTGCAGCAGGCTGCGGCCGCGGCTCCAGCGGTCCAGTTCCACGTGATGCACTCAGGCGCTCCTGCGACGCGAGATCATTCGCCCCACCGCCAGGCACAACAGGTAGATCAGCGCCAGCCCCAGTATCCCCGCCACCGCCTGGCTCACCCAGCCCGCGCCGCTTCCCGGCAGGCGGTAATCGGCCAGTGGAGTCGCGTAAAGCCGCCGGGCGCGCGCCTCCAGCCCCAGAGTCTGCGCCAGCTTCTCCAGCCCGTCCGGAAGGCCCGAGGCGAGCCAGACACCCAGCGCCGCCAATCCCACTGCCGCCAGCGCGAAGATGACCGCCGCCGCCCGCCCCATGCCCGCGGGCCGGCGGACAAGACCCGGATCCAGCGCTTCGATCCCCTTCACGACGGCCACCGTGATGGCGCCTTCCAGAGCGGCGGTCACCGAAAACAGCCCCAGGCTCACCCACACCAGCGCCGGCGGAATGCGTACCCCTGAGATCAGCAGCTCGCCTATGGCCAGCGCCGCCCCGGCCAGCACCGAAAAAAAGCCGCCCAGAAAAATGGCCGCGTCACGATAACGCGCCCCGCCCCACAGCCGGTACGGCACATACCCGGCCAGCACCCCGACCAGCGCCATGTTCACCACGTTGGCGCCGAGCGCCAGCACCCCGCCGTCCTGGAAGACCAGCGCCTGGATGGCCAGGATAGCGGTCATCACCACGGCCGCGGCCGCCGGGCCCAGCATGATCGCCAGCAGGGCGCCGCCCACCAGATGCCCGCTGGTTCCCACCCCCACCGGGAAGTTGATCATCTGCGCCGCGAACACAAAGGCGCCCATGACCCCCAGCAGCGGAACCCGCGTCGCCTCCAGATCGCCTCGCGCCCGACGCGCCAGGTAGCCCACCACGGGCAGGCTGGCCGCATCCAGGCCCAGCCACACCGCCGTGGACAGAAAGCCGTCGGGGATGTGCATGCGAGTATCCACAGTAGCACGATTTCGCAGAACGTGCCACCCGCCCGTAATCCGTACGTAAGGATTAGTCCGGCCAGGGGGCCGGACGCGGACGGGGGCGTCCGCCCTACCACGGCCCGAAGTAGGGCGGGTCCCTGACCCGCGAGCCAGCCCCCCGGCTGGCTCACCCAAGCGGTGACCACCCCATGAACTGGCACGCCACGCCACTGGGCGTCTCGCTGAGGCAATCCCTCGCTGCGTACGGATTACGGACCCGGGGACCCGCTCCCGCCCTCTATAATGGGTAGTCGCATGAGCGAACTCAGCCGCATCGGAGTGGCCATTGACGCCACGCTGCTTGAGAAGTTCGACCAGTTGATCGCCCGGCGCGGCTATGCCAACCGTTCCGAGGCCTTCCGCGACCTGATCCGCGACGCCCTGGTGGAGAAAGCCTGGGAGGCGCCCGACAGCCAGGTGGTGGGCACGGTCACCATCGTCTACGACCATCACGTGCGCCTGTTGAGCGAAAAGCTGACCGAGCTCCAGCACAACTTCTACCACCACATCCTGTCCACGCTCCACGTGCACCTGGATCACGACCATTGCCTGGAAGTGCTGGTCGTGCGCGGCCGCGCCGCCGACGTCCGCAAGATCGCCGACTCGCTGATCAGCACCAAGGGCGTCAAGCACGGCCGGCTGTCGATCACCAGCTCGGGAGCGGGCCTGTGATCCTGGGAACCGGCGTCGATCTGGCCGAGGTGGACCGCATCCGCAAGGCCATCGAGCGGTACGGAGAGCGGTTCCTGCGGCGCGTGTTCACGCCCGGCGAAATCGCCTACGTCGAGCGCCGGGGCAGCCGCTACCAGCGGTACGCCGCCCGCTTCGCGGCCAAGGAGGCCGGGATGAAGGCCATCGGGACGGGCTGGAGAGGCGGCGTGCGCTGGCAGGACTTCGAAGTCGCCAATCTGCCCTCCGGAAGGCCCACCCTGCGTCTGGACGGCGTGGCGGCCGGCGTCGCCGCGGACCTGGGCGTCAGGTCAGTCTCGCTGTCCCTCACGCACACGAACAGCCTGGCCCTGGCCTTCGTCATCCTGGAGGGGTAACCCCGTGGGACAGGCGGTTCCGTCTGTCCTATTGCCCCGACTCCAGCCGCCGCGTCTCACGCCAGGTGTAGATCAGGCGATGGATCACGGTGACGTTGGAAAGCGCCGCGATGATCCACAGTACCGGCGCCATCCGGTTGAACAGCGCCCCCAGAATCAGCAGCACGAGCCGCTCCGGGCGCTCCATGAAGCCGACCTTGCACTTGGCGACCTCATTCTCGGCCCGTGCTCGGGTGTAGCTCACCATCACCGAACCGGTCATCACCACCGCCGTCAGCACGATGTAGAAGAACCGGTCTATGGAGGCATAGTAGACCAGCAGGCCCATCAGCAGGACCAGGTCCGAGTAGCGGTCCATCACCGAATCGAAGAAACCGCCGAAGCGCGTGACCTGCTGGGTCTCCCGCGCCACGCGCCCGTCCACCATGTCGAAGATCCCGGCCACCACGATCACCAGACCCGCCACCAGAAACCGGCCCCGAGCCAGCAGCACGGCGGCCACGGCGTTGATCAGCAGCCCGATGAAGGTCAGAACGTTGGGATGAATCCGCGAGAGCGCCAGCCCGCGCACGATCCGCAGGATCCCCCAGTCGCAGGCAAGGCCGATGGCGCGCGTGTAAGTCACTTAGCTGTCCAGCTCGTGGATGGTCGTCAGCTTCAGGATCTCCAGCTCTCGCACTCCCCCCGGAACCGGAAACTTGACGACGTCGCCCACCGCTTTCCCCAGAATTCCCCGGCCGATCGGAGAAGTCGCCGAGATCCAGCCTTTGGATACGTCCGCCTCCTCGCTGGCCACCAGCCGGTAAGTCATTTCTTCGTCTTTGCCCAGATCCAGCACCACCACTTCCGAGCCCAATCCTACCCGGTCGCGGGGTATCCTCGAGACGTCCACCATGGAAATCTCCGTCAGGCGCTGCCGGAGCTGCCCCAGCCGGGCGTTGACGTAACCCTGGCGCTCCTTGGCGGCATGAAACTCCGCGTTCTCGCTGAGGTCGCCGTGCGCCCGGGCGCGCTGGATCTCTTTGGGCAACTCGCTGCGGAGCTCGTGCTCCAAAGCCGCAATCTGCTCCTGGAGTCTCTTCTTCAGGCTTTCCATGGAGAGGGTACTGCTCCCAGGTGTAATTATAAACTAAGGGGAGCGCCGGATGACCCCTCAGGGTGTGGCGCCCTGGATAGTGACGTCCTGCCAGAGATCGCCCACCCGGAGGCGGAACTTGTTTGAACCCGCTGTCGGCCCCAGAGACACGTCCACGGCATAGGCGCCGGGCACCAGGTCGTCAATCGAGTAGACGTCCTTGACCAAACCGCCGCCGCTCTCCGTCGTCACCACGGGACCAACATTCAGCAGCGCGACGCCGGAGGCCTCGGTCACGCGGAAGATGATCGCGGCTTGCAGCGACCCGCCAGCGACGCCGCTGCTCCGCGACCGCAGCACCGTCAAGTAGCAGGGGTCCTGTGAAGGCACGGCATACCAGTAGGGGATCCGGATCGGTTGAGTCGCCGTGGAAGCCTGCACCTGAACAAATCCTGCGTATTGGCCGGGTTCCAGGCCGCTGCCGGTCAGGCGCACGCTGACCGTCTGCCAGCCCCCGCCGGCAATCTCCAGGGTGGCGGTCGAGACGACCGGCGCGGGGCCGGGACCAGCCGGCAGCACCGCAATCGAGACGGTATCGGCAGCCGCCCCAAGGTTGAAGAGGGTCACGTCTCTGACGGCGTCCACGGTGCTGGCGCCAACGCCGAAGCTCACCGAAACGGGAAACGTTGCCACCGTGCTCTGGATCGCGGCCGCCAGGTCCAGCGTGCCGGCTCCAGCCTGCTGCACCGGAGCGGTCTGCTCGGCCGACCCGATCAACAAGGCACGGGCGCTGTTGACCAGCAGCGACCGGTACTGCCGCACCCCCAGACCCGGCCGCGCCGCTTTCAGCACCGCGGCAGCGCCCGCCACCAGCGGCGCGGAGAAGCTGGTTCCGCTCACGGTCACGTAGCCGGACGGGTCGTACAGCGTTTCCGAGTCGGGATTCGCCTTCTGCGTGGCGGTATAGATCCAGGTGCCGACCGCCAGCAGGTCGGGCTTCAAGCCCTGGTCGGAGTTGGGGCCCCGGCTGGAGAACGAGGCCACCCGGCTCGGATCTATGGGGAAAGGCCCGGGCTGGAAGCGGAGCGTTACCGGCAAGTCGGCATGCTCGGCCAAATGCTGCTTGATATCCGCGCCGTCCGCATAGCTGACCAGCATGGCCGGCAAGGTGGCGGCGCCCACATCCATGGTGAAGTCGGCCGCCGGCCGATCGGCATCCGTGTAAATCACCGCCGCCACGGCGCCCGCCTTCTGAGCGTTGTCCAGCTTCACCTCGAAGTAGCAGTCGCCACGCAGGATGAGGGCCACCCAGCCGGCGAGGCTGCCTTCCGGAAGCGCGTCGCAGGCCTGGCCGCTCTCGTCGAGCTGGGCCGCGTCGCGCAGCGGCGCGGTCACTGGCTCGGCGCTGCTAGGCCCGTTGCCCGGAACGGCCCGGTAGGGCGGCAGGTCTTCCAGCGTAACGGAAGTGGCAAACATGCGATCACTGGAGGAAGCGCCCACCGTGATAGCCGAAGGCGCGGTCGCCGGAGAGCCTATGGTGTTAGGATCCGGCCCTTCGTTGCCCGCCGCGGTTACTACCAGCACGCCGGCGCCAACAGCCTTCTCAATGGCGCTCACCATGATGTCGTCGGCAGGCCGGGGGGCTACGCCGCCGCCGAAGCTCAGGCTGATGACGTCCATGCCGTCTTTGACGGCATCATCAAAGGCTTTCAGGATCCTGCTGTCGGTCGTTGTACCGCTGGCGCCGGCGACCCTGTAGTTGCCCAGATAGGCCTTGGGCGCGACGCCGCTGATCCAGGCCCGCGTGCCCTGGTTGCCGACGCCGGCCGCGGCCATGGCGAGGCCGGTCCCGTGCCCGTAAAGGTCCTCGGGAGTTGCCTCAGTCGAGTAGTTGCGCGCCACGATGACCTTGTTATTGGTGAACTCCTTGTCGCTCTCCCGGTTGACCATGGGAAAGCCGGTGGGGATTTCCAGAGCAGGATCCTGAAACCCGGGATGCTTTTGGTCGATGCCGGTATCCACAATGGCGATCTTTGCCCCCGCACCGGCGCGCTCCGGACCGCCGACCTGCGCCCAGGCCTCGGGCACGGTGTGCAGCGGCAGGGCCCGGTCAAGCAGCAGCTTGAACTGCCGCACCGGGTGAACCCGCCGCACGCCGGGCATCGCGCTCAGCCGCCAGGCCTCGGAGTCGGCCAGGCGCACCACCAGAGCGTTCGCCACCGTATCCACCGAGTCCACGACCTCCGCCCCGGCCTGCTCGAGCGCGCGCCTGAGGCCGGCCTGCTGAGCCTGAACACGCCCGCGCTGGCTCTCCGCCGCTCGCCGCCCTTCCTGGGCCGCGTACACCGCGGCCGGTTCCCCGGACAGCTCGACAATGTACAGATCGGGAACCACCTGCGCCGCCAGCGGCAGCCACAGCAGCAGCATCCACAAGCGCTTCATGAAGACGAATCCTACCTACTGTATCGGCAAATTGCCCGCCTTAGAGGTTACTCCGCCAGCGGTGATCACCACCGGCTGAATCCCCGCGGGCGCATCCGACGGCACCGTGATGTTCACTTGGTATAAACCCACATTGTACGGAGCCAGACCGCTGAACAGCACCGTTGCCTGGCGGTCGCCAAGAGTGACCGTGGGCCTCGTGCGCGTGGGCGCCAGCGGTTGGGCAGGGGCAATCTCGCCGGTGGGCGGTTGATTGTCCACCGGCCCCAGCCCGTTGACGTAAAGCTGGGCCACCCGGCCGCGGCGGGCGCCGTTGCCAGTGCCAACCAGGGCGTAGTTCTCATCCAGGGCCGCCACCAGCAGGCGACCGCTCGAAGGCTCGGTGTACTCGAAGAAGGCCGGCGAGTAGTCGGCCAGCGGCACGGTGTACAGGCTGCTGGAGCTGTCGCCGATGCTCACTTTCATCTGCGCCGCATTGAGGCCCTGCAACTCCCAAGGTACCTGCACGTTGACCTGCCCGTCGCTGACGAAATGCAGCCGCCCCGGCAGGCTAAGGCCCTTGGACGGCACATCGAAGCTCACGCTTACCCCCGCCAGCGACAGCGGCAAGTAGGGCGTCGCGAACACCCGCGTCGTCTCGCTCAAGCCCCGGCCAAAGATCGCGACGTAGGAACCCGAAGCGACCGCTTTCCCCCGCTCGAAGCTGGCGGCATTCACCACGCCATTGGTCTCAATGGTCGGGCGCAAGCGGGCGCGGCCAGGGAAATGGACGGTCAGGCCACCCGCCTCGGCGGTGAACTCCTGCTCGCCCAACTGCGGCCCTAGGTAAACCTTGGCCGCGGCGATACCGTAGATGTCGGTCGCAGGGTCGGCGCTCTCGATGTAGCCCCCGCCCAGGGTCGCGCGGAACCGCACCGGGATGTTGCGCACCGGAACGCCGTACCTGTCGATCAGCTTGAAGCCAATCAAGCGGCCGGGAATGATTTCGCTCACGTTGCCCACAAAGTCAAACCCCATGATCGGAAAGATGTTGTAGGCGGCGCCGTCTCCGACCAGGTAGAGGTGCGGCACTCGTAGATCGACCGCGCCGCCCTTGATCGTGATGGCGCCCTCGTAGGCGCCGGGCCGCGGCAGGGTGCCCTCCAGCCGTACTGAAACGCTCGTGCTCCCCGGCCCGACGGTGTTGGCGCTCAAAACCACCCGCAGGTTGCTGTCCGCGTCGCGCTGCGCCACCGCCAGGTTCAACGTGCTGTTGCTACCGTTGCTGATTTTGAGCGTCTTCGACATGGGCAGCCCACCCTGGGTCACCACTCCGAAGCTCAACGTGGCCGGGTCCACCGTCACGTTGGTCCGCACGGCTGCCTCGGCATTCAGTTTGCCGGCGCCCACGGCGGTCACCCGCGCCGTTGCGCCCTCGTCCCGCACCTCCTGGCTGGCCGTGTTGACCACGGCCGACTTCAACTGCGCGGCGCTGAAGCCCGAGTTGCGTTGCTTGACCAAGGCCGCCGCCCCGGCCACCATCGGGACGGCGAAGCTGGTCCCCTGTACGGCCGTGTACCCGTCGGGCGAGTACATGTCGCCGTTGGGGTCGTACTTCTGCGTGGCCGTGTAAAGGTCCGTGCCTACCGCCACCAAGTCCGGCTTGATGTTCGAGTCCCCGATGGCCGGCCCGCGCGAGGAGAAATCCGCCACCGTGTCGAAATCGGACCGCAGGGCGCTGAGCGCCGGGTCCAGCGTCACCGGCCGGTCCGGGTTAGCGCCCAGGAAGGCCTTCAGGTTGCGACCGTCGGTGTTGCCGATGAGCACTGCCGGAATTCCCGTCTCGGCCAGAGCCGCCGGCGCGAAGACGTAGTCCGAGCCGTCCACTTGGTAGATGATCACGCCCACGGCGCCGGCTTTCTGAGCGTTGTTGACCTTGGTGGCGAAAGCGCAGTCGCCGCGCTGGATCACAGCTATGGCCCCGGACAGGGTTCCCGTGGCCAAGGGCGAGCAAGCGCGCCCGTTATCTTCCAGCCGCGTGACGTCGCGCAGCGGCGCCGTAAGCGACCCGGCGGGTTTGGGACCGTCCCCGAAGCGCGCCGGGATGCTGCGCAGATTCGATGGCACGTCGCTGCCGGCAACCCGCACGCTTGAGAACCAGATGTGCGCGTTGGTCGAGGCCCCTACCGTGATGGCTGAGGGCGCGGTCCCGGGCGTGTTCAACGAATTCAGTGTGGGGAACAGGTTGCCCAAGTCCCCGTCATTCCCCGCAGAAATCACCACCGCCATCCCGAGTTTGACCACATTCTCGACGGCCTGCGCCAACGCATCGCAGGCGTTCCCGCCCGTCTCCCCACAAGTCGCCCCCGCATCGAACGGGCCATACATCGCCGACCAGCCCAGCGACAGCGCCACGATGTCCATCCCGTCGTCGAAAGCGTCCTCCAGTGCCTTCATCACCGCATCGCCGGAAGTCCAGTCGTTGACCCCGGGCGAGCCGAACACCTTGTAGTTGCCCAGCCAGGCCTTGGGCGCCACCCCTGTGATGGTGGCGCTGGGACCCTGGTTGCGCACTCCCGCGGCGATCATGGCCACTCCCGTCCCGTGCCCCACCCGGTCCCGGGGGGACAGGTCGTCGGGACGCGAGGCTGACGGCACGTCGCCCCACACCAGCATGCCCACGTAGCTGCGCGCCACGATCACTTTGCTGTTGGTGTAGGCACAGTCAGCCGGCTGGCACTTCGGGAACCCGGAGGGCGGCTGAAGGGAAGGATCCTGGAACGCAGGATGGTCCTGGTCTATGCCCGTGTCGATAATGCCGATCTTGACCCCGGCGCCGGCGTTCCCTGCCCCGCCGATCACGTTCCAGGCCTGCGGCACGCCCACCAGCTTGACCGCCTCGTCCAGATGGCGCTTCATCGGCGGCAGCCAAGCCACCCGGCGCACGCCCGGCAGGCCGCGCAATTCGGCGGCCTGTTCCTCGGAAGCCCGGACGAAGACCGCGTTCAAAAGCGTCTTCACTGACCCGGTCACGCGTATCCCACGCCGGGCAAGATCCTGGCGCAGCCGGTTCTGAGCCGCTTCGATCCGCGCCGGGACGTCCGGAGCCATAGCACGCAGGTCCTTGCGCGAGGAAACTCGCGCCGCCAGAGGCGCCTCCTCCAGCACCACTGCGTAACGCTCATAGCCCCGTTGGGCCACGAGCGTCCCAGCCAGGGCCGCCACCCACAAAATCGCTGCCAGCAAATGTCTCATCGTTTACTCCGACGGCTCACCGCCGAACCCAGTTTCACCGGAACGCGAAAACAATCGAGTTCGACTTTGATTTGCCGCTTTGATACCATACTAACTGATGGCATTCCGCACACCGTTCCCTCAGGGCGCTCAGGTCGAGCATGGCAAGTTCGGCTTGGGCACCGTGCTCTCCAGCAACGAAGACCACATCGTGATCAAGTTCGACGACCTCGGCGAGAAGAAGTTCGTCACCCCGCTGGTCCTGCCCGCCTTGAAGAAGAGCGACCGGCAGCCGCCCCCGGAGAAGCGCAGCTCGCGCAGCCGCAAGGCCAAGACCGCCACCGCGACCAGCCACTGAGCTGACTCCTGTCTCCTGTCTTCTTTGCTACACTGAAGCTCTCCCATGCGCTTCGGAGTTGTCGTGTTCCCCGGCAGCAACTGCGACCACGACGCCTGGTACGCCCTGAACCGCAACCTCGGCCAGCCCGCCGAGTTCCTCTGGCACGACGAGGCCTCCCTGGGAGCTGTCGATGTGGTCATCCTGCCCGGAGGCTTCTCCTACGGGGACTACTTGCGCTGCGGCGCCATCGCCAAGTTCTCGCCGGTGATGACGGCGGTCAAGAAGTTCGCCCGCGACGGCGGGCTGGTGCTGGGGATCTGCAACGGCTTCCAGATCCTGGTCGAATGCGGGCTGCTGCCTGGGGCGCTGATCCGCAATCGCGGGTTGAAGTTCATCTGCCGCCAGGTGAGGGTGCGCACCGAAACCAGCCGTTCTGCGTTCACCTCGCGCATCGAAAAGGGCCGCATTCTGCGCGTGCCCATCGCCCACGGAGAGGGGTGCTACTACGCGGAGGACAGAACGCTGGACGAGCTGGAGGCCGAGGATCGCGTGGTATTCCGCTATCTGGACAACCCCAACGGCTCGCTGCGCGACATCGCCGGCATCCTCAACGCGCAGCGCAACGTCATGGGCATGATGCCCCACCCCGAGCGCGCCAGCGATCCGCTGATGGGCTCCACCGACGGCCTGGCCGTCTTTGAGTCCATAGTGGCACAGGCATTCCTGCCTGTGTTGGTTCCATGATTACCCCCGAACTGATCGCGGTTCACCAGTTGTCGCGGGACGAGTACGAGAAGATCGTCTCGCTGCTGGGCCGCGAGCCGACTTACACCGAGCTGGGCATCTTCAGCGTCATGTGGAGCGAGCACTGCTCCTACAAGAGCTCGCGCCTGCATCTGAAGAGCCTGCCCACGCGCAGCCAGCTGGTCCTTCAGGGGCCGGGCGAGAACGCCGGCATCATCGACATCGGCGACGGCTACGCCATCGCCTTCAAGATCGAGTCGCACAACCCCCCCAGCTTCAT
>CAYGVJ010000163.1:0-11091 GCA_964353255.1 uncultured Solibacteraceae bacterium | reverse complement strand
ACCATATTCATGCCGACGGACAGCGATCGACTTGAACCCCTAGTTCCAGCCGGTCGTTTTCATCGCGCTGATGGAATAGGACAAGAACGCCTGGTCGATCGTCCCGCCGGCGGTCAACGGGGCCGAGAACACTCCTTGGACTTTCGTGACGTCCGGGATGGCGAACACCGACAGGGTGCCAAGGAATAACTGTTCCAGGTTGTTGGATACGGCCGGTAACTGCTGGAGCACGCTCGCCGGCACGGTGAAGGTGCCGGCCGAAGCCTGCGCAACGCAATCGAAAGACGTCAACTCATAGATCGGGCTCTGCTGCGTTCCGCCCGTCTGTGCTAGAGCAGCTCCGGTGATCGTGACCAGACCCGTGCCGCCGCCGGTCCACGTGATGGTCAGGCCCGAACTGCGCGGGATCGGATCTGGGATGGCGTCCTGGTTGGACCACACGAAATCGCCCGGAAGGTCCACCCTGGCCGTGAACGCTCCGATGTCCGTGCCGCCCGTGCCCGAAATCGTGTAGGTGCCTTGTGTGAGAGTCGGACTTCCGCTGCCGCCGATTCCACTGACCCCGCTCGTGTACAACGTGGCGCTGTAATGTGTGGTATTCGGCTGGCGCGGGACCGCCTTGTTCGTGGCATTCGGCCCGTTCAGCAGCAGTTGAGCGCCTGCGTCCAGAGGTACTGGCGGCCGGCTCTGGGTGACCACCTCCGACGTGTCTACGCTCCGGAGGACAAAACACGCGCGGATCTGCACCAACGGGAAATTAGCGGTCCCGACGTTATCGACTGTATACCTGCCAAACGAGCCGGAAACGGTCTCGCCCTTCGAATCGAAGGAACCGAATCCCGGCATCGACACTTTCGCGGAAGTCTTGTCCAGGTTCAGATTCCCGACTACAAGGGATCCGCCCTGATCCAGCTTGCTCAACTGAGACTCCGACAGCGACGGATGGGCGCAGGAGCTCTTCCCCGGCTCCGCGACGGCGATGGACCCCAGATTCGACATCCGCCCGCCGTTCCTCACCTGAACACTCACAAAACAACCTGCCGCCACATTAGCCGGGACCGTGAAGTTGATCTGATCCAGGCCGGGTGAACCGCCGGAGCGGCCGGCATACGCCGGAGTCACCTCAATGCCGCCCACCAGCACTCTCACCTGGCCCGCGGCGGTCTGGTCGCCGGACGATCCGCCGTTCAGGTCCGAATTCGCATCCGCTCCGAGGCCCGTGCCCCAGAGCACCATCGCGTCACCCGCCCTGGCCGGACGAGTGCTCCATTGTCCCAGCGTGCCGGTCGTGAAGCGATTCAAGTCGAGGCCGCCGTAAGTCGCCTGGGCCGGCCCGGCTCCGTTTTGCGCCTGGGTCGCGTAGCCGAAGTTCCGCTCCACCACCTTCACCCGTTGCGGCGCGCTCGGCTGCCCGCCATAGGTGACCCGGACGTCATAGTCGCCAGCCGTTGCCGTGGAGGGAAGCAACGCTGCCAGTTGGTCTGCCCGCGTGTACCACAGCCGTGCGTCCACCGCCGTGCCGCCCGCGGCTGGCGTGAAGCTCACTCTCGTGCCCGAAAGCTCGGTCGGGTACGGAGGGCTGCCCGAGTACACCGCAATAGTCGCCGGCCCCATCCCGGCGCCGAACACGTCGAACCAGGATCCTCGCGCGATGTCGGCAGCGTAGGAGCTGGCATTCAATACGCCGTTTTCCGCGCGAATGGACGGCTGTGCCGCCGCCAGCCCGGTCAGCCCGGCCAACAACCCCAACAGGTTTCTCAGACGAATGACCGGCATGAAACGATCTTAGACCATATTCATGCCGACGGACAGCGATCGACTTGAACCCCTAGTTCCAGCCGGTCATCTTCATCGCGCCGACGGCATAGGAGAAGAACCCCTGGTCGATCGTCCCGCCGGCCGAGAACACTCCTTGGCCTTTCGAGACGTCCGGGATGGCGAGCACCGACAGGTTGCCGAAAGATCCGGTGGTCATGTCGTTGGAGACCACCGGCAACTGCTGGAGCACGCTCGAGGGCACGGTGAAGCTGCCCGCCGAAGCCTGCGCCACGCAAGAGAAAAGCGTCGCCTCGTAAATCGGGTTCTGCTGCGTCCCGCCCGTCTGCCTCAGAGCAGCTCCGGCGATCGCCACCAGGCCCGTGCCGCCACCGGTCCATGTGATGGGCAGGGCAGAACCGCGCGGGATCGGATCGGCAATGTTGTTCTGGTTGGTCCACACGAAACTGCCCGGAAAGTCCATGCTGGCCTTGAACGCTCCGATGTCCGTGCCGCCCGCGCCCGTAATCGTGTAGGTGCCCTGCGTCAGGGTATTCTCAGTTCCGCTGCCGCCGAATCCACCTATTCCGCTCGAGTACAACGTCACGCTGTAGGACTTGGTGCTCGGGTCGCGCGGGATCGCCTTGTTGGTGGCATTCGGCCCGTTCAGCAGCAGTTGAGCACCCGCGTCCAGCGCCACCGGGGGCGCGCCCGCGGCGATATCATCCGTCGTGCCCACCCGCTTGAAGACCGTGCAGGCGCCCATCTGTACTACCGAGAAACTGGCGGCGCCGACGGCATCGATGGTGTATCTGCCGAACGAGCCGGAAACGCTCTCGGTGCTGGAAGTGAAGGAGCCGAGCCCCGGCACCGACATTTTCGTGGAAATTTTGTCCAGGTCCAGGCTCCCGACCACCAGGGATCCGCCCTGATCCAGCTTGCTCAACTGAGACTCCGACAACGTCGGATGGGAGCACGCGCTCTTCCCTGCTTCCCCGACGGCGATGGATCCCAGATTCGACAGCCGCCCGCCGGCCCTCACCTGAAGACTCACGAAACAGCCCGTCGCCACGTTGGGCGGAACCGTGAAGTTGATCTGATCCAGGCCAGGTGAACCGTACGACCGGCCGGCATACGCCGGTGTTACCTCAATGCCGCCCACCAGCACTCTCACCTGGCCCGCGGCGGTCTGGTCGGTGGACGATTTCCCGTCCAGGTCCGAGTTCGGATCCGCTCCGAGGCCCGTACCCCAGAGCACCATCGTGTCGCTGGCCTTGGCCGGGCGAGTGCTAAATGGTTCCAGCCTGCCTGTCGTGAAGCGGTTCAAGTCGTAGCCGCCGTAAGTCGCCTGGGCCGGCCCGGCTCCGTTTTGTGCCTGGGTCGCGTAGCCGAAGTTCCGCTCCACCACCTTCACCCGCCTGGGCGCGCTCGTCCGCCCGCCATAGGTGACCCGGACATCATAGTCGCCAGCCGCGGTGGTGGATGGAAGCAGCCCTGCCAGTTGGTCTGCCCGCGTGAACCACAGCCGCGCGTCCACCGCCGTGCCGCCCCCGGCTGGTGTGAAGCTCACTCTCGTGCCCGAAAGCTCGGTCGGGTACGGAGGGCTGCCCGAATAAATCGCAATCGTCGCCGGCCCCATTCCGGTACCGAACACGTCGAACCAGGATCCCCGCGCGATGTCGGCGGTGTACGAGCTGGCATTCACGACGCCGTTTTCCGCGCGGATGGACGGCTGCGCCCAAGCGGCTGCCGCCACTACTATCATCACTGCGATGCACAACAAGATTGTCTTTGTCATTTTATCTCCCCGAGCCCAGCCCCCTGAGAACCTGCTTCTCCGGGATTTCCATGTCGCCCACCGGGCTTCAGTTAAGTATACATCTATCCGTCTGCTCCTGCTGGCCGTGCACAGGTTTCAGGCCAACCCAAACTCCTTGAGCGCTGCGCCCGCTCCGCTCAGGTTGGCGAGGCGCATCTCCGAGTACTTCCGCGAAAGCAGCACGCCGTGCGCGCCGGCCCGCAAGGCGGCCAGCACCGCCGCCTTGGTCCCGGCCGGCGTGCTCTTCGAGTGGCGCGCCCCGGTGGGAACGTCGATGTCGAGGCCCGGCCAGATCTGGGTGTTCGTTCCGGCGACGCCCTCCAGAGCGCGCCGGGTCTCGCGGTAGACGTAATCGCTCGACAGCCCGCGGGTGGGTATGTCCCGGTAGCCGCGCTCGGCGTAGTTCATCACCCGGTACTCGAATTCCAGCAACTGCTCCGGGGGAACGTCGGCGAAGATGGTGCCCGCGACGCTGGCGATGTAGGAAGCCATCCGCTCGCCGCCGCAGTTGTGGTACATGACGACTTTCAGGAAATCCGAGTGCCTGGCCAGCTCCGGGTAATCCTGCTCGGCGCGGTACAGCGGGCTGAAGGAGTTATTGTGCCAGATGTGCCAACCCACCAGGAGCTCAGGCCGGATGGACTTCGCCTTCTGGAAGATGGCGCGGTAAGTCTCGCGCAGGCTGTCGGTCCAGAACGTCTCCCAGGCCAGGATTTCGGGATTGCGCAGCAGAATGCGCCAGAAAGTGACGAAGGCGCCGTCCACCGGGCGCTTCCGCGCGCGCGTTTGCTCGACGAGCTGTTCGAGCGCGCGGTAGCCCTCGCGCACCCGCTCGAGGCTGATCCCCTGCTGGCGCGCCTTGCTCTCGCAGAATCCGCAGAAGCAGGTCACCCGGCCCGGGTTGCTCGAGGCGCCGCCGTGCCGGGCGCCGATGGCGTTTCCCAGCGGCCCCTGCCGTTCGCACCCCCACATCAGGCCGTCAATCTCGTAGGAGCGGGCGTAGTCCTCGACCAACCCCAGCCAGAAGTTACGCACTTCCGGGTTGTTGAAACAGAGCGTGGCAGCGTTCCGGTCATACAGATCGCGCTCCTGGGCCAGCTCGATGTCCGGCACGTCCTTGCGCCAGACATCCTCGAACCAGCAGACTACCTTCATGCCCCGTTTCCTGGCGGCCGGCAGGACCTCGGCCAAGATGTCCAGGTTGCCGTGGTCGGGCGCCCGGGTCTGCTTCAGGACCGTCTCTCTGTAGTATTCCGAGTGTGCGGTGGCGTAGTTGCCGCCGTGAAAGTCGGTATCGTACTCCTGCTTGCCGTGATCCGGGAGCCGCTGGCCAGGCACCTGGCGCCCCGCGATACCGCGGCCGTAGGTGAAGGTGGCCAGGAACAGGGTGTTGACGTAGGCGCGTTGCTGGAAGATGTCCAGGACCCGTTCGACGCCCTCGTCTACGAAGGAGACCGCGCCCACCTGGATGCCGATCATCTTCTTGGCGGTCGGCGGTGCGGCCATCGCGACCGCGGCGGTCTTTAGGAAATCTCGACGATTTGTCTTGCTCAAGTTCGCCTCCACTTCATCCGATAGTGAATTCGAGTGCGGACAGGAAGGATTGTACTACTGGTGTGGGCCGCCGCGGCGGCCTCCGCGCAGGCTCCCGACCCCTACCAGAAGGCGCGGGCGGCCGTCGAGCAATCCGTTCAGAGGCAGCGCGAAGCGGTTGAAAAACAGCGCGCTGCGGTGCGCGCCCAGCAGGGCGCCCAGACCCTGAGCGATCCATTCTTCACCGCGCCGTGGACCGCGCCGCTGATCGCGGTAGCGGCGCTGACCCGGGAGTCGGAATGCGACCCCGTGCCGCCGGAACAGATCGGGCCCCTGGTGGAGCGGATCGCCCAGCGCGAGGGACTCACCCCCGACCTGCTGCGGGCGGTGATCGAGAAGGAATCCGCCTACCTGCCGTGCGCGGTTTCCTCGAAGGGCGCCCAGGGGCTGATGCAGCTCATGCCCGGCACGGCTGCCGACCTGGGAGTCGGCAACCCCTTCGACGCCAAGGAGAACCTCGACGGCGGGGCCAGATTCCTCCGGCAACTCCTGGACCGCTACGGCGGCAATCTGGTGCTGGCGCTGGGGGC
This sequence comes from uncultured Solibacteraceae bacterium, assembly GCA_964353255.1. Taxonomy (GTDB): domain Bacteria; phylum Acidobacteriota; class Terriglobia; order Bryobacterales; family Bryobacteraceae; genus VFZS01. Next base: position 5,394 of record CAYGVJ010000163.1, on the reverse strand, counting down.
CTACAACGCCGGCCCGCGGCGCGTGGACACCCTCGGCCGCCTGCCGCTGTTGCCCGAAACCATCAACTACGTCTCGGACATTCTGGGCAAACTGGGCGGTGGATCGACCGCGGAGGCACAGAGATAACCTCGCGCCCCTGCGTGCACCTCCTAAAAGACGAGCTTCAGCGCGAACTGGGTGGTGCGCTGGTCCGCCGCCGCGCCGGTCACTTCGCCGAAACTGGTCCCGCCGATGTCGCCGCTCGGGTTCGAGAAGTGCGGCGTGTTGGTGAAGTTGAACGACTCGAAGCGCAACTCGCCGCCCAGCCGCTCGCCGATGATCGGGAACTTGCGGAAGAGGGCAAAGTTCAAGTTCACGATGCCGGGCCCTTGCAGGATGTTCCGGCCCGTGGTGCCGAAGGTGTTGGGCGGCGGAGCGGAGAACTTGGTCACATCAAACCACTTCGCGCCCTTGCCCACCGCGCCGTAGATCTCCGGCTTGCCGTTCAGGTTGGGCCGGTTACCGTTGCCCGGAGCGTTGAGCGTGGTCGCGCTGTAGCTGATGCCCAGCGGAGTGCCGGTCTGGGAGGCGAAGCCGCCGCTGACCTGCCAGTCGCCGACCAGCCAGCGGGCCGGTCCAGACTGCGCCCAGTGCTTGTGCCGCCCGAACGGCAGTTCATACACGAAGCCGCTCACCAGCATGTGCGTGCGGTCATAACTAGAGCGGCCACGGTTCATCTCGGGATAGATGTTGATGTTCAGCCCGCCGTTGTCGTCGGAAACATTGATGGCCTTGCCGTACGTGTAGGCCGTGGTAATCACCAGGCCCTCGGAGAAACGCCGGTCCAGCTTGACCTGGAGCGACTGGTAAGTCGATCCGAATGGAGTCCACACATTCGTGTTTTCCTTGCGCCCGAACTTCAGGTTCAAGGGCTGGCCCGCCGCACCTGACCCCAGGACCATGCTGGCGTTGATGTTCCGGTTGATCAGCACACCCAGGGCGTGGTTGGCCACGTAGCCCGCCTCGAGGGCGAACTTGTAGGGCAGCGCCTGCTGCACGGTCACGTTCCAGGCTTGCAGATAGCCCTGGCGCAGGTCACGCCGAAGGCTCAGATAGTTCTGCTTGGGCGCGTTGGGAATGATCCCGCTCTCCGGAATCTGCGCTGCCATCGGGGGCGGGAACCCCGCCGCCATCGAGCCGGCCGCCAGGTACGAGTTCTCCGCGAAGAAGGCGTTGTTCTGTTTGACCGGGAAGGCGAAGGCCCATTTGTCGTCCGGGTAGGTCGGGTCAATGGTGACCCCGTAGCCTGCCCGCAGGACGGTCCCTTTGGTGAGCCGGTAGGCCACGCCGAGCCGAGGCGCCCAGTTCTTCCAGTCGGTCTGGAGCCCGAGGGTCCAGGGAATGCTGCCCACCCCCGCCAGCTCCAGGCTGTTGGTCTCCGGGTTGTAGTTGGAGAACCCGGCCCGGTGGACCGTGGTGGGCGGCAGGTAAAGCTCGTGGCGCATGCCGAAGTCCACGGTCAGCTTCGGAGTCACCTGCCACTTATCCTGGATGTAAGTGAAGATCTGGGTCTGGCGGAAGGTGGGGAAGATCCCCGACAGGTCGCGGCCAAATTCGTTGGGCACATCCAGCAGGAAGGAGGCAAACGAGTTGGCGAAACTGGTTCGCGGGTCGCCGTTCATAGAGGTCGGACCGGCCCGGAAAATGAACACTCCGCGCGGGTTGTAAGTCTGCGTCTGCGCCAGGTCGTCGCGGTTGCGCCGCACGTCGGCGCCCACCTTAATGGTGTGGTTGCCCGTCGTGCGCGTCCAGTTCGACACCATGTCGAAGTTGGTCTCCGAGCGGATCCAGGGCAGGCTGGCGGAAAAGCCCACGATGGGGTTGCTGTAGCCGTCGATGTTGAAGCTGGTCAGCCCGCTGGTCCACTTGTCCAGGTTGGCGCCGCGGATGCCCAGCTCTTCGGCGGCCTTAGTGCCCGTATCCTCGTTGTTGGCGTCATTGCGGTAGCGCATCACGCCCAGGCGGAACTCGGCAATGGTGCGCTGGTTGAAGATGTGCGTGTAGTTCAGCGCGGTGTTCTGCGAGAGCTGCTTGCCCTCCCCCGCGAAGCCGCCACCCTTCGGCCCCCCGCGCATGGCGTAGGTGCTCGGATCGAAAATGCGGAACCGCTGCATGCTGTAACGGTACATCAGTAGGTTGCTTTCGTTGAACTGATGATCGATCTTCACGTCGGCCGAGTGGGAGTCCTTCTGGCGCACGGTAGCCAGCTCAAAGTTCGTGCTTAGGCCCGGAGAGGTTGGCGCAGGCAGGAAGTTCAGGATCTTCCGGGCGATGGGGCTGATGCGGCTGTCGGGGATCAGCTTGTTAGCGAACGGGGTCCGCCCGGTGCCGTCCGACTTGCCGGTCAGCGGGTCATAAAGGGTCGTCGTGGATTCGGCCAGGTTGCCCCTGCGGAAGTCCGGGGTAGGGATAGTGACTCGCGTCACGACGCCGAGGCGGTCGGCGTTGGCCTGGTAATCGGAGAAGAAGAAGGTCTTGTTGTGCCGGATCGGCCCGCCCAGCGTGCCCCCGTATTGGTTGTAAGTGGTGGGCGCCTTCCGGGTGGCGAAAACGTTCGTGGCCGCCAGGCGGCTCACCCGGTTGAACTCGAACAGGCTGCCGTGGAAATTGTTGGTGCCCGAGCGGAGGCCCACGTTGATGACCGCGCCGCCGGCCCGGCCCAGCTCGGCGTCGTAGTTGCTGGTGGTGATGTCCACCGTCTGGATGGCTTCGATGGGCGGGATCAGCGCCGTCAGCAGCCCGGTCCGGTGGTTGTCGTCAATGCCCTCCAACTGGACGTTGTTGGCATACCGGCCCTGGCCGTTGACCCGGCTGGCCAGGCTGTCCTGCGGGTTGAAAAACTCCGAGTGGGGCCGTTCGATGCCCGTCACGCCCGGCATGATAGCCATCAGCCCCTGGAAGTTGCGGTTGTAAGCCAGGGGGACATCCTGCACCTGGCGGACCTCGAACTTGCGACCGACGTCCGAGCGATCGGTCTGAAGCAGCGGGGTGGTGGCGGTGACTTCGATCGACTCGGTGATCTGCCCCGGCTGCAGTTGCAGGTCCACCCGTACCGTGGTGTTGACGATCACGTCGGCCCGGTCGCGGATCGCTTTCTTGAACCCGGTTTGCTCGACCTCAACCCGGTAGACGCCCGGGGTAAGGTTGCCGAAGCCGTAGTAGCCGCTCTCGTTGGTAGCCGTCGAGCGACTGAAACTGGTATTGACCTCGACGATCACCACCTTGGCCCCGGGCACCACGGCCCCGGACGCATCGGTGATGGTGCCGACCAGACTGGCGCTGACTGCCTGCCCGTACAGGCCGGCGCCGAAACCGGCGCACAGCAGCGCGAGCACCAAGAGTACAGGCACACTTAGACATTGAGATTTCTTCATGATCCACTCCTTAACGGAAACCCAACACTGTTGATGAGTATACCACCGCTCGCGGCCCCAGGGTCAACCACTTCGGATAGCGCGGATCCGCCTTCACTTCGTTGATCTGGGCCACGTGCCGCTCGGTGTGGCCCGCGATCTGAAGCAGCCACTGATAGGCGTCCAGGGCGTCGGTGGGGGTTCCGGAGCCCAGGAAGTGGCTGCGCAGAGGGTCCTGAGTCGTTCGGACGTACTGGAGGGTGCGGTCCCGGCGCTCCTTGAAGTGCCGGCTGAGGGCAGCCGGGGTGGCCCAGCGGCCCCGGGGCTGGGTGCTGGGCTCGTTGGACTTCACCTTCTGGGTTCGGTCAGCGGCCGCCCGCATGACTTCCTCCTCATTGAATTGGGGTTTCTTGTCCGGGGAAGCGGGCGCCTTCAGCATGTTCTGGACGCGCTGGAACATGAAGTCCTCGCTGAGGGCGACATGCTCGGCGCACTCGGCAATGGACCAGCGCTCCGGCTCCGGCTTGAACTTCCACTGGGCCTGGGAGAGGCCGGCGATGGCATCCAGCAGCATCTTGCGCGTGGCGTGCAGGTGGCTGAGGGCGAATTCCCGGTCGTGCTGGCTGAGGGTCTGCCCCGAGAGGGCGGCCGCCGCGAGGATCACTGCCAGACTGGCTCGTTTCATAACCCTATAGTGTCCCGGTTGCATTGGGCTTTTGCAAGGGTGCGGGCTAAATCTCCGGCCTGGTTCCGTCGATAAGGGGGAGGAGCGAGGGTCCGGCTCGCCCGCGAACCTATGCCAGGTCAAATCGGAGGCCTGTCCGAGGCGGTGGAGAAGTCCCCGCTGGTCAACGGCTGGGAACTGCTGCGGGAGGACCAGCTAACGGAGTCCGACCAGCCCCCCACCATCCTCATCATCGATAGCCAGGAGATCAACCGCCGCCTCCTGCGCGGGATTCTCAAGCAGCCGGGCTACCGGCTGCTGGAGACCGCACGGCCCACGGAGGCCTTCGAAATCCTCGAGCGCGCCAAAGTGGACTTGGTGGTCGCGGACCTGGTGATGGCTGGAATCAGCGGCCTGGAATTCTGCCGCCAGATGAAGGACAACCGCAAGACCCGGCTCATCCCCGTGCTGATTATCACCAGCATCCAGGGCGTCGAGACGGAGGTGGCCGGCCTGGCCTCCGGCGCCGACGACTTCCTCACCCGGCCACTGCACGCCTCCCTGTTCCGGACGCGTATTGCCTCGCTGTTGCGCCAGAAGGCGGCCGTAGACTCGCTGGAAGAAGCCGAGTCCATTCTATGCGTGCTGGGCCAGGCGGTCGAGCAGCGCGACGAGGCCATCAGCGGCCACTGCAAGCGGCTGGACCGGATGTGCACGGCCCTGGGAGCGGCAGCCGGGGTGTCGCGGCCACAACTCCTGGCCCTGCACCGCGGCGCCTTCCTGCACGACATCGGCAAGGTGAGCGTGCCCGACTCGATCCTGTTCAAGCCCGGCCCCCTGACCAAGCAGGAATGGGGCATCATGCACCTGCACCCGATCAAAGGGGAGGAGATCTGCCGGCCGGTGAAGAGCCTGGCCGGTGTGCTGCCCATCATTCGCAGCCACCATGAGCGTTGGGACGGCTCGGGCTACCCGGACGGCCTGGCGGGCGAGGAGGTTCCGCTGCTGGCGCGCATCCTCCAGATGGCCGACATCTACGACGCCCTGACTTCACCCCGGCCCTACAAGCCGGCGCTCCCGGGCCCCGAGGCGATCGAGATCCTGGAACGTGAGACCAGCCGCGGCTGGCGCGAGCCCGCGCTTAACAGGCTTTTCCGGGAACTCTGGGAGACCAGCATCTACCCTGCCGAACAACCGGCGCCCGCCGCGCGCATCCCCTCGCGGTCGGCGCGGCCTGAGCCGGCGCAAGTGCCCGCCGCCGCGTTGAAGTAAAGCCGGAAAGCCGGAAAGCCGGGACAGTACACTGAGCCTCTTGCAGAAATCGGCGCAAGGTGAGG
>CAYGVJ010000162.1:0-11257 GCA_964353255.1 uncultured Solibacteraceae bacterium | reverse complement strand
CCGGATGCGAGCCGAGTTCCAGAGTGCCATGGTCCTCACGGGCGTTCCCACGGTGTCGGCGATAAACCCCAGTATCGTCGCGTAACCAGCCGAGTCATGCGAATCCCGTTGAGCCCACCTGGTTGCCGGCATGCCGGGTGGTGGGATCGCAAGGACGATTCACACCCAGAAAGAGGGCGCTACTTGGAAGCGCCGGTCTTCAGCAGCGCGATGTCGGTCCGGGGGTCCGTTCCCACCAGCTTGGCGCGGAACTCCCGCTTGTCGGATAGCGTCACGCCGATCTCGGTCGCCCCGTCCACCACGTGGGAGTTGGTCAGGATGTAACCGTCGGCCGGCACGAATTTGAGTGATGCACGGTCTCAGCGCGGTGTAAGTCCCCTCCTCCGGGTATTTCGTGGCTTCTCGTAGGGGGAGACGGGCCCTGGGGCCTTTCAGGGGGTGGCTTACTGAACGGAGATGCCCGAGAGCTTCGACGTCCGGCCGCCGATTGCGACGCTGATCGGATGGGTGCCGGGGCTCAGATTGGACGGCACCGTGACATTGATCTGGTAGAGTCCGGCAAAACCCGGGGCCAATCCGCTGAACGAGACATCGGCCGGCTGCCCGCCGATCGTCACGACAGGCGTGGATTTGGTCCGGGCCAAGGGCGACGCCGGCGCCGGCTCACCGCTGGCGGGCTGGTTCGTCACGGGACCGAGACCGTTGGCGAAGAGCTGAACCGTCTGCCCGCGGCGCGCCGGGTTGCCCGAGCCAATGAGGCGGTTGCTCGCATCCAAAGCGGCCGCCACGCCGGAACCCACCTCGAAAAACGCCGGCGCATAGTCGGAAAGCGGCAACGAGACGACATTCCCATTCGTGTAGTCGATCGTTACTTTGACCTGCGCCGAGCTTTGGCCCTGCAACTCCCAGGGCGCCTGGACGTTGACCTGGTTCGGACTCACGTAAACCAGGCGCCCCGGCACGCTGATGCCGGCCGCGGGCACATCGAAGCTCACCGTGACGTAATCGATGGCCAGGGGGAGAGTAGCGCCAGTCTCGTAGTTGGTCGTCTCGCTAAGACCGGCGCCGAAAATCGAGATGTAAGATCCCGGCGCCGCCGTGTTCTCGAAGCTCGCTCCGTTCACGATGCCGTTCGCGACGATGCTAGGCTGCCGCCGCGCTGCCCCGGAAAACGTCACCCGCATGCCGGCCGCGGTCGCCGTGAATGAGTAGGACCCTGGCTGCGCCCCGAGAACGGGCTCCGCCGCGGCAATCCCGTAAGTGTCGGTGGCGGTTTCAGCGTACGGAAGCGTGCCGCCGCCCCGCGACGTCCAGCTTACTGGGACGCCCGAAACCGGCACGCCGTAAGTGTCAACCAGCTTGAACGAAATGATTCCGCCGGGGATGCCCTGCCCCACCGTGCCGTCGAAGTAGGAGCCGGTGAGCGCAATGATGTTGGCCGCGACGCCGCTCCCAACCAGGTAAAGGTACGGCACGCGGAGCGAAACGTTCGCGCCCTGGATGGTGACGGCGCCGGAGTATGAGCCGGCCGCAGGCACCGAGCCCGCCAGCGTGATCGCGACAGTGCCGGAGGCGCCGGGCGCCAGAGAGAGGCTCGGTTTGTCGAGCGTCAGGTTGGCGCCCGCACTCTGCTTGGCCGGCGCGATGGCGATGGCGAGAGTCGCGCTCCCCGGCCCGCTGTTGGTGAGCTGGAGTTGCTGCGTCTTGGGTAGCGATCCCGGGGTCAGTACGCCCAAGGAGATTGTGGCGGGGATGGAAGTAACGGTGGCATTTGCGGCTGCCCCGGCGTCGAGCTTGCCGGCGCCGAGCCACTGAACATCAACGCGGTTGCCCGAGTCGTCGGTCGTAACCTCTTGTGAAGCCGTATTGACCAGGGCCGACTTGACCTGCGCGGTGGTGAAGCTGGGATGGCTTTGCTTCACCAGCGCTGCGGCGCCCGCGGTCACCGGCGTCGAGAAACTGGTGCCGTCAGCCGCGGCGTAGCGGTTCGAGCTATACATCATGCCCAGCGGATCATAGCTTCCGGAGGCCATGTACATGCTGGTTCCTACGGCCACCAGTTCCGGCTTGACGGCCGAATCTCCGGTGGAGGGGCCGAACGAGGAGAAACTGGCCAGCAGGTTGTAGTCTGACCAGTCCTGCTCCATCCCGTTCGGGTCGATGGTCACGGCGTGCTCCGGATTGGCGGCTATGAAGCTCTTGAGCGCCAGCCCGTCGCCGCTAGAGATCATCACCGCCGGTGTGTAGAAGTCGTAGAGACCACCCGGGGCGATCGTGGCCGACTGGTCCGCCATGTAAAAGACCGCGCCCACGGCCCCCGCGTCCTCCGCGTTGGCCAACTTGTTGGCGAACGGGCAACTGCCACGCTGGATGAGAGCGATGGCCCCCTTCAGCGATCCGGCCGGCAGGGCGGAACAGGCCAGGCCGTCGCTGCTAAGTGCCGCCACGTCGCGCAGCGGCGCGGTCAGCGCGCCTGGAGGAACGTACGCGTCCCCGGACTTGGCGGCAAGGCCTTGCAGGTTCGACGGCACGCCCGGCCCAGGCACGCTCACGGTCGCCAGGAACACGTGGGAGTTGGTGGTCGCGCCAACCGAGATCACCGATGGCGCGTCGCCCGGCGTTTCCACCGAGCTGAACGTCGGATAGTAGTTGCCGGCGTCGCCATCATTACCGGCCGCCGCGACGATGATCAAACCTTTCTGGGCGGCGTTCTCGAATGCCTGGGCGGTGAGGTCGCAGGGCACCCCTGCCTTGTTCCCGCAGGCGGAGCCGGAATCGAGCGGGCCGCTGAAAGCCGGACCGCCGGAGGAAAAGGATACGACGTCCATGCCATCGTGCAAGGCGTCTTCCAGGGCTTGGATGATGACGTCGTCGGTGGTGAAATCGTTGACTTCGGGAGAGCCGTAGATCTTGTAATTGCCAAGATAGGCTTTCGGCGCCATGCCCGTGATCGTCACCGTGCCGGTGTTGGCGACGCCGGCGGCACAGGAGGCCACTGCCGTGCCGTGGCCGTCGCGGTCGCGCGCCGAGTAGTCGTCGGGGCGCGAGTCGGCGGCGGGGTTCCCAGAGCTGCCCGCCGCAAGCTGCCGGACGTAGCTGCGGGCCACGATCACCTTGTTGCTGGTGAAAGCGCAATCGCCGCCGCTGCAAATCGGATAGCCCGGAGGCATGGGCAGCGAGTCGTCCTGGAAGGCGGGATGCGTCTGGTCGATTCCGCTGTCCAGAATCGCGATCTTCATCCCGCTGCCGGCGTTCTCGACTCCGCCGGAGACATTCCAGGCCGCGGGCGCATTCAGGAGTTGCGTGGCGCGGTTGAGATTGCGACGGTAGCGGCGCAGCGGGACCACGGCTTCGACTCCCGGCAGGCTTTCCAGCTCGGCCACCCGATCCTTTCCAGCCGCCACGAAAACCGCGTTCATCAGCGTGACCGCGGAACCTGTGACCTGGATGTTTCTAGAATTGAGCTCGCGGCGAAGGGCTCGCTGCCGGGCCTGGATCTGCTGCTCATAGTTCCGCGCCTCGGCGGAGCGCATCGTCTCCCCCGGCGCGAATTTCGAGGAAACCGCCGGTTCAGTGAGAATTAAGGCGTAACGGTTCGAGGCAAATTGAGCGAACCCGGCGGTCGATAGAACAAATAGGAAAGCCCAGCGCGCAGAGGTAGTCTTTAAGCCCCAATCGGTCATACTTGTGAAGACGTTGCCGTCGAGGGCGCGGTTTCCCGGTCTTCAGAGCACCAGAACCGGATGGTACAGATTGGGCAACTTCGCCTCGCCGACCGCGATCAGCTCCCCATCCTGCGTGACGGCCTTCACGTAGCGGGCGCCGCGGCGCACGCGGAAAGGCGAGACGCGAAAGTCCCGCCCATGGCGGATTTGCCCTGCCGTTACGTTGTCCACCACCTCAGAAGGAAACTCCGGCAGCAGGTCGCGCGCCGGAATCAGGGCCTCGTTGAGCCGGTCCTCGGCCGCCAGCCTTTCCAGGTCCTCGATGGCGCGGGCCTGCTCCAAGGTGAACTCGCCGGAACCGGTCCGCACCAGGGCCTTCAGGTGCGCTCCGCAGCCCAGGCGCGCGCCCAGATCGTGCGCGATGGTCCGCAGGTAGGTGCCCGCCGAGCAGTGCACCAGCAGGCGCGCCTCTGCGCCCTGACAGCTCACCAGCTCCAGCGAGTAGATGGTGACTTCCACCGGCGCCAGCTCCACCGGGATGTTCCGCCGCGCCAGCTTGTAAGCGGCCTGGCCATGCACTTTCTTGGCGGAGATCGCCGGCGGAAGGTGGGTGATCTTGCCGCGGAATTCATCGAGCAGCGGCTCGAGCTTGCCGGCCTCGATCACCGGCTCGGTCACCGGCGAGGTGGGCACGCCGTCGCGGTCGTAAGTATCGGTCGAGTAGCCGAAGCCGATGATGGCGTCGTAGACCTTGTCATTGCGCATGTAGAACTGCGCCAGCCGCGTGGCCGTGCCCACTACCAGGGGCAGCACCCCGGTGGCCATCGGGTCCAGCGTGCCCAGGTGACCCACTCGTCGGGTCCGCGCCAGGCGCCGTACCTTGTTGACCGCATCGTGCGACGTCCAGCCCTCCGGCTTGTTCACTACGATTACGCCGTTCACTTCCTCTCACTGTAGCAGACCGCTGCGGACCTGCCGATCCTGTTACAGTGGTCGAAGTGGAGGAGGAGGCACGCGGCAAAGTCTACGACGGCCGGCTGATGCGCCGGCTCCTCAGGTACGTTTGGCCGTACCGCAAGGCCGTCGCCGTCTCCCTGGCGCTGATCCTGATTTCCTCCCTGCTCCAGGTGGTCGGGCCGCTGCTGACCCTGATAGCCATAGACCGCTACCTCCGGCCCGTGCGCGCGCACGCCGGCGGCCCACTGGCTGGTTTGCTCTCGGCCAATCCCTGGGCCGGGCTGGCGCAGATCTCGACCCTCTATCTGCTGGTGGTGCTGGCGGCCTTTCTGCTCGAGTTCGCGCAGTCTTATCTGATGCAGTGGACCGGGCAGCGGGCCATGCTGGACCTGCGGCGCGACTTGATGGCGCACCTCCAGCGGCTGGATCTGGCCTACTACGACCGTACCCCGACCGGCAGGATGGTCACGCGGGTCACCTCGGATGTGGACGCGCTCAACGAGTTGCTGGCCTCCGGCGTGGTCACGATTCTGGGCGAGCTGCTCACCCTGACCTTCGTCGCCGCGGCCATGTTCCGCCTCAGCACGGGCCTCACTCTGGTGCTGTTGGCCCTGCTGCCGCTGCTACTGGCAGTCACGGCCTTGTTTCGCCGCGCCGCGGTGTCCAGCTACCGCCGGATCCGCGTCGCCATCGCCAAAATCAACGCCCACCTCCAAGAGCACCTCAGCGGCATGTCCGTTCTGCAACTGTTCAACCGCGAGCGTCAGAGCGCCGTCGAGTTCGAGCGCATCAACCGGCAGCACATGGAGGCCTTCAAAGACGCCATCCTGGCCTACGCCTGGTTCTTCCCGGCCATCGAGTTTCTGAGCATGCTGGGGCTGGCCGCGCTGCTGGCCTACGGCGGCTTCCAGATCCGCCGGGGCGGCCTCACCCTGGGCGTGCTGGTGGCCTTCTTCCAGTACGGGATGCGGTTCTACCACCCCATTATGCACCTGAGCGAGAAGTACAACCTGCTTCAGTCGGCCACGGCGGCCGCCGAGCGCGTCTTCAACTTGCTGGATGAGCCGGTCCAGGTGCGCGCGCCCGCCGGCAGCCCGGCCGTTCCGCAGGGCGACCTGGCAATCGAGTTCGACGGCGTCTGGTTCGCCTATCGCGACGAAGAGTGGGTGCTGCGGGACGTGAGCTTCCGGATCCAGCCGGGAGAGACCGTCGCCGTAGTGGGCCACACCGGCGCCGGCAAGACCACGCTGGTGAGCCTGCTGCTGCGCTTCTACGACGTGCAGCGGGGCTCCATTCGCCTCGGCGGCCTGGACGTGCGCGCGTTCGACCCGCGGGATCTGCGCCGCCACTTCGGCGTGGTGCTTCAGGATCCGCACTTGTTCTCCGGCACCATCGAGGGCAACATCCGCCTGGGCACCGACCGGATCAGCGACCAGGACCTGGCGACCGCCGCCGAGCAGGTCAACCTGCTGGATTTCATCGAGTCGCTGCCCAGCGGCTTCTCCGAGCCGGTGCGCGAGCGCGGCGACGGGCTTTCCACCGGGCAGAAACAACTGATCAGCTTCGCCCGCGCCCTGGCTCATGACCCGCATTTCCTGATCCTGGACGAAGCTACCTCCAGCGTGGACACGGAGACGGAATTCCGGGTGCGGGAGGCGCTGGCCCACTTGGTGGAGGGGCGCACCTCGATCGTCATCGCCCACCGCCTGTCCACCATCCAGCGCGCCGACCGCATCCTGGTCATGCACAAGGGCCGCCTGCGCGAGACCGGCACCCACCAGCAGCTTCTGGCCCAGCGCGGCATCTACTGGAAGCTCTACCAGTTGCAGTACCGGGACCAGGAGAATGTCCCCATCCGATGAGGTTTCCTATGAACACTTCCAGACGTGACTTGCTCCGACAAGGCGCCCTGGCCGCGGCCTTGCCTGCCGCCGGCTCCGGCCAGGCCGCCGCCAAACCCTCCCGCATCCGGTTGGCAACTTCCACTTACTCCTACTGGCACTTCCGGCCCCAGAAGTACCCCGTCGAAAAAGTAATCGAGCAGGCGGCCCGGCTCGGATTCGACGGCGTGGAAGTTCTCCACCGCCAAATGGCCGAGGAATCCCCTGCCTACCTGAACCGCCTCAAGCAGATCGCCTTCCGCAACAGCGTAGCCCTGATGATGCTCTCCATCCACCAGGATTTTGTCTGGCCGAAGGTGGAAGACCGGCAGAAACACATCGCTCACACCAAGCACTGCATTGATCTGGCCGCGCAAATGGGGATCCCCTCTATCCGCCTGAACTCGGGGCGGTGGAAGACCGTGAAGTCCTTCGACGACCTGATGAAAGTCAAAGGCGACGAGCCGCCGCTCGCCGGCTACACCAACGAAGACGCCGTGCGCTGGTGCATCGAGTCGATCCAAGAGTGCCTCCCCTACGCCGAGAAGGCCGGCGTTCTGCTGGCGCTCGAAAACCACTGGGGTCTGACCACCCGGCCGGAAACGCTGCTTCAGATTTGGAAGACCGTAAACTCTCCCTGGCTGGGGATCAATCTCGACACCGGCAACTTCCCGGGCGAGGCCTATCCGGAGATTGAGAAGCTGGCCCCGTACGCCTCGGTCGTCCAGGCCAAGACCTACTACGGCGGCGGTGAGTGGTACACGCTGGACCTGGACTACAAGCGCATCGCGGGCATTCTCCGCAAGGCCGGCTATCAAGGCTGGGTTTCCCTCGAGATGGAAGGCAAGGAGACCCCCGACACCGCCGTGCCCAAGAGCCTGGCCGTGCTGCGCGAAGCCTTCGGGGCATAGAATGCCATCGTGGCGCACGCTTCAGCGTGCCGCGGCGAACTTCAGTTCGCCGTGCTCCGCGTCGATACGCAGCCGACCAGTCACGCCCAACTGTCGCTCCAGCGAGGCCGCCGCTACGTGCGCCGACGATGTACCGGCAGCTTGCGCCTGGCGCTGATGCGCGGCACAGGTTTCTTCGCTGCCTCTCCTGGTCTTTTTGCCCTCTGCCCCTTGCCTTTTGCCTTCTGCCTCTTGCCCTCTGCCTCTTGCCTTCGAGCGCAGCCGCGCCGCGCAGCCGCCTTCGCTCGGTCGGCGCATAGTCAGGCCTTGTGCGTGTATCCTGCCTTTTGATCGGGACGGCCAGCGGTTCAGTTCTACGCCGGAGGGCCTGGGCTGGCAGTCAGCTGGGATCGCCAGCCCCCGGTGGCGCACACTTCGGTCGCCCGCGGCGGCTGGTCAGCCGGCCACCCTCCGGCCTTGGAGCCACCGCCCAAGAGACTCCTGCGTCTCGCCGGACCTCCGCCCCGCCAGAAGGCTCTCCACGCTGATATCCTCATCCAAATCCGGCCAGTGAATTCCCTCGCCTTTCCCAATAAGGCGCCAGTTCGCCCGCTCCGTCGGTGTCCCGTGCGCCAAGCGTGGGAACCAGGCCAAGGGCACCGTGATCGTCCTGCCGTCGGCTAGATCCACAACCAGAGCGTCATCACTGGCGCTCACATCCTGGGCCGTCGCCTCCTGGAGTTCAGTCACCAAAGTACTCATGCCATGCCCTCAACAAGAAAGCCGCCTTGTCCGCGACAAGTCCCTCTATCCCTCGGATCTCCGCTCGGCCGAAGCCGCGGCTCCTCTCCAGGCGGACCGGCTCCAGCCAAAGCTTGGCTCCGTGCCCTTCCCGCTCCACGTGGACGTGGGGTGGTTCCTCTCGATCCGCCGAGTAGAAGAAGAACCGATATGGCCCAGACCGAAGAACCGTCGGCAACCTGATCCCAGTGTACACGGTCGCCTGACAGATCGCGAACGCCGCTGGCAGACAGCGCACGAGCGGCTATCATCAATTCAGCGGCCACGGCGGCTGCGGACCCTTCGCTTGACCTCTTCCCACGCGAGTCCTGAGGCCGGGTTTTTCAGCAAACAAAGTGCGCGGAGGCCGTACAATCGCCCCGTGTCCTGCTTCGCAAACACTCGGCGACGTTCCGGCAGCTCGCGCCCTCGGCGCTGAACCGCGGCACAGGTTTCTTCGCTGCCTCTCGTGGTCTTTTTGCCTTTTGCCCCTTGCCTTTTGCCTTCGAGCGCAGCCGCGCCGGGCTCCATCCGCAAGGCGCCCGCGGCTCCGTCACCGCCCTCCCCCCGCTCTTTCCCCCGCCTCTCCAACCACTTCCGCTGCCACGATCCACAACCCACACCCCACTACCCCTACCCTGGGAATAGCCATGCCGTGCCGCGCCGAAACCGCCTCAACGCTGGCGGCTAAGGCCCGTGAAATCAATGCGGTAGGAGAAAATTACGAAACGAAGCCAACTCCGCCGCCCGCCGGGGCGCTCGCGGAGCGACGCATTTGACACCGCCCCCCAGTCGCGCTACACTCAATATTGGACCAGAACGGTCCGATATGCTCCGCCTTACTCGCAAAGCCGACTACGGGCTGATCGCCGTCAAGCACTTGGCCGATCGCCGCGCCTCCAGCGCCAAGGAGATCGCCAACTGCTACGGCATTCCCCTGCCCCTGCTGGCCAAGGTGCTTCAGAAGCTGGCGCGCCAGGGGCTGCTCGCCTCCACGCACGGCACCAATGGCGGCTACCAACTGGCGCGCGATCCGGGCGCCATCACCGCTCTGGAGGTCATCCGGGCCATCGACGGGCCCACCATCCTGACCTCCTGCTCCACGCGAGCGGGGAACTGCTACCACTCGGGCCGGTGTAGCGTCCGGGAGCCGTTGCGCCAGATCCAGCTCCGAATCCTTCAGGTGTTGGACAGCATCACTATAGCGGAGATGCAAGAGCAACCGGAGCGTGCGGAACGTCTCCAGGTTTTGAGCGCCGGGAAGGACCGATGAAAACGCCGATCTACATGGACTACCACGCTACGACCCCGGTGGATCCGCGGGTGCTCGAGGCCATGCTGCCTTACTTCACCGAAAAGTCCGGTAACGCCGCCAGCCGCAGCCACTCCTTCGGCTGGGAGGCCAAGGAAGCCGTGGACAAGGCGCGCCGGCAGATCGCGGAGCTGATCGGCGCCACCCCGGAAGAGATCATTTTCACCAGCGGCGCCACTGAGTCCGACAACCTGGCCATCAAGGGCGTCGCCGAGATGTACGCCGAGCGGGGCAACCACATCATCACCACACCCACCGAGCACAAGGCGGTCCTTGACGCCTGCAAGAAGCTCGAGAAGCGCGGCTACCGGGTCACCTACCTGCCGGTCGAGCCCAGCGGCCTCATCGACCTGGACCGCCTCCAGGCGGCGATCACCGAGCAAACTATCCTGATCACCATCATGCACGCCAACAACGAGATCGGCGTGCTCCAGCCCATCCGCGAGATCGGCCGGATCGCCCGCCAGCGCGGCGTGCTGTTCCACTCCGACGCCACGCAGTCCGTCGGCAAGGTCCCGGTCAACGTCAACGCCGATAACATCGACCTGCTCTCCCTGAGCGGCCACAAGATGTACGGGCCGAAGGGCATTGGGGCGCTGTACGTGCGCCGCAAGAACCCCCGCGTGCAGCTCACCGCGCAGATGGACGGCGGCGGCCATGAGCGCGGCATGCGCTCCGGGACCCTCAACGTGACGGGCATTGTCGGCCTGGGCGAGGCCTGCGCCATTTGCCAGCGCGAGATGCCCGAGGAGTCCGCCCGCCTGTCCCGCTTGCGTGACTACCTCAAGGACCGCATAATGGCCGAGCTAGACGAGGTCTACATCAACGGGACTATGGACAGCCGGCTGCCCAACAATCTCAACCTGAGTTTCGCTTACGTGGAAGGGGAGTCCTTGCTGATGGGGATCAAGGACGTGGCGGTTTCGAGCGGCTCGGCCTGCACCTCGGCCACGCTGGAGCCCAGCTACGTGCTGAAGGCGTTGGGCGTCAGCGAGGACCTGGCGCACACCTCGATCCGCTTCGGGTTGGGCCGCTTCAACACCGAGGAGGAGGTCGATTACGTCGCCGAGCGCGTCATTGACGCGGTGCGGCGCCTGCGGGAGCTGTCGCCTCTCTATGAGATGGCCAAGGAGGGCATGGATCTGAAAAAGGTGCAGTGGGTGGCGGAATAGGGGCTTGGCATGGCGTACTCGGACAAAGTACTGGATCATTACGACAACCCGCGCAACGTGGGCACGCTGGACAAGAACGACCCGGCGGTCGGCACGGGCATGGTGGGCGCGCCCGCCTGCGGCGACGTAATGAAGTTGCAGATCCGGGTCAACTCGAGCGGCGTCATCGAGGACGCCAAGTTCAAGACCTTCGGCTGCGGCAGCGCCATCGCCAGCTCCTCGCTGGTGACCGAATGGGTCAAGGGCAAAACGCTGGACGAAGCCCTGGAGATCCGGAACGCGGACATCGCCAACGAGCTGAGCCTGCCGCCGGTGAAGATCCACTGCTCGGTCCTGGCCGAGGACGCCATCAAGGCCGCCATCGACGACTGGAAGCGAAAGAACGGACGGGGTAGCGACAACGGGACCGGACAGGACAGGCAGTCTGCTCCAGTCCAGGCCGCCGCTGCGGATGTCGGGGAGGTGGTTTGACCTTACCGCGCGCCGCGACCGGCCAGCCCGCCGCTTGCGGCGGGGCCATGTGGCACAGCCGCCCTCGGCTGTGCGGAATAGGCGCGATGTTCGCAGTGGCCTTGGCAAGCCTGCCTGCCGGCAGGCAGGC